>NZ_BAAGRP010000008.1:0-13073 GCF_054782895.1 Promicromonospora xylanilytica
TCGACCCGTAGCCGGGCGGACAACTGCTGCGGGCTCCACTGCTCGGTATCGAGCTTGTCCTCCAGCCAGGCCCGCAACCGCGGCCGGGCCGCGATCTTGGACTCCTTCGGGCGCCGGGCCCGGGCCTCGGCCCTGGCCTGCGCGACCAAGGGCTTATAGCGCCCGTCAGCCGCCCGGTTCCTGGCCAGCTCCCGGCTGATCGTGGACGCCGAGCGGTCCAGCACGGCCGCGATCTGCCGCGCCGAGGAGCCCGCCGCGGACCGCACCGCGATCTCCTCACGCTCGTGCGGGGACAGGTACCGGCCCGAGGGCNACTACCTCGCGGAGTGACTACCTCGGCGCGGCCTCGAGCAGGAGCGCCTCGCCCTGGCCGCCACCACCGCACAGGCCGACGGCGGCCCGGCCGCCACCGCGTCGTGCCAGCTCGTGCGCCGCGTGCACGGCGATGCGTGCCCCGGACGCCCCCACGGGGTGTCCCAGCGCGATCCCGCCGCCGTGCACGTTGACACGGTCCAACGGAACGCCGAGCGCCTTCGCGGACACTCCGACCACCACGGCGAACGCCTCGTTGATCTCCACGACGTCCAGGTCCCCGGCCGTCCAGCCCTGCCGCTCCAGGGCCTGGGCGATCGCCCGGGCCGGCTGGGAGTGCAGCGAGTTGTCCGGGCCCGCGACCTGGCCGTGTGCGCGGACGGTCGCGAGCACGGGCACCCCGGCCGCCTCGGCCCGGCCCCGCGTCGTGAGCACGAGCGCGGCGGCTCCGTCCGAGATCTGCGAGGAGTTGCCCGCCGTGAGCGTGCCCTCGCCGGCGAACGCCGGACGCAGCTTCGCCAGCGACTCTGGTGTCGTGTCGGGGCGGACGCCCTCGTCGGTGCGTACCTCGACCGGCTCCCCACGGCGCTGCGGCACCGACACCGGGGCGAGCTCCGCCTCGAACAGTCCGTCCTTCGTCGCGGCGGCCGCCCGCTGGTGCGAGGCCGCGGCGATCGCGTCCTGCTCCTCGCGGGACACGAACACGGAGCCGGAGTTGTGGTCCTCCGTCGAGATACCCATGGAGACGCCGTCGAAGGCGTCGGTCAGGGCATCGTGCGCGGTGGCGTCCAGCAGCTCGGCGGACCCGTATCCGAACCCGACCCGGGACCCCGGCAGCAGGTGCGGCGCATTCGTCATCGACTCCTGCCCGCCCACGAGCACCACGGCCGCCTCGCCCGTGCGCAGCAGCCGGGCGCCGTCGATGATCGCCGTCAGCCCGGAGAGGCACACCTTGTTGACGGTGACGGCCTGCACGTCCCAGGAGACGCCGGCCGCGACCGCCGTCTGCCGGGCGGGGTTCTGGCCCGCACCCGCCTGGATCACCTGGCCGAAGACCACCTTGTCGACGTCGGCGGCGAGCACCCCGGCGCCCTCCAGCGCCCGGCGCGCCGCCACGGCGCCCAGGTCCACGGCGCTCAGCGTCGCCAGCGAACCCTTCAGCCGCCCCTGCGGCGTTCGTGCGGCCGAGACGATCACGACGTCGTCGGGGCTGTCGTTCTGCGCGTTGTTCTGCACGCTGGTCTTGTCAGCGCTGTTCTCCGCACCCGGAGCCGCGCTTGTGGCGCTTGCCGGAGTGTTGATCGGGTCAGTCATGAGACCTCCTTTGGCCGTCGTACTTCAGCGTATCTCCCGGCGCAGTGCGCCTCACAGCCCCTCACACCATCGGCTCGACGAGCTCCACGGTGAGCTCCGGCTCGGTCTTCTCGATGACCTCGTCGGCCGTGACTCCCGGCGCGAGCTCCCGGAGCACCAGACCGGACGGCGTGACGTCGAGCACGGCCAGATCGGTGATGATCCGGTTCACCACGCCCTTGCCGGTCAGCGGCAGCGAGCACGTACGCAGGATCTTGGGCGACCCGTCGCGCGCCACGTGCTCCATCAGGATGATCACGCGCCCGGCGCCGTGCACCAGGTCCATGGCGCCGCCCATGCCCTTGACCATCTTGCCCGGGATCATCCAGTTGGCCAGGTCGCCCGTGGCCGAGACCTGCATGCCGCCGAGGATCGCGGCGTCGATCTTGCCACCACGGATCATGCCGAACGAGGTCGCGGAGTCGAAGATGGACGAGCCGGGCAGCAGCGTCACCGTCTCCTTGCCCGCGTTGATCAGGTCGGGGTCCACCCTGTCCTCCGTCGGGTAGGGGCCCACGCCGAGGATCCCGTTCTCGGACTGCAGCACGAGGTGCCGGCCCTCCGGCACGTAGTTGGGTACGAGCGTCGGCAGCCCGATGCCCAGGTTCACGTACATGCCGTCGGTCAGCTCGCGCGCGGCGCGCGCGGCCATCTCCTGTCGGGTCAGCGCCATGGTTCAGGCCCCCTTCGTGGTCGTGGCCGACGGCGCTGCGGACACGGTGCGCCGCTCGATCCGCTTCTCGATGTCGGTGCCGACGTGCACCAGCCGGTGCACGTAGACGCCGGGCAGGTGCACGGTGTCCGGGTCGATCTCCCCCGGTTCGACGAGCTCCTCGACCTGGGCGATGCACACGCGTCCCGCCATCGCGGCGAGCGGCGAGAAGTTGCGGGCCGACTTGTTGAACACGAGGTTGCCGTGCCGGTCGCCGCGCAGGGCGTGCACCAGCGCGAAGTCGGTGCTGATCGCCTCCTCGAGCACGTACTCGGCGCCGTCGTCCCCGAACGTGCGCACCTCCTTGGCCGGCGACGCGATGGCCACGCCACCGGCGCCGTCGTACTTGCGCGGGAGACCGCCGTCGGCCACCTGCGTGCCGACGCCGGTGCGCGTGAAGAAGGCGGCGATGCCCGCACCGCCGGCGCGGAGCTTCTCGGCGAGGGTGCCCTGCGGGGTGAGCTCCAGCTCCAGCTCGCCCGAGAGGAACTGGCGCTCGAACTCCTTGTTCTCCCCCACGTACGAGCTGGTCATCTTCGCGATGCGCTGGGCGTTCAGCAGCACGCCGAGCCCCCAGTCGTCGACGCCGCAGTTGTTGCTCACCACGGACAGGCCGGTGGTGCCCTGGGCCAGCAGCGCCTCGATGAGCGCGATCGGGTTGCCGCAGAGGCCGAACCCGCCCACGGCCAGGGACGCGCCGTCAGGTATGTCGGCGACCGCGTCGGCCGCGCTCGCCACCACCTTGTCGAACCCGCTGCTTCTCGCTTCGGTCATCGTTGACTCCATTCCGATCGGGATCCGGTCAGGCCCCGGGTCCGACTATCAGCAGGGTCGCCGCGAAGACGAGCCCCGAGGCCAGCAGTGTCACGGTGGTGTATCCCAGGATGTCCCGCACCTTCAAGCCGGCGATGGCCAGCAGCGGGAGTGCCCAGAACGGCTGGATCATGTTGGTCCACTGGTCGCCGTACGCCACGGCCATGATCGCGACCGCCGGGTCGACGCCGAGCTGGGTCGCGGCGTCGAGCAGGATCGGCGCCTGGACGGCGAACTGCCCGCCGCCCGACGGCACGAAGAAGTTCACGACGCCCGCGGCGACGAACGCCAGCGCCCCGAACGTCTGGGGCGTGGAGACGCTCACGATCGCGTCGCTGAAGACCTGGATCAGCCCGGTCGCCGTCATGATCCCGAGGATGCCCGCGTACAGCGGGAACTGCAGCAGGATGTCGCCGACGTTGGTCGCCGCGTTCTTGACGAGCGCCGCGACCTCGAACGGGCTGCGGACCAGCAGGAGCACGAGCGCGAGGAACGTCCAGTTGACGATGTCGAGGGTGGGCGTGCCGCCGCCGGCGAAGTAGACCACCAGGTAGGCGACGAGGCCGAGCCCCGTCAGGGTGGTCAGGACCCGGCTGGCGTCGAGACGGTCCGCCGGCGTGACCGGCTGCTCGAGCTCGACCTCGGCGGCGCGGGCGTCGACCTCGAGCTCGACCACCCGGTCGGTGCCGCGCGGGGCCACCAGGGCCAGCGCACCGGCGACGACGACCACCGTGACCACGGCCGCGACCAGGTTCCACGGTGCGAACGTGGTCTCGGACACCGGGATGGTGCCGCCGAGCTGCTCCGTGACGAACGAGTCGGTGGTCGCCGCCGTCAGCGGACCCGATCCCGTGTATCCCATGTGCCAGACGACGAAGCCGGAGAAGCCTGCGGCGACGAGCAGCGGAAAGTGCACGCGCACGCCCTTGGCGCGCATCTGGGCGGCGACCTCGCGGGCCAGCAGGCCACCCGCCACGAGGCCGAGCCCCCACTGCACCAGCGACAGTGCCGAGGCGAGGACCGCCACGAACACGTACGCCTGCACGGGGCTGCGCGGCAGCGCGGAGACTCTGGCCAGCCCGCGGCGCACGAGCCGCGTGTTGGCGAGCATGTGCCCGAGCAGCAGGACGAGCGCCATCTGGGTCATGAAGGCGAGCAGTCCGGACAGCCCGTCGCCCCAGCCCGTGAGCACGGCTTGTGGCCCCGCGTCCGTCAGCAGGAGCGCGAGCGCCGCCACCACGAACGTCAGCAGCACGGCGAACACCAGGGCGCTAGGGATGAACCGCTCCACGACGGCGTTCACCGGGCGCATGGCCGCGGCGAACGGGTTCCTCGAGGTCTTGGTCGTCTCGGTCACCGTGCGCTCCATCCGCCGTCGATCGTCCATGAGGCGCCCGACACCATCGCCGACGCCGGGCCCGTGAGCCATCCCACCAGCGAGGCCACCTCGTGGGGCTCCACGAGCCGCTTCACCGCTGACTCCGCGAGCATGACCTTAGCCAGCACCTCCGACACGGGGATACCGTGCACCCTCGCCTGCTCGGTGACCTGCCGCTCCATCAGCGGCGTGCGCACGTACCCAGGGTTGACGCAGACACTCGTGACGCCGTGCTCGCCGCCCTCGAGGGCGGTCACCTTCGACAGCCCTTCCAGCCCGTGCTTGGCCGACACGTACGCCGCCTTGAAGGGCGACGCGACGAGCCCGTGCACGGAGGAGATGTTGATGATCCGGCCCCAGCCCCGCTCGTACATGCCGGGCAGCACGGCACGGACCAGCAGGAACGGAGCCTCCAGCATGATCCGGTGGACCAGCCGGAAGTCGTCCGGCACGAAGTCCTGGACGGCGTTGACCCGCTGGATGCCCGCGTTGTTCACCAGTATGTCCGTGTCCAGCTCGAGGCCGTCGAGCGCCTGGGTGGCGGACAGGTCCACCACCCAGGCCTCGCCGCGGACCTCCTCGGCGACGGCCTTGGCGGCGTCGCCGTCCACGTCGGCAACGGTCACGTGCGCGCCGCGCGCCGCGAGCTCCCGGACGCACGCCGCCCCGATGCCGCTCGCGCCGCCGGTCACGAGCGCCCGGCGGCCCTCGAGCCGGTCGTTCTCGGGGGGCGGGTTCATCGGCGATCCTGCGCCGCGAGCGCCCGCTCCCGCGCCTGGTCCTCGGCGTCGAGGTCGTGCAGCGAGGCGCCCCGCGTCTCGCGCAGTGCGAGGGCCGCCACCAGGGTGATGGTCGCCGCGACCAGCATGTAGACCGCGGTGGGCCACCACGAGCCGGTGTTCTTGAGCCAGGTGGTGGCCAGGATCGGGGCGAGCGAACCCGCCACGATGGAGGTGACCTGGTAGCTGATCGAGACGCCCGAGTAGCGCATCCGGGTCGGGAACATCTCGGCCATGATCGCCGGCTGCACCGCGTACATCATGGCGTGGAAGAGCAGGCCCGCCATGAGGACGGCGAGGATCACCAGCGAGTTACGGGTCTCCATCGCGGGGAAGGCGAACCAGCACCACGTCGCGCCGAGGATCGCGCCGGCCACGTACAGCGGCTTGCGTCCGATGCTGTCGGCGAGCCGTCCCACGACCAGGATCACCACGAAGTGGAACGCGTGCGCCGCCGCGACGACGCCGAGGATCCGGGTGGTGTCCATGCCGAGCGCGGTGCCGAGATAGACGATCGAGAAGCTCACCACGAGGTAGTAGAGGATGTTCTCCGCGAACCGCAGGCCCATGCCGGTCAGCACGCCCCGCGGGTACCGCCTGATCACCTCGAGGACGCCGTAGCTCTTGGCGCCCTGGTCGATCGCGGCTTTCGTCTCCTCGTAGATCGGGGCGTCGGAGACCCGGGTCCTGACGTAGTAGCCCACGACGATCACGACGGCCGACAGCCAGAAGGCGACGCGCCAGCCCCACGACAGGAACTCGGCTTCGCTCAGGACACCCGACATCGTGTAGAGCACGACGGTCGCGAGCAGGTTGCCCGCGGGCACGCCCGCCTGGGGCCATGCGGTCCAGCGGGCCCGCTCGTCGTTCTTGCTGTGCTCGGCCACGAGCAGCACGGCGCCGCCCCACTCGCCGCCGAGCGCCACGCCCTGCACGAAGCGCAGGACGACCAGGAGCGCGGGGGCGAGGTAGCCGACCTGACCGAACGTGGGCAGGCAGCCCATGAGCACCGTCGCGACACCGATCAGCACGATCGTGAACTGGAGGGTGCTCTTGCGTCCGAGCTTGTCGCCCAGGTGGCCGAAGATGACGCCACCGAGCGGTCGGGCGAGGAAGCCCACCGCATAGGTGACGAACGCGGCGATGATCGCGTCGTACTCGTTCCCGGTCTCCGGCATGAGGACCTTGTTGAACACGAGTGCCGCGGCAGTCGCGTAGAGAAAGAAGTCGTACCAC
Source organism: Promicromonospora xylanilytica (assembly GCF_054782895.1). Taxonomy (NCBI): domain Bacteria; kingdom Bacillati; phylum Actinomycetota; class Actinomycetes; order Micrococcales; family Promicromonosporaceae; genus Promicromonospora; species Promicromonospora xylanilytica. Next base: position 6,584 of record NZ_BAAGRP010000008.1, read on the forward strand.
TCGACGACGGTGCCCGCCATCGAGGCGGCGACGATGCGTTTGATCAGCGACCGGTCGTCCGGTGCGTCGGTGCTCTGCTGTGCAGACATGCTGCTGCTCCTCGGGGGTGTCGACTCTGACACGGGGAATGGCCGGGACTGTGCTGTCCGCACGTCGTGCCACCCTGACCTGCCGAAGTGTTCCCGCGAACACCGTGCGGAGCAATGACGAACTGGGCAGACGCCGTGTGCAGGAATGCACACTCGCCGGCCCGCGGCTTGGTAGCGTCACGGCATGTCAGCCCGCAACGACGCGCCGGCCGGCCAGGTCGCCGACCAGCTCCTGGTGCTGCTGGAGGTGGCCCGCACCGGCCGGTACACGACGGCGGCGCAGGCGCTCGGCGTCAACCACACCACGGTCGCCCGCAACATCACGGCACTGGAGCGTTCCCTCGGCGGGCGTCTCCTGGTGCGCGGGGCGGACGGCTGGGAGCTCACGTCGCTCGGCCGCCGGGCAGCCCGGGCCGGTGAGGCCGTGGCAGAGGCCGTCGACCGTCTGGTGGCCGGTGACACCGAGGCGGACCCCGTCACCGGCGTCGTGCGGATGACGGCCACCGACGGGTTCAGCGCCTACGTCGCCTCCCCCGCGATCGCCCGGCTGCGGGGCGCGCACCCCGAGCTGTCGGTCGAGCTCGTCACGGTCACCCGGGTGGCGACGCACCACCGCTCGGGGGTCGACATCGACGTCGTCGTCGGGGAACCCAGCGTGCAGCGGGCGAAGGCTGTGCGCCTGGGCGAGTACGTGCTCGGCATGTACGGCTCGCGCGACTACCTGGCGCGGCACGGCACACCGGCGACGGTCGCCGAGATGTCCCGGCACGGGCTGGTCTACTTCGTCGACTCGATGCTGCAGGTGAACGACCTCGACGCACCGCGCCGCCTGGTGCCGGGTATGCAGGACGCACTGGCTTCCACGAACGTGTTCGTGCACGTCGAGGCCACCCGCGCGGGAGCAGGGCTCGGGTTCCTGCCCTGCTTCATGGCCGACCGGCACGACGACCTGGTGCGGCTCCTGCCCGACGAGGTCACCGAGCGGCTGCCGTACTGGGCGGTGGTCCGCAGCGAGTCCTGGAGGCGGCCCGCCGTGGCCGCAGTCGTGCAGGCGCTCGCCGACGAGATGGCACGGCAGCGCGACCGCATGCTCGGCGTCTGACCAGCACGCCCGCCCCGCAACCGACCCGCCCTCAGCCCTCCGGCGCGTGCTGCTCCAGGAACCGGTAGACCTCCGTGGTCTCCACTCCCGGGTACGCGCCGGAGGGCATCGCAGCCAGCATCGACGCGTGGGGACGCGCCGAGGGCCAGGCGAAGTCGCCCCACTTGGCGGACAGCTCCTCGGGCGGACGCCGGCAGCAGGACTCGTCCGGGCACAGCGACCTGTTGCGTTCCGTCGTCTCGCGCCCCTCGAACCACTTGACGTCGGCGAACGGCACGCCGACCGACACGGAGAACGCGCCGTCCGACGTGTTCTCCACGCGTGACGTGCACCAGTAGGTGCCCGACGGCGTGTCGGTGTACTGCGCGTACGGGTTGAACCGGTCCTCGACGTCGAACACCCGCCGCGCGGTCCACTGCTTGCACACGTGCTGCCCCTCGACGGCGCCGAGGGCGTCCGACGGGAACCGTACGCCGTCGTTCTCGTACGCCTTGTGCAGGATCCCCGACTCGTGGACCTTCATGAAGTGCACCGGGATGCCGAGGTGCCGCGTCGCGAGGTTGGTGAACCGGTGGGCGGCGGTCTCGAACGAGACCCCGAAGGCGTCGCGCAGGTCCTCGATCGCGATGGACCGCTCGTCCTTGGCGTCGCGCAGGAACTTCACGCCCGGCTTCTCGGGCACCATCAGGGCGGCCGCGAGGTAGTTGGCCTCGACCCGCTGGCGCAGGAACTCGCCGTAGTCGCCGGGCTCGGTGTGGTCGAGCACGTGCGAGGCGAGCGCCTGCAGCAGCGCGGAACGCGTGTTGGAGCGGCCGCGGAACCCCTTGGACGGCAGGTAGAGCCGCCGGTTGCGCGTGTCGATGACGGAACGCGTCGAGTGCGGCAGGTCGCTCACGTAGTGCAGGGTGAAGCCGAGGTGCGCGGCGATCTCGGCCGCCATGCGCTGCGGCAGCGGACCGGACGTGTGCCCGACGTCCGCGAGCAGGCCCTTGGCGACCTGCTCCAGCTCGGGCAGGTAGTTGTCCTTGGCGCGCATGTCGTCGCGCAGCTCGCCGTTGGCCCTGCGCGCCTCCTCCGGCGTGGCAGCGCGCTCCGTGTGCAGCCGCTCCAGCTCGCGGTGCAGCGCCAGGATGGTCGCCAGCGCGTCGTGCGGCAGCGACTTGCCGATGCGCACGCCCTCGATCCCGAGCGACGCGAACAGCGGGCCGCGCTGCACACGCTCCAGCTCGATCTCCAGCGCGTCGCGCTCCGACGGCGGCTCCGCCGACAGCAGGTCGTCGACGCCGGTGCCGAGCGCGCGGGCGATGGCCTGCAGCTGCGAGAACTTGGGCTCCCGCTTGCCGTTCTCCAGCGTGCTGACCTGCGACGGCGCCCGGTCGATCGCCTGGGCGAGGTCGTCGAGCGTCATGCCCTTGCTGGTCCTCAGGTGCCGGATGCGCCGGCCGATCGTGAGGGCGTCCGGCTCACCGCCCGACGTTCCCTCCGCCGACGAGACCGCCTGGCCCGGCACCTGCCCGAGCGCCTGGCCCGGCACCCGGCCGCGCGGCCGGCCCGTCGCCCGCCCTGTGGCGGTCTGCGTAAGACGCGAAGAAGTCACGTTTCGAGCGGTTCTGCCATTCCCGGTGGTTCCTGCCATGCCCGAGGGTGACATACGAGAAGGCTTCCGTTCAACAGAAGAACCGTGTTTCTTCTACTCAGTTCTGCTTGAGAAGAGGGTTGCGCAGGGCAGAAGGTCGTAACACGTCACCCGGAAGACGCGGTGACGACGTTCCATCCCGAGAAGGAGACCCGCCATGAGCGCACCCACGATCGATTCCACGTCCGAGGCCACCGCGTCCGCCACGGTCGCGACGCCCGTGCGCACCGGCGACCAGGTGCAGACGGCCGCCGAGCTGCAGCAGTCCTGGGACTCCGACCCGCGCTGGGCCGGCATCGAACGCAGCTACACCCCCGAGGACGTGGTCGCGCTGCGCGGCTCGGTCGGTGAGGAGAACACGCTCGCCCGCCGCGGCGCCGAGCGCCTGTGGCGCCAGCTGCACGAGGAGGACTACATCAACGCCCTCGGCGCACTGACCGGCAACCAGGCGGTGCAGCAGGTCAAGGCCGGCCTGCAGGCCATCTACCTGTCCGGCTGGCAGGTCGCCGGTGACGCGAACCTCTCCGGCCAGACGTACCCCGACCAGTCGCTGTACCCGGCCAACTCGGTGCCCGCGGTGGTCCGTCGCATCAACAACGCGCTGCTGCGCGCCGACCAGATCGACGTGTCGGAGAACGGCACGCCGACGCGCGACTGGCTGGCACCGATCGTCGCCGACGCCGAGGCGGGCTTCGGCGGACCGCTCAACGCGTACGAGCTGATGAAGTCCATGATCCAGTCGGGCGCCGCCGGCGTGCACTGGGAGGACCAGCTCGCCTCGGAGAAGAAGTGCGGCCACCTCGGCGGCAAGGTGCTCATCCCGACGCAGCAGCACGTGCGCACGCTGAACGCGGCCCGCCTGGCCGCCGACGTCGCCGACGTGCCGTCGATCGTCATCGCCCGGACCGACGCGGAGGCCGCGACGCTCATCACCTCCGACGTGGACGAGCGGGATCTCCCGTTCATCACCGGCGAGCGCACCGCCGAGGGCTTCTACAAGGTGACCAACGGCATCGAGCCGTGCATCGCCCGGGCCAAGGCCTACGCGCCGTACTCCGACCTCATCTGGATGGAGACCGGTACACCGGACCTGGAGCTGGCCCGCAAGTTCGCGGAGGCCGTCAAGGCTGACTTCCCGGACCAGATGCTGAGCTACAACTGCTCGCCGTCGTTCAACTGGAAGAAGCACCTGGACGACGACACGATCGCGAAGTTCCAGCGCGAGCTGGGTGCCATGGGCTTCAAGTTCCAGTTCATCACCCTGGCCGGCTTCCACGCCCTGAACTACTCCATGTTCGACCTGGCCCACGGCTACGCCCGTGAGCAGATGACCGCGTACGTGGAGCTGCAGGAGAAGGAGTTCGCTGCCGAGGAGCGCGGCTACACCGCCACCAAGCACCAGCGCGAGGTCGGCACCGGGTACTTCGACCGCGTGGCGACGGCGCTCAACCCGGACTCCGCCACCACGGCCCTGGCCGGATCCACCGAGGCGGCGCAGTTCTGATGACCGCGACGATCGACACCCGACCGCAGGGCGCCAACCCCTTCGATCCCGACGCCGGCCTCGCCGGAATCGGCACCCCGCCTGCGCGCGCCGGCGCCGTCCCGGCTGGGCGTAGCTCCGCGCCGAGCTCCCTGCCGAACGGCGGGGTGGGCGCCTCACCGACCGGCAACCGCCGGGGCGTGATCACGGTGACCGGCTCTGTCGGCCGGCGTTACGACGAGATCCTGAGCACGGGCGCGCTCCAGTTCCTCGCCCTGCTCCACGACCGGTTCGACGCCGCGCGCGACGAGCTGATCGCGCAGCGCCAGCTGCGGCGCCAGGACATCGCCGACGGCGGCGACCCCGACTTCCGTGCCTCCACCCGGCCGGTGCGCGACGACCCGAACTGGCGCGTCGCGGGCTCGCGGGGTGCGCCAGGCCTGGAGGACCGTCGCGTCGAGATCACGGGTCCCACCGACCCGAAGATGACGATCAACGCGCTCAACTCCGGCGCCCGGTGCTGGCTGGCCGACGCCGAGGACGCGTCCAGCCCGACGTGGCCCAACGTGGTGGAGGGGCAGCTCGCACTGCACGACGCGATCCGCGGCACCCTCAGCTTCACGAACGAGGCAGGCAAGGAGTACACGCTGCGGTCGGCGGCCATCGCCGACCTGCCGACCATCGTGTTCCGCCCACGTGGCTGGCACCTCGACGAGGCCCACCTGCGCTACACGGACTCGAACGGCATCACGAGCAGCGCGCTGGGCAGCCTCGTGGACTTCGGGCTCTACTTCTTCCACAACGCCGCCGAGCTGATCGCTCGCGGTCGCGGTCCGTACTTCTACCTGCCCAAGCTGGAGGGCTACAAGGAGGCACGGCTGTGGAACGAGGTGTTCGAGGTCGCGCAGGACGCACTCGGGATCCCGCGCGGGACCATCCGCGCGACCGTGCTGATCGAGACGCTGCCCGCCGCGTTCGAGATGGAGGAGATCCTCTACGAGCTGCGCGACCACTGCGCGGGGCTCAACGCCGGCCGCTGGGACTACCTGTTCTCGGTGATCAAGTGCTTCCGCACGCGCGGTGAGTCGTACGTGCTGCCGGACCGTGCGCAGGTCACCATGACCGCACCGTTCATGCGTGCCTACACCGAGCTGCTCGTCGCCACGTGCCACAAGCGCGGGGCGCACGCGATCGGCGGCATGAGCGCGTTCATCCCGGACCGCCGCGACCCGGAGGTCACGGAGCGCGCCTTCGCCCAGGTGAGCGCCGACAAGCGACGCGAGGCCGGCGACGGCTTCGACGGCACCTGGGTGGCCCACCCCGACCTCATCCCGGTGGCCCAGGCCGAGTTCGATGCGGTGCTGGGGGACGCGTCGAACCAGGTCACCCGCCTGCGGCCCGACGTCTCCGTGGGGCAGCACGAGCTGCTCGACATCGCATCGGCCCGACGGGCCGGGGCCACGGTGACCTCGGCGGGCCTCCGGTCGAACGTCTCGGTGGCCGTGCGATACCTCGACGCCTGGCTCCGCGGTACCGGAGCAGCGGCGCTCGACAGCCTCATGGAGGACGCCGCCACCGCCGAGATCTCCCGGTCGCAGGTGTGGCAGTGGATCGCCTCGGGCACCGTGACGGACGACGACCAGCAGCCGGTGACCCGTGAGCGCGTCGAGGCACTGCTGCTCGACGTCGTCGCCTCGCTGCCGCCCGACCACGGCAACCGCATCGAGGAGGCCGCGGCGATCTTCCGCGAGGTCGCCCTCAAGGACGCCTTCCCGCCGTTCCTGACGACCCCCGCCTACCAGGGCCACCTGGTGGGATCGCCGGCCGACCAGGTCTGAGACTCGGCCGCCCGCCACACAAGCTGCCCGACGCCGCGCCGGTCCTCTCTCAGCCCCGCCATCCCTGGGGTGTGACCGGTGCGGCGCCGGGTATGGGCCCAGGTCTGGTGAGGTCCGGCGCCTTCAGGTGGTGCGTGTGGCGGGTCGTAGGAGGTGGCGTACGGGTGGCCTGACGTGGCAGGACAGGGTGGGCGGGCCCGCGGGTGGGCTTGTCGTGGCTGGTCGCGTGCCTGGTCGCATGCCTGGCCGCGCGCCTTGTGGGGGGCTTCACCCCGTTTGGTGGACACGCTGATACTGGATCGTGGATCCAGAGGAAGCGAGTTTGATCCGCATGGCTATGAA
>NZ_BAAGRP010000010.1:0-64827 GCF_054782895.1 Promicromonospora xylanilytica
GGATCAGCATCGCGACGGCCTACCGGTACCTGCATGAGGCGATCGACGTGATTGCTGACCAGGCACCCACGCTCGCGCAGGCCTTGGAGCGTGGCAGGGCCCAGGACTGGGCGTTCGTCGCTCTGGACGGCACGCTGATCGCGACGACGAAGGTCGCTGCCCGCGGTGCTGGGGCGGCGGACCTGTGGTGGTCGGGCAAGCATGCTCAGCACGGCGGGAATCTCCAAGTCCTGGCCGGACCGGGCGGGTATCCCGAGTGGGTCAGCCCGGTCGAGCCCGGCACCGTGAACGACATCGTCGCGGCCCGTGCTCACGCCCTGCCGTTTCTCTACCCCGCCGCAGCCGGCGGGCTGCCCACGCTGACCGACAAAGGATACGAGGGAGCCGGGATCGGCATCATCGTGCCGTTCAAAGGCGCCAACCTGAACGCGGACGCGGTCAGCCGCAACGCCACGATCAACGCGCTACGCGCACCAGCCGAGCGAGCCAACGCTCTACTCAAGGCCACCTGGCCCGCCCTGCGCCGCATCACACTGGATCCCTGGCGCATCACCGAGATCGCCGCAGCTGCACTCGTCCTGCTCCACCTTCAACGCCCCGTCAGCGAATGAGGCGAGAAAACCTCATTGCGTCAAGGCGTCGGTGAAGTGGTTCTCCGTCGATGACGGTCAACATCAAGTCGCGCATCGTCTCCCAGTGACCCCTGGCGTTTGGGAGGCCCAGCGCAGAACCGACGACCCTGTCGTAAATGGGAATCAAGTCGCCGCGCTTACGAGCCATGAGCTTGCTCGTGGTCGTCCGGCCAAGCCCGTCCCTTCCTCCACGAAGCAACCACCAGAGTTCCACGGCAGCCGAGCGTGGGCCGATCGCGGATTCGGGGACTTCCCAAAGCGGCGCCCCAAGCCGAGGCATCGCCGCAAGCAATCTGTTGATGGAATCTGCCTGGATCTCAAGGATCCGGATCGCGGCAGCACCCGGTACATCGACCGATAAACACGACACTGCGACCACGTCACCCGCGGTGAAGCTGTCAGCGTACGACGGGTCGTTCCACCGCCCACCAAGTGTCTCGAACCGAGCACCGGTGAACGCCGGCCGACCGTTCACGGTGCCGGTGTAATAGTCGCGAAGCAGCGCGGTCGCGAGCGGTGCGAGCGCGGGCTCGAAGATGGCCGGTACTCGACGAGTACCGCAGTTCGCGGTCACCATCACACGCTAGCTTTGGCCAGCAAGTTCATGCGGGTGATCTCTGGTCGCTGTTGGGGCCGTGGAGCCCGTTCGGCCCTACTGTCTGGCTCATGCCGGAACCGTCGAAGTACGAGCGACGTGCGTGGGACGCACTGAGGTTTTCTCGCCTCATTCGGCCATGGGTCGTTGAAGGTGGAGTAGGACGAGCGCGGCGGCGGCGATCTCGGTGATGCGCCAGGGGTCGAGGGTGATGCGTCGTAGGACGGGCCAGGTCGCCTTGAGCAGGGCGTTGGCCCGTTCGGCCGGTGCGCGTAGCGCGTTGATCGCCGCGTTGCGGCTGACCGCGTCCGGGTTCAGGTTGGTCCCCTTGAACGGCACGATGATGCCGATCCCGGCGCCCTCGTAGCCCTTGTCGGTCAACGTGGGCAGCCCTGCCGCGGCTGCGGGGTAGAGAAACGGCAGGACGTGAGCTCGGGCCGCGCTGATGTCGCCCGTCGTGCCGGGGTGCACGGGCGAGACCCATTCGGGATAACCGTCCGGTCCGGTCAGGACCTGCAGATTCCCGCCGTGCTGAGCGTGCTTGCCCGACCACCACAAGTCGGCGCTGTTGTGGCCGGGAGCGGCGTTCTTCGTGGTCGGGATCAGCGTGCCGTCCAGACACAGGTACGGCCACTGGTCGACCTTCGCACGGGCCAGGACGTCCGGCAGTTCTGGCGCCCGGTCCGCGATCACGTCGATCGCCTCGTGCAGGTACCGGTAGGCCGTCGCGATGCTGATCCCTGCGTCCAGGGCCAGGATCCGCAGCTTGGTCGCGTCCTTGAACCAGCGCAACACCAGCAGCGCCTGCGCCCGGGCGGTTGCGGCCCGCTGGACCGGACGGCTACCGGGCCGGCGGCGGTGGGCGGCAAGCCACCTCGTCACCATCTCCAGGGTGGTCGCGGGCACGTCGAGACTGGCACGATAGGTGATCAACGCGGGGTCCTTGCTGGTGGGGATCAGGCTGTCTTGGCGGACTTCCGATCCTTCCGGTCAGGACCCCGCGTCCTGACCTCGACACACCGCGAACCTGCAGGTCATAGCCCTGCACGCCGATCTCCGCGGTCAGCCCCTTCCTCAAAAGACGCACCATCGCGCCGAGGAACGAGGCGAGAAAACCTCACTGGGCTCATGTGTAAAACCTGCGCTTGGGTCACTCGGGCTCAAACCCCGCGGCCGCTACGCGAACGGCAATAATTGCTCGCTCGCCATGGTGAGCCCGAGTGCCCACGCATGTCCGGAAACGAATCATCGTGACGCAGCCCGGAGAGCGCTGCCGGGGCTGCACAAGGCAGGAGCATCCTCATGACGAACTCAGCAGATACCCGGATCGGCGTCGGCCTTATCGGAGCTAGTGCCGATCGGGGTTGGGGCGGAATTGCTCACGTCCCGGCGCTGCAGGCGCTCGACGCGTTCCAGATCCGCGCCGTCAGTACGACTCGTATGGAGAGCGCGAACGCGACCGCTCGTCGGCTGGGCGCCGATCTCGCCTTCGACACACATGAGGCTCTGGTCGTGCGACCGGAGGTCGACCTGGTGGTGGTCGCGGTCAAGGTGCCGGAGCACAAGCAGATTGTTTCCGACGCGCTGGCCGCGGGCAAGATGGTTTATTGCGAATGGCCGCTCGCAAGAAACCTATCGGAGGCCGAAGCGCTGGAGGGGTTTGCCCGCGAGCGGCGGCTGCGGACGATTGTCGGGTTGCAGGGCGGCCTGCACCCGCCGATCCTCTTCCTTCGCGACCTCATCGCGCAAGGCGTGATTGGCAAGCCGCTCAGCACGAGCATCCGAGCGCATTTGACCGACGACATGTGGGTCGGCCGATATGACCCGCCGGTCGAGTACATGGCTCACGCAAAGCATGGCGCCACGCTTCTGAGCATCATGCTCGGCCACGGGCTCGAACCGCTTGCGCGCGTGCTCGGCACGTTCGAGAGTCTGTCCGCCGTCGTCGCCAATCAGCGCGGTGACGGCGTCCGCCTCTCCGATGGCGCGTCGCTGCCGAAGGACGCGCCGGATGAGATCGTCGTCGCCGGCGTTCTCGAAGGCGGGATCGTCACTTCGCTGCACTACAGTGCCGGGCAGTCCGCCGGCTCGGCGATGGTATGGGAGATCCAGGGCACCGAGGGCAGTGTGCGTGTGGAGTCGGCGTCGGGCTACATCCATTTCACCGATCTCACCATCACGCTGCGCCGCGGCAGCGAGCCTGTCCAAGTGCTACAGGTCCCCTCCGCTTATGCAGCTCCCGACCTGCAACTCGACGCACCCGCAGCGGGGGTCGCCCGCCTCTACGCCCAGTTCGCCGCCGACCTCCGCGACGGAACCGCCGTTGCGCCGGATTTCGCGGTCGCACTCGATCGCCACCGGGTACTCGAGGCGATCGCACGGGCCGCTGAAACAGGTCATCGGCAGCATCTGTCCCGCCCCGACCGAATGAACTCCGATCTTTGAACCCAGGAGAGGCACTGCCGCAGGACCCGAGGAGATGGCGATCCGCGAGCTAACCCTGACTTGATCACACAGAGCTGACCCGCACCGTGTCGAAGAACTCTGCCGACCAGCGGGACCTCGCTCTCCATCCCTCTTCTTCAATGCGGCGCCGACTGCGTCGCTCGTCAGGCAGACCACCCGGCCCTGCCCGGAAATAACGAATGGCCTGAACCTACGATCCGTAGGTTCAGGCCATTCCGATGTCCTGCGACATCACAAGGTCGGGCTGACTGGATTCGAACCAGCGACCCTCTGCTCCCAAAGGTCTCCTGGAGGCCCTTCGCTCCCCCGGATCGGCGCAGTTCTGTCCATGGACGTGTGGGGGTGTGCCCAGGGCCCCGGCAAAGTCATGACTGTAGGAGTGCGTGGATGGGCCGGTCGATGTCTCTGGCGTGATGGCGCAGGGCTTGGGCNAAACAATTCGTGCGCGTCCGTGGACACGAGCCTCACGCGCTGTCGGCAACGCGACGACTGAGGCCGTCGGGCGAGTCGGCGGCAAGATCGCGCAGGTGGTCGACAACAATCCTCGGCTGCAAAGGCTTCGAGATTCCGCGGGTGACATCGCCAAGCAAGTGGGTGACGCGATGCCCGACGCCTTCGAAGGTTGGACGCGCAGCGCAGTAGACGGCACGCAGTCTTTCCTGACGCGCACTTCACGTGTCGGACTCACGCCCGAGCACATCGTCCGGAAGCACACGGCTGCCGGTCACGATGTCGGCACGCTCGGTGACGTGCGGTCGCTGGATCTTGAGCTCGTAGACAAGGTCCGCGGACGGAATCTGGATCTGGGCTACGCCGGATTCGCCTCAGCGACTGGCGCCGGAACGGCCGCTGTCCTGACCGGTGGAACAATCACGGCGAGTACCGGAGCGGCCGCCGCGCCAGGAACCCTCGCGGTCGTCGGCGCGATTGCAGCCGACGCTGCGGCAGTCCTTGTCATCACGTCGCGCGCGGTGGGGCACATCGCATTGTCTTACGGGTACGACCCTGAAGACCCTGCAGAGAAGCTGATCATCCGGGCGGTGATCAACGTCGGTGCCGCAACAACCGCCACGACACGGATCGCCGCACTCCAGGACCTGTCCAGACTGACCCAGTTGCTGTATCGGGGCGCGCCGTGGGCGAAGCTGAACGAGTCCATTATCTCTCGCGCACTCACCGAGTTTGCGAAGCAGTTCGGGAAGACGTTCACGAAAAGGACGCTCGGCAAAGCCGTGCCGTTCGTAGGCATCGGCATCAGCGCAATGATGAACTGGGCGACTGTCGAGTCGATCATCGACGACGCCAATCGGGCCTACCGTCATCGCTTCCTGACCGAGAAGTATCCACAGCTCGCAGCGGGCGAAATCCTTGTCAGTTCCGCATCCACGACCCCGGGCGGCACGGATCAGGACGGGATCGATCAGGAGATCAGCATCGTCGAAATCGTCGAGGACGTTCTTGATGATGAGGCGAGCGCACGAGTTGAGGGCACATGACCGACTGGCTCTACCCCGTCGGACGTCACTCCGTGAACTGGGGTGACATCGATCCGGACGGCAAGCCGCTCGCCCCAGTTCTGTTGCTGTCAGGTGAAGCCGCCAACATGTGGGGAACCGCCCACTACGGCCCTGTGCGCGAGTGGCGAACCAGCGTCCGGCACCCCCTCGAACTCGAAGATCTAGTCTGGGTGCGGGAGAACCAACCAACCTCCGCAGTCATCGGGGTCGGAATCGTTGTGTCCGAGCCTGAATGGCGGCAAGAACAGTACTGGTTTCAGATCGATTTCAATACTCGCGAATGCCGCGACCTCGCGGTCAATCCGCTGAGCTTGCCGCTCGAGACTCCGCTGCGGCAGATGCGGCGCACAACCGCCAAGGAGCGAGAAGCCATCCGTACCCGCGTGCCAGCTGCTCTCGCCACCGTGACGGACTTCTCCGCCGGCAAACTAAGCCGAACCCGATTGGTCATACAACGGCAAGGCCAGTCAGCCTTTCGAGACCTGCTCCTCAAGGCCTACAACGGGCGATGTGCAGTTACCGGGTCCGACGTGCCAGCCGCCCTTCAAGCGGCACACATCGAGCGCTACGACGGCGCAAGCACGAATCTCGTCACGAACGGGCTGCTCCTACGCGCTGACATCCACAATCTATTCGACCTCGGCCTGCTCTGGCTCGACAACGGGTACACGATCCATCTCGCCGCGGAGCTCGCCACAAGCCAGTACCGCAAGCTCGCCGGCAAGAAGATCCGACTTCCTGCGTCGCGGCGGGACTGGCCGGCCCAGAAGCGCCTTCAACACCACCGCGAGGCTGTTGCAGCCGGCGCGTAGGTATGTCGGTCGGCAATACGACATCCATTCGAAAGAGAATTCGGCTTCTCAGGCAGCAGCTCTCCGCCGCAAGACCCAAGGATTGAGCCCGTAGCTCCCTGCCTGCGTCATCGTTGGAATTCCGCGGTTCCTGGCTGTAGCTACGGTGCGGCCGCTGCATGCGGAGTCGTCCTGGGTAGCGGCAGCCAGGGACCTTCGTGCTGCCGCCGCCAGCGTTGCGGGTCTCGCTTCCTCGCACGAGCCCGCGCGCTCCGGCTAGCCTCCTAGCGTGGAAGCGTTTGAGCAGTTCGTCGCACTAGCGCTCGAAACGGAGGGCCTCGTTGTTTCGAGTGCGCTGAAGTTCCGTGTACCAAAGCAGACTACGAGCGGCCTGCAGACCCACGGCTACGAGGTCGACCTCGTTGGAGCCCGCGTGGACAAGCTCGTGCTCGCTAGCGTGAAGTCGTTCTTCGGATCGGTCGGTGTCAAGGCCGACCATGTCAGCGGGGTGGGCGTGAAGAAGGAGCACAACAGCAGTTACAAGCTGTTCAACGACACTGCACTTCGGGACGCGATCATTACGCAAGCGGCCGAGAGGTTCGGCTACGCGCTCGACCAAGTAGAGCTTCGTCTCTACGCAGGCAAGTTCGGCCCGGGTGACAACGAGGCACGCACCCGCGCTTGGTGCGGCTCTCAGATCGTCGGAGCGGGACCGATCAAGGTGTTTGGAGCCTCCGAGGTTGTCGAGGTGGTGCGCGAGCTGGCGAGGCCGAAGCAGTACCGCGACAGTGCAGTGCTGGCGACGATCAAGGTACTTGACGCCGCCGGAGTGCTCACGAAGTAACCCACTCGCCTGGCGGCCCGGTTCGTGATTTGAGCCCGCTCCTTGCCAGGCACTATTCGGACAATCCTCGCCAAGACCTGACGTGCCATCGCTCGATTGAACGAGTCGGTGCCCAGTGAATCCGCCCGGTCCGCGAATACGCACACGGGCTTAGGCGGAGCCTGTTCGCAACCGTCGTGGGCGCCTGGGGTGCGATCAACCCAGCCGTCTTCCCGACCTGCGCGCGCCCAATCTTCCTCCGCCTGCCGTGCCCACATCGCTCGATTGAGCCGGCCCACACCCTGCGGCTACACCCGACCGGGCTAGCAGCTCTACCCATTCGGGTGATGCCGCGGTTGAGCTCGATGAGGGATCGTCATCCTGCCGGGCGAAAGAAAGGGACCACCGCGTCCAGACGCCCATCCACCTTTACCGACAACCAGACGCAGCACTGCGACTCCTGAGGAGCATGATGTCCGAGGCACTCGAGGCTCGTTCTGGATCGGCCACGCCCACGAGCGTCTTCCCACCTCATCGGCCAGGGCTGCTCTCTGTGCCCGGTACGTCACCGGGGACCCGGGACACGGATTTCACCGGCTCCCCGCCCGCACGCGCACTGCTGCCGATTGTTCGCGTGAACGCGGGCCACGGGTCCGATGACGGGACATGCGCCCGCTTCCTGCACGCAAAGACGCACGTGAACGAGAAGATCGAACGGCCATGGAGGCGATGGGAGCGTCAGAGTGACTTCCTGATCAAAGCTGTGTTCGGTGTGTTGGACCAGATCGAGGGCAAGGGGCGTCCGTGGTCCGACGATCTGCCTGCTCTTGCGGCCCAGCACGGCACGTTCGGTCCCGCCGAGATCGCCTGGATCATCAACGCCGTCACATTGTTCCCCGATTTTGCGGCTGAAGGCCTGCGCCCCGTGTCGGGGTACTGGGTCAAGAGCGGCGCTTCTTCCTCGGACTTTCGCGAGCTGTACTCATGGGGGCGCGGCTACACGGACGACAGCGGAAGCCTGCGGGTCTTGGTCCTTCCCGTCCTGTCGACCCCGTCCGCTCGTCTGCCTGCGCCGTCGAAAGTGGCAATCGCCGCGTTCACGACGGCGTTCGGAGCCCTGTCGTCCTGGCCGTCGCCCTGGAGCGAGCGATTCCAACCGGCCGAGAACCCGGGGACATCCCCCACCGTGGTCTCGATCCGACAGGTCGGATTGCTCGACGGCTCAGTGTCCGAACTCTTCGGCGGGACGCCGGACGAGGCCAAGGATCTGTACGAAGACGTCGGGCGAGCGGTGGCGGTCCAGGCCGCTGCGGGAGGCCCTGCTTCGCCCGGACGCGACTGCGCCTCCTGCAAGTTGCTCGACAACTGCGACGGAGTACCTCGGTCGACCGGGGTACTGGGCATCTCCGCTCCCGAGGCGCCTCTTCGGAAGGTATCGGCCACCACATTGCGTTACCACGAGGCCTGTCCTCGACAGGCGCGCCTGTCGTCCATCAATCTCTCGAGCGACGCACAGGAGCCGGCAGCGATCGAGGTCGGTCGCGTGGTCGACGATGTCCTGAACCGGGCCCATAACACGAGCGCCTCCGCTGCCTGTACTACTGACCAGCTGGCGACGCTGCTCGATGCGACGCCCACGGCTCCAGCGATCGCCGACCGCGCACTCAAGCTGCTTAGCCACCACGCGGAGATCTGCGCGCGTCTCGGCACCTGCGCCATCACCGACGTCCAGGTCCAGGCCACCGTCGTCGCCTTCGACCCAGCGGCTTCGAGCGTCGTCGTCGCACGACCTGACCTGCTGTACCGAGAGGACGGCGACCTGGTCTGGCGCGAGACGACGACGAGCCTGTCCTCGCCGAGCGCCAAGAAGCACCTCTTTAACACAAGCAAGCGCCTCCAGCTCGCCCTGGCCGTGCTGCTGTGCCACGCGGGAGCGCTCGGCGAGCCCGTAGTCCGTCTCGAGGTCGAGTACCTCACCGACCGCGGTCCCGACCTGCGCCCCCTTGACGTGACCGATCCTCGGCTCGTCGCCCAGGCCCGTGCCGTCGTCGAACCTGTCGCCCAGAGCTGGCGCCAGGACGAGACGTTTGCGCCGGCCCCGGGCCCCGCCTGCGGATCCTGTGCCTACACCCGGTGGTGCCCCGACGCCGCCGCGAACGAGAGGACCGACCATGCTTGACGCGATGGAGGAGACGAGCTTCCTCGCCGGCCTCGCGGCCGCTGTGAGCACGCTGGCCCAGCGTGAGGTACCCGGAAAGGTCGCGTACGACGACGTGGTGCAGCGCGCCTACAACCACTTCGTACTGCGCACCCTGGTCGAGGACGACTTCCGGACGCCGGGGAGCGTCCCCGAGATGATCGAGATCATCGCCGACCGGCCCGTCCAGGACTGGCTTCCGGGCTCGACGTCGGAGACGGTCCTGCTGCATGGTGACACGTTCAGCCCGACCCAGGAGTGCATCGAGCTGGTCGTGGACAACAGGCGAGATCCGTTCGGTGAGAAGTACGAGAACGAGATCCTCAAGCTGGCTCTCAGTGCCTGCCAGGAGGCCGACTCCCCAGAGTCCTACGTGGCGTTCCGGCGTCTGCTGATCACCCGGCCGGCCCTAACGCAGACCGAGCTGGTGATCCAGCGTGGTGAGCTCGATCTGCTGCCTGTCGCCGACCTCCTGGACCGGTGCTATCTGCCGGTTTCGCCACGGCTGCGCCGGGAGGGGCAGTACGCCGAGTGCGCGCGGTGCCACTGTCTCCTGCGTCCCGTCGCCCGAGGCGGCTGGCAGTGCGACCTGGATCGTTGCAGGACCACGACGGTGAAGGTTCATCGATATCTCGACGCGACGCTCCCAGGCGGCATCCTCCAGCTCGGTCTGCCGTTGCGCGCCTTCGTCACCGGGCCCGGCCTGTTCGAGATCGACCTAGAGATCGAGTTGGGCAAACGGGGACTTACCGTCGAGATGTGGCCCGGGTACGACGCCTACGACCTGCTCGTGACCTTCCCCGACAAGATCCGCTGGGCCGTCGACATCAAGGACTACGCCAACCCCGGCGTCCTCGGCCGCACGTTCGTTGGCCTTCCTTCTACCCCGCCCCGCGACCGCGGTTTCCTCGTCGTTCCTGACTACCGACGCAGCGCCAACAAGCAGTACGCCGAGAGCTTCCGCTATGCCCGGCAGTCCGCAGGACGGAGCAGCGACTCGCTCTCGGTGACGTTCCAGAAGGACTTCCTTCGGGCGGTCGACCGGAAGCTCACCTCGACGACCATCTTGGAGGGTTCGAATGCGTAGCACCAGTGGCTGGAGCCGTCCGATCGTCCAGGCCCTGCACGGCTGGCCGACCAATCGACCAGACCAGCTCCGCCCCACCGAGCTGGCCGAGGTTGAGCTCGCCCTGTACCTGCTCGCCGAGGTCGACCCGGCAGCCCGGGCGATCGACCTGTGGCCCCTGCTCAGCGGCTTCCCCTACGCCCAGGCGTTCATCCCGGACCTGACCGAGGAGACCCGACGGCGCCTCGAGACGGCCCGCCACTACCTGAGTGGCCTGCGCCGCAGGTACGTGTGGACCCATCGTCTCGAGCAGTACCTGGCCGTGGACCAGCACTTCCGCGGCTATGACCTCGACAACCCGGAGGCGGTGCCCAGAGCACGGCGGCCTTCCCTGGCGCCAGACCGATTCGATGTCTACGAGCGGGCCCTCGAGAGCCTGGACCCAGCACCGGGCAAGGCCCTTCCGATCGCCGGCGCCGGGGAGCACAGGTTCAGTACAGGTCGTGACACGCATGGCGTCACGATCCCTGCCACCCTGGCCAGCCTTCCCCAGCCTGCCCGGATGCCGTTCCGGCTGGGTAAGGCCGGCAAGGGCGAGCCGATCACCGTGAGCCGGAGCGATCTGCGTGAGGCAGCACGCGCTATGGACGCCGCCGAAGCCGCCAACCCGGACGCTAAACCGCGCCACTGGCTGAAGAGCCTCGGCGAGGTCGAGATGTCCGTGGCGACTCAGGGCGGGCCGGCGACCTTCGGCGACGACGGGTTCAGCCACGCCGCCGAGTGGGAGCTGACGATCGACCGCCTGTTCCACCTGGTTGGCATGGTGGGCGCCGGCAAGAGCACGATCATGCACCTGCTGACGTACCACTGCGTCGTCGAGCTCGGTCTCAAGGTGACGATCGTGGTGGGCGACGTCGCCGAGAGCCTGAGGACGACCACGACGTTCAACAATCTGCAGCACGGCAGTCTGACGGCGGCCCCCATCGTCGGCCGCTCCACCCGGGAGCGTCACCTCCAGCGGCTCCATCGCCGCAAGCACTCCGCCGGAGCCGCCTCGATGCTTGCCCACTCCGACCCCGCCTTCAACTACCTTTCCAGCGCGTGCCCGATCGACGCACTGCGCAACTACGAGGGAGTCGAGCAGCTCCGGATCGCCGAGGCCCCCTGCGAACGGCTGCAGCCGGTGCACACCGTGTCTCACGACGACCTGCTGAATCCGGAGAGTGCGACCGACGAGCCCGAGGAACCGCGGGAGAAGGTCGTGGAGAAGAAGCCGCACGGCTGCCCACTGTGGTCCGTGTGTCCGCGTCATCGTGCGGCCCGCGAGCTGGTCGACGCTCCGGTCTGGGTCGCCACCATGCCCGGACTCCTGCACGCCCGCGTCCCTCGCCACCAGACCGACGAGAACGTGCGCTATCTCGAGGCCGCGGCTGACCGCAGCGACCTGATCATCATTGACGAGGCCGACCGGGTACAGACTCAGCTCGACACTGCGTTTGCCCCGGCCGAGACCCTCTGCGGAAATGGGGACGAGTCCTCCTGGATCGACTGGCTGCAGCGCCACACGATCAGTCAACTCACCGCGCAGGGCCGCAAGGGGCTGACCGACACGTTCGTCTCCCGCTGGACCGGCTCGCTCGACGTCGTGCACCACGCGGCCGACCGGATCTACATGATGCTGAACACCTCCGACGATCTGCGTCGTTGGGTCGGCACCAACTACTTCTCGGCCGTAACGCTGCACCAGCGTCTCTACAGCCGTTGGGCCGGTCCCGAGGAGAACCGGACCACCGATCAGGAAGCCGACGCCAAGTTCTTCGAGAGCGTGCTCGACGCCTTCCGCGACAACCCGATTCAGCCGGTGCTCGACCGATCCACCGACAAGGGAAGGCTGGTCGCCGAGCTCGTCGACCTGACCAACATGCTGCTCACGTCCGGCGAGGATGTGGCTCGGCTCGACGCCTGCCTCACCGAGCTCACCCGGGGGGCGTTCCGCCAGTCGTCGGACCCGGAGCGTGACCGGAAGCGGTTCGCCCTGGCGATGCTCCTGGCCGCCCTCTCCGACCAGCTCACCGTCTTGACGAACATGTGGCCCAGCGTCGAGGCCGAGCTCAGCCTCGAGTCCGCCGCCAATACACTGACCCGCCGCCCACCCAAGGATTTCGAGGCCGTGATGGCTGAGTCCCCGATGGGAAACATCCTGGGTTTCCAGCTCACCGAGGAGCGGCCCGGCCCGCCCGCCCACAGCGGGTCGCTGCGGTTCTTCCACTGCAACGGCGTCGGCCGCGACCTGCTGCACCGTCTTCCGGAATTGGGCCTGTCCGAGGACGTCCCTGGTCCGCACGTCCTGCTCATGTCAGGGACCAGCTGGGCCGGCACCTCTACCCGCTACCACCTGGGCCTCCCGGTGAACGCGATCCTTCGGCCGCCGCAGAAGAATGTCGACGCGGTGCGCAGGACGTCGTTCTCGCTGAACCTTCAGTACGACCAGAACGGCGACGCGATCTGGATCTCCGGGACCCGCCAGCAGGACCGGCCCGCCGCGATGAGGGCCCTCCTCACCGGGCTCGCGGTCCCCGACCCCACCTTGGCCGGGTCTCTGAGCCCGCTGGAGATCGAGCTTGGGGACCTGCCGACCGACCGCCGTCGGCTCCTCCTGCTGACCGGCTCCTACGACGAGGCTCGGACCGTGGCCCAGTTCCTTCACGACCAGAAGCGTTGGAAGGACAAGGTCACGCTCCTCATCGCCGACGACGCCGACCAGGACGACGTCTGGTACTCCTTGCGCCGCGGCGACGTCGCGAACTACGCGGCCCTGGACAGTGAGATCCTCGTCGCCCCGCTGCTCGCCGTGGAACGCGGGCACAACATCGTCCTCGACGACGGAACCGCCGCGATCGGCGCCGTGTACTTCCTCGTACGCCCGCACGACAAACCCGACGACATCAACCTCGCCATCCACGCCATCAACGACTGGGCAATGCGCTACACCCGGCCCTACAGCGGCGAGTTCTTCTGGCTCCCCGGAAAGTTCCCGACCATCGATGCCGCCGCCGGCGAGTTCCGTCAGGAGGCACGCCGCAAGTGGTACCGGTACCTAACTCGCAAGGTTGCCTGGAGCGGACTCGGCGATTCCGAGAAGGACTCCTTCGCCTGGGACCAGCTCGTTGTGATGTGGCAGGTCATCGGGCGACTCGTCCGCGGCGGTGTCGAGGCCCGCGTGCGGTTCTGCGACGCGGCGTTCGTCCCCGTCGGCGCCCGGCCGGATCAGCTGCAGGACACCCCGAGGACCTCGCTCCTGGTCCGCTTCCGGCAGATCCTCGCCCCGTACTTCGACCCCCAGGACACCACGACTACCCCGGCGGACAAGACGGTCGCCGCTGCCCTGCTCCAGCCCTTCTGGGACGCCCTGACTGAGATCAACGAAAGGGACTGAGATGACCCACGACGTCGAGACCGCCGCCTACCGGCTGCGGCAGACGGCCGACCTGCCGGACCTGCTCGGTAGCTTCTACTCGTTCGCCATGCCCGAGCACTGGCCGGACGTCATCCGTCAGGTCTGGGACCACGGCGGCAAGCCTCATGACCCGAGCTGGAGCCTGCCGATCGCGAAGCGTCTGAACCACGCCCTCCGCGCACTCGTGCCCGACGTCCTGTACACGGGAAAGTTGGGGCTGGCTTCGGCGGACACTTGGCTCTACGCCCGGGAGCCCATCGACACGGGTCTACTGAAGCGGACGATGCAGACCTACCTGCAGGGCTGGCTCGACACGAAGAGCGACTACCCGAAGCTGCGGGAGGCGGTCGTGGCTCTCGACGTCGCCTCGCACGCCGGTGACTGGCGGCCCGCCAATGTCGACCCGGCCTGGGTCGGGGTGAACGCGGCCGGGACAGCCTCCGTCGACCCGGTGCTATACCGGCTGATCCCAGAGGCCATCGCGGCCCGCATCCTGGCCCAGGGGAAGTACGACGGCGAGCTGTCGTTCGTCCAGGTCGCCACCAAAGAGGGGGCTGAACTCATGTCGTGGCCGCCGCTGGAGCACGTCGAGAAGGGCAAGGGTCGCGAAACCAAGGTCAGCCGCTACTCGGCCGTCATCACGATCGCTCTGATGATCACACCGTTCGACCCTGCGCCCCGCCTGCACCTGGGAGTCAAGATCCGCCGCTGGGTCTCCTCTGGAAAGCTCTTCATCCCTGCCGGGTCCTCCGCCTCGGTCTACCTCCGCCCGCCCACCGACCCCGCCGCGGGACCCGGCCAGACGCGGTTCGCGGTCCCCTACCTGCAGTACGACAAAGCGACCCGGGCCAACGCCTGGACAAGCAACGGCCCAGCAGGGGTGCTGGCCGGCCTCACGGTCACCGGCCGATTCCCGGACGCGGCTCGGATCTCGACCGACCCCGGTGCCTACCTCCCGCCCACTATGGGCCTCGAGGCCGCCGTGACCCACCACACCCGCATGACACCGCACCCAGTCCAGACCGGGATCATGCCCGACGAGCGCCGCCGGATCCTCAGCTGGGCCGCTGCTGCGCTCCCAGAGGAGGCCTTCGAACCTGCTCTCAACCTGGAGGCCGTCGTCGGGCGGCCGAAGATCGAGCGCCAGTACATCAAGCGCACCTCGATACCCGACGAGCCCAGGCCCCCGAAGAAGAAGCCCGACCCGGACGACGCCACGGCCGTGGCGCAGTACGCGGCCGACTATGCGGAGTTCGAGCAGAAGTACGCCGTCTGGACGGTAGAGCACCCCCTGGCCGTCGCGCGGCGGTCCGAGGACGACGCTGAGAACGCCCGGCGCCACCGGGAGCTCCTCGCGCGAGGGATGCAGGGCCGCGAGCTGCGAATCGACGTTATCACCGACACCGACGCCGTCCGCGCCGCCCTTCTCGCCGCGGCACGGAACTGGCTCGGGCTCGAGCCCACCGAGACCGACGCGCCGCCGCACCACGTCGTCTTCCGCGAGGGCGACCTCGCCGTGCGCCTCGTCTGCCACACCGCGGGCCGACTGACCGGACCGCTCGGCGACGGGATCCACCCCGCTCGGGGAGACGCCCACGAGCGGGCGATCCGCGACCGTGCTGCCGTCGTCCAGGAGTACCTGAACGAGCAGGAATTCACGAGCGAACTTGTCCTAGCCGAGATCCTTCCGCCCAAGGAGTTCACCAAGAACAGGATCCCCCGCAGCGACCCCTACGACGCCGTCCGGCAGGGCGCAGCCCGGGCCGGACGGGTCACACAGTTCATCACCACCAGCGGCGAGGGCGACCTGGACTTCAGGGCGGAGGCCGCCTGGGCCGACGGCCTCCGATCCCTCGGTATCAGCCTCGTCCCGCCGCACTCCAAGAACCCCAGCCTGCCCGAGTCGATCGACCAGGTGGCATTCTGGCAGGTACGACGCAACGTGACGGGAAACGTGCCGAAGGCGGTCTGGATGCCGATCGCCGTCCTGGTGAAGCCCGACCAAGCCCGGGTCTTGGCCCGCACCCCCGAGAGCCAGGGCTGGATCCCCTACAACCAACTCCTCTGCGAACTGGCCACCGCCGAGCCTCGCCCCAAGGAGCTGTCCAACGCCCAGCGGCAGACCGAGGAGATGGCCCGCTTCCTCCGGGTGACGCTCCCCGCGCTCAAGGGTCGCCCGCTCCTGCTCCTGGCTGAGGCCGCGAACCTCCGGACCCGGTGGACCTGGCTGACCGACTCCGGCCTGGAGGCAGACCGCATCTCCCTCGGCGAGCCCGACACAATGCGCCTGGCGACGCACAACAAGCAGCTCCGCGTCGTCCGGGTCCGGACGGACGCGGGCCGGCTGGAGACCCCGATGTGGTGGGCGACGCCCCGCGGGGACAAGCCGGCCGGCTTTACGAAGACAGTCCTCCAGGCGGAGGACGCGGGCGAGGCGAACCGTGTCTTCTACAGCCTGGCAGAGAAGAACAGCAAGCTGAACACTCACAACAAGGCGCTGCGAAAGCTCACCGGAGACGGCGCCAAGGCCCCGTCTCCGGACAAGGCAGCTCCGGTCCCGCGGATGATCGAGCTCACCGTCGCCGGCCTTGCCCCGTCCGACGACGACGTCGCAGCCGCTGCCTGGGCGACCTTCGTCCACCAGCAGCGGTTCACGGCCGATTACCCAGAGGGCCGGGCGCTTCCCTACGCGCTCGACCTCTGCAAGCGGGCGGGGGACTACGCGTTCCCCGAGAGTGCCCGGGAGGAGGAAGAGGACTTCCCGGCGCCGGAGGGTCCCGAGCTCGACCAGGGCGTCCTCGAACTGTGAACGGTGGCGGCCAGACCGGGCAGATCAGCCGGTCTGGCCACCACCCGGGAGTATGGGCTCAGCCCGCGACTCCCTCTGGCCGTTCCCACGGGATCCTGGCATCGACGACGAACCGGCCGCCGGCCGCCCCCGCGGAGAAGGTGCCGCCTAGGCTCTCCGCCCGGTTCCTCATCCCGGCGATGCCTGAGTGTGCGCGCTCCTCAATCTGTGGAGACGAGCCGCTGCTGGGCAACGGGTTGTTCACGACGATCGTGACGCCCGTGCTGGGGGCACCGCGTAGCACGATGTCGATCGGCTGGCTCTCGGCGTGCGCCAGTGCGTTGGAGACCGACTCCTGCACGATGCGGTAGCAGGTCCGAGTCAGAATCCGGCTCGCGGTCTCACCCTCCGTGACCTCGAAGCTGCTCGTGATCCGGAAACCTTGGTTCCGCAACCGGTCAAGCAGCCCACCTAGATCGTCGAACGAGACGTCGGCCAGTCCTTCTGCCCCGGTGCGCAAGGCGTCCAGCACCGTCCGGAGCTCAGCATGGCCTCTACGAACGACTGTCCGGAGCCGGGCGAGCTTCTCCCGGACTGCTGGGTTGTCCTGGACCTCGCGCTCGAGCTGGGTGATCACCGTGGCAATCTCGGTGAAGGCGTAGCCGACGCCGTCATGCATCTCCCGCGCCAGATCATCGTGCAGGTCGTTGCCCTGGCCTGAGACCTGATCAGCGACGAGCGCCCTCGCCGGCCGCACCTCTGGCAAGAGCTCGGTCGGGGTGCCGTGCCACACCACCACGACACGCTCGCGCGCCCGAGTAGTCGCCACGTACAGCAGCGACCGCTCACGCTGCAAGGCTTCTGCCGGGTCACCCACGACGACTCGGCTGGCCATCCTGGTGGACTCCGCGGTCGCGCCAAAGACGACGACGTGCCGGAACTCCATGCCCTTGGCCCGGTGCCTCGTCATGACGACGACGCGGTCCGTTCCTGGCGTGTCGTGGTTGCGGACGTGCTGGGCGGGGATGCCGCGTGCTGCCAGCTGCCTGGTGAGCGCTACTGCCTCGTCACCGGACCAGACGAGCACTGCGATCGTCTCGAGGGCGACCCCGGCGGACAGCCAGTCGTCGATCTCGCGAGCGGCGGCGCCATAAGCCGCCTCCAGCGTCTCGCAGCCAAGAACCATCGGCGGAGGCCCGGAACGCGCCGACCGGAGGCCGGAGTCATCGACGACGCTGTCCTCCAGGTCCACCGTCGGATGACCCGCGAGAACCGCCGTGGCATAGCCGAGATTCTGCGACGTAGTCCGGTAATTGAGTTGGAGGCGTCGGGACCGGCCAGTGACGAAGATGCCGTACCGAGACAGCACCGTCCGGGGAGCGTAGATCCGCTGCTGAGAGTCCTCGGCGAGCAGCAAGTCGTTGGCATCGCGAGCCACCAGGGCCCGGAGCAGATGCAAGTGAGCCGGCCCGAGATCCTGCGCCTCGTCGACGAGGACGTGGTCCGCCACACGGGACCCGCCGTTCTCCGCGGCGGTGTCGAGGGCTGTGGCGACGATCATGGCCTTCTCGTCGAAGTTCGTGGTCCCGACACCCGCAGTCATCTCCCGGTACGCCTCGATCACCTCCCAGACGGCGTTCCGCTGTGCCCGCCCGAGCGCGATACCGCGGCCGGGACGCCGCACATGCAGGTACTCCTCGCGCGTCGTGATCCGCTGCGGGACGACGACGGCCGAATACTCCGCGTCGAGGAAGGCCGCAGTCCGAAGCTGCGCAGGCAAGTCCTGCCCGCGTCCGCGCAGCACCGCGTCCCACACCCCAGGGTCCGTGGACGGCACGAGCTCCCCGCGCACCCGGCCGAGAAGACGGGTCGCCGCGCGCCGGGCATCGAGCCCGTACTCGTGCGCGCGGACGAGGAGACGACGCGCAGCGGCATCGAGCGTGCCGACGTAGACCCCCCGACCCCCCGGCTCCTTCGCAAAGACGATGCTCGGATCCAGCAGTTGGAGCTGGGACCTGAGAGCAGCGGCGAGAGTTGTGGTAAAGGTCGTCAGGACAATCCGTGCAGCGGGATTCGCCCGATGCAGGTACCGCGCCCGGTGCACCAGCACGACGGTCTTGCCCGTCCCTGCCCCGCCAGAGAGCCGGACGGGACCCGTTGTGGACGCCTCAACATACGCGCGCTGCTCTGGGTGGAGGAAGACTCGCCAGCTGGCAAAGTCCTCCTGCTCGATCGCCTCCCGCAGCGCGACGTCGTCCGTGAGGTAGGCGAACTGCATGCGCGCGACGGGGTGGTCGAGCGCCGCGATGAGGTCGTCGTCGGTGTCTTCGCCGGCGCGGCCCTCGGGTGGCTTCACGCCGTAGGTCTCCCGGACCTTGTCCACGGTCGCCCCGCCAGCAAGGAGGACGATTGCGTCCCCTTCGTACGGCGACGACGCGGCATAGACGACGGTCAACAGGCTCTCCTCGTCGGCCGCGTTGATCGCGTCATAAGCGGTCCTGGCGTCGATACCCAGGTCTATGAGCTGGTCGAACGTCACGCCGACGGCCTGCAGCAGGGGCAGGGGTACCGCGCCGGTGCCAGTAGCCTGAGGCTCCCCCACAGGCTCATCCTCGATCGCTTCCTCCGCACCGCCGAGCGGTACTGCCTGGCCCAGGTCGACCCGGACCACCTCGGCGGCGCTGGTCTGCGGGTTCCGTCGGAACACCAGGTTCGCGGCGTGCTCGTTCGCGACGTCGTGCTTGAAGATGCCGAGGAAGATGTAGCGCGGCTCCTCGTCGGACCCTGTGAGCTTGACCAGGACCGCGCGGTAGTTGTCGTTGACCCGGCCTGTCCGGATACGGCGATCAGCGGCGCCCTTGAGGGCCTTTATCCTCAGGCCCGGGGCCGTGTCGTCCTGGCGGAGCTTCTCGATAAACTTCCATGCCTTGCCAGCGACATCTCCGTCGAGCGTCGGGACGTCGGACGGGATGATGACGTAAGGCATCCACCCAGGTTATCTGGCAGGTCACGGCTGTGGTGGGACGCTGATCCCGGCCAGTTCCGCGAGCGCCGCGAGCTCCGTGCGGCGCCGGAGCCCGAGCTTGGTCAGGGCCTGGCTCACATGGGTCTTGACCGTGTGCTCCGAAATGTACAAGTCCGTCCCGATCTCGGGATTCGTTCGACCCGCGATGCGCGCGACGACCTCGCGTTCCGCGGCGGTGAGCGCCTCAAGGGTCGCGCGAGCCTCGGCGGCCTTGTCCGTCGTGATGCTGTCGGACGACGAGTACTCGTCGATGAGGCGCTTCGCCGCAGTCTTGCTGAAGGCGCCGCCGCCGTCGAGAACGTCGCTGAGGAGGTTCACCCAGGCCTCAGGGGCGTCGTGCTTGATGAGGTACCCGACGGCCCCGGCCGCAAGCGCCCGCTTGATCATGACCGTGTCCTCGAACGTCGTCAGGGCGACGCAGGGCGGGGCTCCCGGCAGAGCCCGAACCCGGCGGATCGCCTCGATGCCATCCACCCGCTGCATCCCGAGGTCCATCAGGACTATGTCAGGGCGGTGCTCGACCACTGCGGGCAGGACCTGGTCGCCGTCCTCGACCTCGCTGGCGACCTCGAGGCCGTGGTCGGTCAGGATGCCCCGGATGTACTGCCGGACCAGGGCGTCGTCGTCCACGATGAGCACTCTCGTCACGGAACACAGCGTAGGCCGACGGAGGCTGCTTCTGCCGTTGGCTCACCCGATCGAGCGATCTTTCCGTTGAGGACGTACCCGGTCAGGCGATGTGTCGCGGGCGCCTACCGGGCGAGAGTTGAACCACCGGCACGGTCCAGGCCCACCGGGGCCAAGGTGCCCAGACACCGCGGGCCGCGCCGGGCCACAATCAACGCGACGCCGCACCATTCCCAAGAGCTACTCGGAGCGCCACCATGTCCCAGCACCTCTCCCAGCCACGGCCGGGCCGAGATTTGTGGTCGTCGACATCACTCGGACCGTCAGGTAGCTCTAGGACGGGGCGCGTTGTCTGCGGTCTCACAGGCAACCTTCCTCCCACCCGAGACCTGCGCGATCACATCCTCCCAGGGCAGGGACACCAGCACTTCGTGGAGACGTTGCTCGGACGTCCCACCCGATGTACGGCCGTACTTGTCCGCCGTGTACTGGTGCCAGCGGGACGGATGTCGTTGGTCCGGACCGACGCTCCAGGCCTCGTCGAATCCTGCAGCCTTCGCGGCCAAAGCGAGCCAGCTGATCTGGGCCTGGGCGTGCACGCGCGCCGGGCCCAGATCGTAGAGACGTCCCCAGGCTACGAGCAACTCATCGGCGGCGGCGATCGTCGTTGCCAACGACTCCCTGGAGGCGAGCCAGGTCTTGGGCTCGCTACCAATGTTCCGGACGTCGCGAGAGGACGCCGTCGGAAGAGAGAGGAGGTTTCCGACAGTGACCGTGTCGAAGCCCAGCACTGAGGCTGCCCGGCCCACGGCAGCGCGCGTCCGGTTCCCCGACGTCGTGGGCGGCGAGAGCAGTACGGCGGTCAGTGTTCGCCCCGAGGCCGAACTCGTTAGACCAGACGGAGAGACGGGCACAGCCTCCAACCCTGCCTTGTCGGGCGCTCCGCTGCAAGATTCCCCTGGCAGGGACGGAGTTCGTCAGGTTTCACCTCGCACGTCACCCGGCGGCGAACGGCCTGCCGGTAGCCCCAGTCATATATTGGGGCAGGTGACGTCACTCCCACCCCGCCGCAAGCTGATCGAAGTCTCACTT
Organism: Promicromonospora xylanilytica; assembly: GCF_054782895.1. NCBI lineage: Bacteria > Bacillati > Actinomycetota > Actinomycetes > Micrococcales > Promicromonosporaceae > Promicromonospora > Promicromonospora xylanilytica. The sequence continues at coordinate 21,077 of NZ_BAAGRP010000010.1, forward strand.
CCGCTGGAGGAGATCAACGCCGAATCGGCAAGGGAGAAGTCGATCCGACACGGGCACCCGTCGACGCTGCACCTGTGGTGGGCGCGTCGCCCGCTCGCGGCCGCGCGGGCAGTGCTGTTCGCCCAGCTCGTGGACGACCCGTCGTCGGACGAATCGCTGTCGCCCGAGGAGCAGAAGGCCGAGCGCGAGCGGCTGCACGGGATCATCCGGCGGCTGGTCAAGTGGGAGAGCATCAACGACGAGCGCCTCTACGCCGAGGCACGTGCGGAGATCCTCAAGTCCACCGGCGGCAACCCGCCGGCGATCCTGGACCCGTTCGCCGGAGGCGGCACGATTCCGCTGGAAGCCCAGCGTCTGGGCCTGGAGGCGCACGCCTCGGACCTCAACCCAGTCGCGGTGCTCATCAACAAGGCACTGATTGAGATCCCGCCGAAGTTCGCCGGCCGCCCGCCGGTGTTCCCGGGAGCTGCGGAGTCTCGACTCGGGGACTGGCCCCGTGCCACCGGCCTGGCCGAAGACGTGCGCCGCTACGGCGCCTGGCTGCAAGACCGCGCCGAAGAGCGAATCGGCCACCTGTATCCGAAGGCGCTGCTGCCGTCCGGGCAGAAGGCCACCGTCATCGCGTGGATCTGGGCACGCACAGTCACCTGTCCGAACCCGGCGTGTGGCATCCAGATGCCGCTTGTCCGCTCATGGTGGCTCGGCAAGAAGAAGGGCAAGGAGGCCTACATCGTCCCCGAGGTGGTCCACGACGACACCGTTCCGGCGGGCAAGCGGGTCGCCTTCCGCATTAGGCACGACAGCGTTCAGGCGCCGACAGCGGTGAACGACGGAACGGTGGACAGGAAGGGCGCGACCTGCGTCTCCTGCAGTACGGCAATCGAGCTCAAGGCAATCCGAGCCGAGGGCAAAGCAGGCCGGATCGGCGCTCAGCTCATGGCCGTTGCCGCAGAGGGAAAGCGGCAGCGCATTTATCTCGAGCCAACCGAAGAGGACACAAAGGTCGCAAATTCGGCCTCTCCGACGTCCACGCCTTCGGGTTCGCTACCAGACGCGGCGCTCGGATTTCGAGTTCAGGGGTACGGGATTACTGCATGGTCGGACCTGTTCACCAACCGGCAACTCGTCGCGTTGACCGCTTTCAGCGATCTCGTAACCGAGGCGCGGGATAAGGTCCTCGAGGATGCCGAAGTCAAAGCAAGATCGGGCAGGATCGATTCTCCTGAGGGGAATCTAGATGTCAAAGACTACGCCGACGCCGTTGCGTCGTACCTTGGGCTCGGCGTGAGTAGATACACAAACTTCATGAATTCACTTTGCCAATGGCGCCCAGATGCAGGAAAGGAACAAGTCGGTCACCTGTTCACCCGTCAGGCAATTCCCATGATCTGGGACTTTGCGGAGTCCAACCCTGGCAGCAATAGCGCAGGCGGTTGGACTCCCGCATTTCAATTCATACCGAAGGCGATTGAATTGCTCCCAGCGGTTACCTCAGGTCAAGTACAGCAGGCCGACGCGGCGACACGCCGATACGAGCAGACACTCGTCGCCACCGACCCGCCCTACTACGACAACATCGGTTACTCCGACCTCAGCGACTTTTTCTACGTCTGGCTACGCCGCTCGCTCCGCCAGATTCACCCGAGCCTGTTCAGCACGATGCTCGTCCCTAAAACGGAGGAGCTTGTCGCCAACCCCTTCCGCCACGGCGGGAAGGACCAGGCTGAGAAGTTTTTCGAGACCGGCTTCGAGCACGTATTCGGCCGCGCCCGCCAGTCCGCCACGCCCGACTACCCGATCACCATCTTCTACGCCTTCAAGCAGAAGGAGCTCGAGTCCGAGGGCGTCGCGAGCACCGGCTGGTCCACCTTCCTCGACGGCATGATCCGTGAAGGCTGGACCATCACCGCTACGTGGCCCGTGCGCTCCGAACTCGGCAATCGAATGCGTGCCGTTGGATCGAACGCCCTCGCCTCAAGCATTGTCCTCGCACTCCGCCCCCGCCCCGAGACCGCGGCCGCCACCGACCGCACCGGCTTCCTCGCCGTCCTTCGCGAAGCGCTGGAAGAAGCCCTCCCCCGAATCCGCGAGGGCGCCATCGCCCCCGCGGACCTCCGCCAGACCATCCTTGGCCCCGGCATGGCCGTCTACTCCCGCTACTCCCGCGTCTTGGAGTCCGACGGCGCCCGTATGCCCGTCAAGACCGCCCTGGCCCTCATCAATGCCACCTTCGACGCGATCGAGACCGAGCAGGACGCCGATGTCGACCCCGACACCCGCTTCTGCCTCGACTGGTACAAGTCTTACGGCTGGACCACGCGCCCCTACGGGGACGCCGAGTCTCTCGCTGTCCCCCTCGGCCTGAGCGTCGATGGCATCGCACGCGGCGGCATCCTGACCTCCGGCGGCGGCAAGGTGGCCCTCATCAAGCCCCTGGACCTCGACCCGTCCTGGGACCCGACCCGCGACGACCGCGCCTCCGTCTGGGAGGTCACCTGCCACCTCGCCCGCGCCTACGCCACCGAGGGTCGGGAGGCCGCCGCCCGCCTCATGGCGGGCCTCACGGGTGAGGCGACCGGCACACCGTCGTCAGGCACGGGCAAGCTCTCTCTCGACGACGTCCAGCGCCTCGCCCTGCGCCTCTACGAGCTTATGGAGACCAAGGACGCCACCACCGCTGGCCTGTTCAACGGCCTGGGCGGCGCCTGGGCCGAGGTCGCCGCTACCGCCCAGAGCCTCCCGAAGCCCGCCGTCCAGGACGGCTTCGACTTCGACACCGTCACCGAGGAGACCAACTGACATGGCCACCCTGACGAACAACGAGAAGGTACTGCGCGGCCTCGACATGCTGCAGGAGGGGATCCTCCCGTGGGTCGAGATGCGCATGGCGATGCACGCCCCCTCCGGGACGGACTGGCTGGAGCTGTGGTCCTCGCAGGAGAACGCCAAGTTCGGCACCGCCAAGACCTACACCAAGGACGACGTCCGCGTTCTCCTTCGCATCGTTACCGAGCGGTGGCAGGTCTTCAAGGACGACCTGGAGCGCCCCCAGTCGGCCCTGGCGACCGAGCTCCGCGACACCGCCAACCGCGCCCACCACGGCGAAAAGTTCTCCTCGGACGACACCTACCGGGCCCTGGACACGATCGAGCGCCTGCTGATCGCCATCGGCGCGGCCGACCAAGCCGACGCCGTCGCGACCCTACGCTCAGAGCACCAGCGTGAGGTCTACGAGAAGCAGGCCCGCAACCGCGCCTCGAAGGTCGCCCCGATCGCCGTCGCCGGCACGCTGGCGGGCGTGGCGGTCAAGCCGTGGCGCGACGTCGTCGTCCCGCACCCCGACGTCATGAAGGGCCAGTTCTCCAGCGCGGAATTCGCCGCGGACCTCCACCAGGTCGCGACCGGGCAGTCCACGTCGCCGGAGTACGCGGACCCGCTGGAGTTCTTCGCCCGGACGTTCATCACATCCGGGCTGCAGGACCTGCTGGAGCGGGCCCTGCGCCGCCTCTCCGGGGACGGTGGCGCCTCCCCGGTCGTCAACCTGCAGACCCAGTTCGGTGGCGGCAAGACGCACTCAATGCTCGCGCTATTCCACCTGTTCTCCGGGATCGAGGCGCGGTCACTGCCTGCCGGCGCCCAGGACGTCGTCGGGCACGTGCTGACAGCTACGACCGACGAGCCGGACCCGCTGGCCGCACTGCGGGTGCGGCGGGTGACGCTCGTCGGGACTCGCCTATCCCCTGGCCAGACGGCAACCAAGCCGGACGGGACGACGATCCGCACCCTGTGGGGCGAGCTCGCCTGGCAGCTCGGTGAGGCCGGCGCCCCGGGCGGCGGCCAGGCCACCTACGCGCGCGTGGCCGAGGCGGACGCCAACGGCACGCCGCCGGGCACCGTACTCGACGAGCTGGTCCGCGAGATCGTCGACGGCGGCGAGCGGATCCTGATCCTCGTTGACGAGTGGGTGGCCTACGCCCGCCTACTCGTCGACGCGCCGGCGCCGCTGCCCGGCGGCACCTTCGAGGGCCAGTTCACGTTCGCCCAGCACCTCACCGAGCTCGCGAAGTCCACGCCGGGCGTGATGCTCGTGGTCTCAATCCCCGACTCTGAGTCCATCGACAACGGTGGCGGCGGGTCCGCGCTGGAGGTCGGCGGGCCCAAGGGCCGTGTGGCGCTGGAGATGCTGCAGCAGGTCATCGGCCGCAACGCCGACGACTGGCGTCCCGCAACCGGCCTGGAGTCCTTCGAGATCGTCCGGAGGCGGCTCTTCCAGCAGCCCGACGCGGCCGCCCTCGCGGACATCGCGGCCGTGGCCAAGCAGTACGTGAAGTTCTACCAGGACAACCACGGGTTCTTCCCAAAGGACGTCACCAACGGCGCCTACGAGGCCCGTATCAAGGCGGCCTACCCGATCCACCCCGAGCTGTTCGACCGGCTCTATGAGGACTGGTCGGCCCTGCCGAAGTTCCAGCGCACCCGCGGCGTGCTGCGGCTGATGAGCCAGGTGATCTCGGCCCTGTGGAATGCCGGGGATACCGCGCCGCTGATCACGCCGGGCGTGGTGCCGGTCTCGTCGTCGGACGTGTACTCGGAGATCACCCACTACCTGGACGACAACTGGCGCCCCATCATCGACAAGGACGTGGACGGCCCGGGCTCGACGCCAGTGGTAATCGACGGCGAGCGGCCAGCCTTCGGGTCCCGGCACCTGACCCGCCGGATCGCCCGCACGGTGTTCATGGCGACCGTGCCGACACTGCGCACGCAGCACGTCGGCGTCGACATCCGCCGGCTGCGGCTCGGTGCGGCCGTCCCCGGCGACGTGATGAACCACCTGGGCGACGCCCGGGAGCTCCTCTCGACCCGGGCAACGTACTTCTACGAGGACGGCGACCGATCCTGGTATGACACGGCGGCGTCGTCGACCCGGCTGGCAGCTGAGAAGGCTGCTGGGTACTCGGAGGAGGACGTCTACGCGGAGATTGTCACGCGGCTCCGCCAGGAGAACAGCAAGGCCAAGGGCCAGTTCGGTACGGTGCACGCCGCGCCGGAGGACGCCGGCGACGTGCCCGACGGTGACGCGCTCCGGCTCGTCCTCGTCCACCCGCGGCGCACCTGGGCGAAGGACGCGTCCCAGGCGACCGAGTTCGCCGAGGAGGCACTCACGCGGGCCGGGTCGGGCCAGCGGCAGAGGCGGAACCAGGTGGTCTTCCTGGCCGCCGACCGCGGCCGCTACGGCGACCTGGAGAACGCGGTCCGCGAAGGGCTGGGCTGGCGGTACGTCGTCGAGCGCGCCGAGGAGCTCGGCCTGTCCCTGCAGCAGAAGAATCAGGCGATCAAGCGCGCGGCGGATCTGGACGTCATGGTCGAGGCTCGGCTCCGGGCGGCGTACACGGCCCTGCTGACCCCGGTGGGGCAGCCGGGGGCGAAGGTCACGCTGTCGTTCGACCGGCTCACCGACGGCCCGACCTCGATGGCCGAGCGGGTCACCGCCAAGCTCAAGAGCGTGGGCAAGCTGGCCGACCTGTACGGGACCGCGCTGGTTCGGATCGCCCTGGACGGACCGCTCGCCTCGGCCTGGGCGGACGGGCACGTCGCGTTCGGGACGCTGTGGACCTGGTACACCCAGTACCCGTACCTGCAGCGGCTCCCCCGCCGCGAGGTTCTGGAGCAGGCAGTGCTGGCGGTCGGCAGCTCTCTGGTCTGGCAGGCGGAGGGATTCGCCCTGGCTTCCGGGTACGACGACGCGAGCGGGCGCTACCTTGACCTTTGGCTCCCCGGCGACCTGCCGGAACCCCCGTCGGTACCGGACACGTGGCTGCTCGTGCGGCCGGACCGAGCCGTCGCGCAGCGCGCAAGTGACCGGCGGCCAGTCGCCGGTCCCGAGGACGAACCCGCGGCCGACAACAACGACGGCCGGGTCACCACCGAAGCGAGCGGCGCGCAGCTCGCGCCGCGGGACCAGCCGAAGCGCCGGTTCTTCGGTTCCAAGACCCTTGATCCGGTCTCCTACGTCAAGGATTGGAACCTGCTGCGTGAGGAGATCCTCAGCACTCTGACCGCTGCGGACGGGACGTCGTTGCGGATCACCGTCGAGGTCGAGGCGCAGAACCCCGACGGCTTCTCGGAAAGCACCATCCGGACGGTCAGCGAGAACGCGAACGTGCTCGGACTGGAGCAGAAGGGCTTTGAGGAGAGGTAACGATGTCGACGGCGGATGGACGCAAGACCGTTTCCTCCCGCGAACTACTGGACATCCGGGAAGAGAGCTGGAGCAAGCGGCTGTCGCACGTCTCGCTGGTAGCCGAAGCACTGGACAGAATCAAGCCGGAGTTCCGGCAGCAGGCCCTCGGCGTTCTGGGCAGGCTCTACCTGCGCGCTGAGCCGCGCGACCACCGCCGGATCCTCCAGCGCTGGCCGGCGGTCCACGTCCTCGCGACGACTGGGGCGGCGACCGACCACTACGCCTCGAACACCTTCTGGCCGTTCTTGGCGAAGTCGGTGGGGATGAGCAGCCCGGTCCAGGGGTTCCAACAGACCTGGGGAACCGCGTTCCTCGACAACCTGCACGCCCTGGGCCTGCCTGCCTTCGAGGACAGCGACGACGCCGGGACCCGGTACGTCGGCCGGATCCTCATGCACTCCGGTATGCCGACGTCCTGCCTCCCTGTCTACTTCGAGCTGGTCAGCAGGCGCCGCACCGGGATCGCCGGCCTGAGCGCCGAGGCTTTCGTCTCCTGGGCCTCCGCCCAGGCGGGTCGAGGTGCGCTGCACAACGTCGACAAGCCGGTCGCCCGGTTCCTCCAGTACGGCGGCGAGTTCGCAGTTGACGTCACCAGTCGCGTCTTCGACCTGCTGGACGCCGTCACCGGTGGCGGTGATGGGTCGGATGTCGCCCTGCCAGAGCGGTTCGCCGCGGTGGCCCAGGATCTGCAGCGCAAGGGCCGGGTGGCACGGGCGGCCCGCGGTTCGATGTCCTCGGTCGCGAGCGCAGCGGACCAGCAGCCGCGCCTGGTGCTGGACCCCTTCGGTTTTGGGGTTGTCCTGCGGCTGCCGTCGGCGTCGTCGGTGAGCGACCGGGCGACAACCTGGATCGTGGACGCAGATGGGACCAGGCAGCGCGTTAAGGCCAATGTCGTCCCACCGGGTCTCGACGAGGCTCCATCGACCGACGTCCCGCTGCATCGCCCTGTCCGGCTGGTCTCGGCAGCTCTTACGGATCATGAGGACCTGACCGCCACGGTCGACGTAGTGGATGATGCGGATCCCCTCCTGGCATTCGACGAGAACGGTGAGCTGCGGTCGACTGCAGTGCCGCTACCCGGTCGACCCGTCTGGTTCCTGTTTCCGGGCACGCCCGACGACCTGGTGGTAGCGGGCACGCGGAACGTACGGACGGAGAGTCCGTTGCCACCCGGCTGGGCCGGCTGGTGCCTGCTCCTGGTCGATCTTGAGGGTGCGCAGTCAGTCTCCATCGCAGGCACGGGATCGCCGCGTGCCGTCCGCAATTACGCCTCGGCCCGGATCCAGATCAGCGATCCGGTGGCTGGGGTGCGCACCACGCTGGGACGGCCGGTCCATGCCCACCTGCCATCGATCGCGCTGCCGGAAGAGCTGCGCGAGGCCGAGTGGGAAGTCTCTCTGCTTGCGGCCGACCGTCTCGCCGTGGCGCGGTGGCGGAGCAGCGACGGCGGCAACCCTGACGAGATCTGGGAGCGGATCGACCGGCCGCTGGTCGGCTCGTTCACCCTCCAGGTCCGCGGGCCCTGGGGGCGCGGGACGTCTCGGGCCTTCGACGTGGTCGAGGGGCTGCGAGCGACGTCCACGCCAACCTGGCGGTGGTTCGACGCCGGTGGTGGGCTTCAGCCCGCGAAGGTCACGCTCCGAGCCGACGACGGGGTGGCGCTCGCCCGCGACACCCTCGAGCTACCCTCAGTCGCCCGCGTGACCCACGTCCGGGCGGGCGCTCGGGACCGGTGGCTGACGCTCGTCGTTGGCCCGCCGCACATGACAGTCGCCTACCAGGCCGCGGGCTCAAGCCTCGCGCCGTCGATCCGTCCGCTACAGCTCTCGCAGGAGGGCCTGGGCAGCGATCCGGGGACACTCGTCCTGGACGTGGGGCAGGCGGCCGAGCCGCGGCTGCACTTCCTGACGGCGGGCGGAGTCCAACAAGTAGTCGAACCCGGCGCGGGACGCAACGGGATGTACCAGTTCAATCTGGCGCGGTTGACGGACACGCTGGCCACCCACCCGCACGGGCGTCTTGCCCTCGATCCGGAGGGTGGGCTCGTCGTCGGGCACGTGCGACCCCAGCGGTTGTGCTCTTTCATACGCCCGACGGCCGCGGGACTGGAGCTGGTCGACTCCGTGGACGTCGAGGGCTTGACAGCGATCGTCTATGCGACGACAGCACCTTGGCGGTCACCCGTGTCGCTTCCTGTGAAGGCCGGCCGGGTGGAGCTCCCGGAGGACCTGCGGAACGCGGGACCGCTCCTTGTCACGGTCCGGATCGAGGACCCGTGGGTCCCCGCTGACGTGCCTGAGTGGCCGGGACCTGGTGACAGCAGACTCGTCGAGATCAGCGGCCACGTGCGGTCCGACCAGGCAGACCTCACCACGCTATCGGCGTACTTGGCGGACGAGGGTCCCGAACCTGACGACGTCGCCGACCTTGAAGCCGTCTGGACCACCCGCGGACTGGCCGAACGGCTCGGGATCGGTGCCCGGGCCACGACCGTTCGCACGGTGCTGGATCGGATCCTGCGGTCCCGCCCTCGTGAGGCCCTCCTGTCGGTGACCGAGTCCCGGGCGCCGGGCGAGATGGTCCCGTCGTTCATCGTCCAGTCGGGCTTGGCGTGGGCAGATCTCGCCAACGCCCACGACGACGAGCCGCTCGTCTGGAACGTCCGTAACGCGCTACCGGCCATGCTGCTAGCAGCGGCAGACGGCGACTGGTCCGACGAGGAGGCCGAGGCCGCGATCGCAGTGTGCGGTCCTGAGGTGACCGCGCTGCGCACTGGGACAGACCCCGCCCCGCAAGCGGGACTGCTCGACCAGTCGGCAGTGATCTTCGACGGGTTGCCGTCGGCCGCGCGAGACTCGATGGTCAAGCAGATGGGTCTGGTACCGAAAGGCCTGCTGAGCCTCGACGCGCGCGTTGCAGCAGGGATGGCGTTCGTAGAGCGACGCCGTGACGAACGCCTGTCCTGGCTCATGAAGAACGCCCACGACCTGTTCGCGGAGAGCCGCCGATTCCTGACCGTCCTCGCCGATCCCGTCGCCTCGGCGAGCGTGCTCGCCCGCTCACCCCGTGATGCGGACGGCGGGTGGCGGGTCGTGCCAGCGATCTCGCTGACCTACGCTTTCGCCGCCCGGCACGCGGCGCGAGGTCACCTGATGGGAGCGACCTGGCTGAGCGGTCGCCGGAAGTCGACCTGGACCACGCTCGCCGAGGTCGCCCCCGAGCTGGTCACCGTCGACCTGATCCTTGCTGAGCTGTTGGTCTCCAGCACTACCACCGACCGAACGGAAGCCTAATGGCCGAGAGCCTGGACGCGATCCGCACCTCCCGCGAGATCACCTCGACGTACCGCCGCTACCTCCAGACGCTACTGGCGGTCCGGGACTCCGAGATCAGCGATGCGCTCGCCGAGACGATCGACCGGACCCCGATGCTGGACAAGGGCCCGTACCTGGAGGCCACACCGCCGTACGCGCCCGGCGCCACGCTGCAGTCCCTCATCGACGACGGCGTCCTGTCCCCCGGGTTCGCCGAACTGGGCAGCGCTGCCTTGCCGCTGGACCGTCCGCTCTACGTCCACCAGGAGCGGTCGATTCGGAAGGCCGCTGAGGGACGGAACGTCGTCGTCGCAACCGGTACGGGTTCGGGCAAGACGGAGTCGTTCCTCCTGCCGATCCTCGACAGCCTGGTCCGCGAGCGCGAGGCCGGCACGCTGGGACCGGGCGTCCGGGCCCTACTGCTCTACCCGATGAACGCCCTGGCCAACGACCAGATGAAGCGTCTGCGCCAGTTGCTCGCCGGCTACCCGGACATCACGTTCGGCCGGTACACCGGCGACACGGAGACCGATCCCGCCCGTGCTCGCGAGGCCTTCGGGAACCTCAACATCGGCGAGCCGATCCTGGACAACGAGCTGCTCAGCCGCACCGAGATGCGGCAGGCACCGCCGAACCTGCTCCTGACCAACTACGCGATGCTGGAATACCTGCTCCTGCGGCCGCTCGACCTGGAGCTGTTCGGCAGCGGCAAGGACAGCCCGTGGCGCTTCATCGTGGTGGACGAGGCCCACGTCTACGATGGCAGCCAGGGTGCTGAGGTGGCCATGCTGCTGCGCCGGGTGCGGGACCGGGTGGCCCCGGACCGGCCGATCCAGTGTCTTGCGACCTCCGCCACCGTCGGCGCCGACACCGACCCGTCGGCGGTGACCAAGTTCGCGACCAACCTGTTCGGGGAGCCCTTCGAATGGCAGGCGAACGACCCCGCCCGGCAGGACCTGATCGGCGCGCAGCGCGTTGCGGTGCCCCCAGGCCCGTTCTGGGGCCCCCTGGGCGCGAAGGACTACGTCAGCCTGGCCGAGGGCTGGGACCGTGAGCAGGCTGTGCTCGACGCGGCCCGATCCGCCGGCTGGCAGGGCACGGGTTCGGCTGTCGACGCGATCCTGCACGAGCAGACGCTCGCGACCCTCCGCACCCGCCTCGCCGACGGCCCGGACACCTTCGGCCACGTCCAGCGAGCTCTCTTCGGTAACGACCCTGACGGCGAGCGCGGACTCGCCTCACTGGTCGAGCTCGCGAGCGCCTTGCGCCGCCCGGACGGGACGACGGCGCTCTCGGCGAGGTACCACCTGTTCCTCCGCGCGACCGAGGGCGCGTTCACGTGCCTCTCGCCCTCGGGACCGCATGTTCAGCTCGCCCGGCACACGGAGTGCGCGGAGTGCGATGCGCCGGTCTTCGAGATCGGGTCCTGCAGCCGGTGTGGTTCCGTGCATGTCCTGGGCAGCCCAGAGATCCACGAAGGTCTGCTCCGTCTCCGGCCGCGGAAGGCGATGACGCGCGGTACCTGGTACGTGCTTGGGGACCAGGAGTCGATCGACGACGAGGATGAGGACGCGACCGTCGATCTCGTTCCCACGGACGGACGCGAGACCGAAGCGCCGGCCCCAGGCTCGGACGCGCCCGTGACCGCGGTCGGCGAGGACGAGAAGCTCTGCGCGACCTGTGGCGGGATCAACCCGGGTGCGGCCCGGACCTGTGCGGGCTGCGGGTCGAGCTCGCTGCGGACGGTCCGCAAGCTCAAGCAGAAAGGGGACGAGATCTCAGGTTGCCTGGTGTGCGGAGCCCGTGGGCCTGGCACGGTACGCGTCTTCGAGACGGGCTCGGACGCGAGCGGCGCGGTCATCGCGACCTCGCTCTATCAGAACCTTCCGCCGGCGCCTGACCAGGCAGCAGGCGGCTCCCTGCCGGGCGAGGGTCGGAAGCTCCTAGCGTTCAGCGACTCACGGCAGGCAGCCGCATATTTCGCACCGTACCTGCAGGATTCCTACGGGAAGGTCCAGCGGCGACGCCTGATCGCCCAAGGCCTGACCAAGGCTCGCGCCGATGATGAGCCCGTCTCCGTGGAGGACCTCGTCTTCACCACACAGGCTGCCGCGAAGAAGGTGCAGTTCTTCAAGGGCGGGAAGACTGCGCAGAGTGAGTCGCGGATCGTCGCACCGTGGGTCATGGCTGAAGCTGTGGCCACTGACGACCGTCAGTCGCTTGAGGGCCTGGGGCTGGTCGGGATCTTCCTGGAGCGGCCATCAGGACCCGCGCCCCGCCCGCTCACTGCGCTGGGGCTGTCCGACGATGAAGCCTGGGACCTCCTCCAGGAGCTTGTGCGCACCCTGCGCCAACAGGGCGCGGTGGAGATGCCGGACTCCGTCAAACCGCACGACGAGATCTTCGCTCCGCGTCTCGGGCCGATCTGGGTCCGTCAGCAAGGTTCGGAACCGACGCGCAAGGTGCTTTCGTGGCTGCCGACCAAGGGCACCAACCGACGCGTCGACTACGTGACCAAGGTCCTTGCGGAACTCGGCTCGGACGCCGACCCGCAGGAACTCCTCGCAAACATCTGGCGGATGTTGACCGCGCAGACCTCTCCGGTCAAGTGGCTCCGCGCGAACCACGAGAAGTCCCTGGGCCTTGTCCACCAGATCGACCACGAGCTACTGCGGTTCTCCCTGATCACGGAGAAGACCCCTGTGTATCGCTGCTCGGTGTGCCGCCGGACCACTCCTGTGTCGGTCCGTAAGGTCTGTCCAGCCCTGCGCTGCGACGGGACGCTTGAACCCTTCTCCCCGCCGCCGGTCGGCGAGGATCGGGACCACTACCGGACCGTGTACCGCACCCTCAACGCCGTCTCCCTGTCGGCGATCGAGCACACTGCCCAGTGGGCCAACGCCAGGGCGGCCGAGATCCAGCACCAGTTCGTCAAGGGCGAGGTCAATGCCCTGTCTTGCTCGACGACGTTCGAACTCGGAGTCGACGTCGGCGAGCTGCAGGCAGTCATGATGCGCAACATGCCTCCGACAACCGCGAACTACCTGCAGCGGGCCGGGCGGGCTGGGCGACGGTCCGGCGCGGCCGCCCTTGTCGTTACCTTCGCGCAGCGCCGGTCCCACGACCTGACAAGGTTTGCCGAGCCCGAGGTGATGATCAGCGGACATGTCCGCGCGCCGTACATCCCACTCGTCAACGAGCGGATCGATCGACGCCACGCCCAGTCCATCGCGATGGCGGCCTTCTTCCGATGGGTCTTCGAGAGCACCGAGCGGATCTATCGGACGGCCGGCGAGTTCTTCTTGCCAGACGACGAGGGCAACGACCCACCGGTCACTTTGGTCAAGGACTTCCTCAGCCCGGTGCCGCCGGGCGTAGCGGAGTCGCTGGCGCGCGTAATCCCGGCCGAGATCGCCGCACAGGTGGGTGTGGCAGATGACAGCTGGGCCGGTCTTCTCACTGACCTCCTCGAGAAGGTCCGCCTGGAGCTGAACAGCGAAATCGAGGAACTCGAGAAGCTCAGCGCCGAGGCGTCCGAGCAGAAGAAGTACGGTCTGGCCGAGCGGTACCAGAAAGTCAGCAACACCCTCCGCAGGCGCAACCTGCTCGGCTACCTTGCGAACCGCAACGTCCTGCCGAAGTACGGGTTCCCCGTCGACTCCGTCGAGCTCCGCACCGATCCTGGGTACGGAAAGGGCGGCGCCGAGCTCGACCTCACGCGAGACCTCTCCTCAGCCATCCACGAGTACGCCCCCGACGCTGAGCTGGTGGCCGGAGGTCAACTGTGGGTATCACGTGGAATTTACCGGCTCCCCGGGCGCGACCTCCAGGAGTTCAAGTACCAGGTCTGTGGTCGCTGCGGCGCATTCCGGCGGGGCATCGGGGCGCTCGACAGCATCTGCTCCGTCTGCAAGCACGTCAACCAGACGGGTCCGCGGACCCTGACGATCCCTGAGTTCGGCTTCGTCGCAGGCTCCGAGCCGAAGCGCCCTGGCGCTCGCCCCCCGAAGCGCTCGTGGAGCGGGGCGGTGCACGTGCTGGCGAAGTCCCCTGAGGCGCATACGCGGGAACTGCGGCTCGCCGGCGGCAGGATCGAGGCCGAGGCTGGCCCCCGCGGGCGGCTCGTCTCCGTGGCAGACGGTCCTGCAGGGATGGGGTTCTGGATCTGCGAGTGGTGCGGGTTTGGTACGTCGCGCGCGAAGCACCCGAAGGTTCCGCCAGCCAAGCACAAGCATCCCCTTCGCAACAACGAATGCACGGGACCGATGGATCTGCTCGACCTCGCGCACCAGTACGAGACGGATCTCGTGTCCCTCCGGTTCTCCGTCAGTGGCGGTGGGAGGGCGCAGGGCGCCTGGAAGTCGCTCCTGTACGCGATCGTCGAGGCCGCCAGCGACACGCTGGAGATCGCCCGTGACGACCTCGGAGGTTCTCTCGTCCCGGAGGGACTCGAAGACTGGTCCATCTCCCTGTTCGACAGAGTCCCGGGCGGCGCCGGGCACGTGCTGAACGTCGAGGCAAACCTAGAACGCGTGCTCGACGCGGCGCTGCAGCGGGTCAGCTCGTGCGAGTGCGGAGCCGAGACGTCCTGTTACGGCTGCCTCCGGTCGTTCAGCAACCAGCGCGATCACGACGAGCTCTCCCGCGGCGACGCGGCCGAGATCCTACGCAGCCTCCTGGGCGCCGAAGGCTCGGCTGTCCCGTCTGGCTGGGAGCAGGCCTTCTCGCTCGCGAACGGCGCAGAGCGCGCCGTCCTCCAGATTCTCGCAGAGCACGGCGTTCCCGTGCCGGATCTCGGGTTCGAGTCCGACGCTGGCGTCCCGATCGGGATCTCCTGGGCCGACAGGAAGATCGCTTTGGAGATGGACGACCTTAACGATGCGGATCGGCGCGACCTCGCCGCCGAGGGCTGGGTGGTCCTGCCTCTGGGCGCCGAGCTCTGGGATCGGCTCGCAGGATGACCGCGGACGACGATTCCCGGATCTCGGCGGCGCTCGGGACTGAGCTGGAGAAGCTCGTTCCTGGGCTTCGCGTGCGAGGCGTTGCCGGAGACGTCGTCACTGTCGTCGCCGCACGATGGATCGGCATGAGCGCCGTCGAGCTGACCTACCGCGACGCGTCGGGCGGACTGGGCGAGGCGCTTCTGCGACGGTCCGACGAGACACGGCTCCGTGTGGAGAGCTCGACCCACCGAGCCTTCGACGCCGACCCTGCCGAGTGGCGGCTCGCCGCAGAAGCGCTACGGATCCGGTATGCGGCGCTCTACGATCCAATGCTCGCCGTCTCGACCTCGGACCTGGACCCCCTGCCCCATCAGTTACGCGCGGTGTACGAGGACCTGCTGCCCCGCACGCCGCTGCGATTCCTGCTGGCCGACGATCCCGGTGCCGGTAAGACGATCATGGCCGGCCTGTACATCAAGGAGCTCCTCCTCCGCGGCGACCTAGAACGATGCCTCGTCATCGCTCCAGGCTCACTGGTCGAGCAGTGGCAGGACGAACTCGCGGACAAGTTCGGGCTGAAGTTCGACATCCTCACTAAGAGTACGATCGACGCCGCCCGCGATCCGGCTGATGTCTTCGCCAGGTCGCCGCTCCTCATCGCGCGGATGGACCAGCTCTCCCGGCACGAGGGCCTGCTCGAAGCGCTGAAGACAACCGACTGGGACCTGGTCGTAGTCGACGAAGCTCACCGCATGTCGGCACACTGGGCAGGCCAGGAGCTTAAGCGGACCAGGCGCTACCAGCTTGGGATGCTGCTAGGGCGGATTGCCAGGCATCTGCTGCTCATGACCGCGACACCGCACTCCGGGCACTCCGACGACTTTCAGCTCTTCCTCGCCCTGCTCGACACCGACAGGTTCGAGGGCCGACTCCGAGGTGGAGCCCCGGCGAGGCCGGACGACCTCATGCTGCGCCGAGTTAAGGAACAGCTGCTCACCCTGGACGGCAAGCCGCTGTTCCCCGAGCGGCGGGCCTACACGGTGCCCTACGCCTTGTCGCCCGGTGAGGTCGAGCTGTACGAGCGGGTCACCGAGTACGTGCGAACCGAGATGGGTCGGGCTGAACGACTCGCAGCCGACGCAGGACGTCGCAGCACCGTCGGCTTCGCCCTCACCGTGCTACAACGCCGTCTGGCCTCCAGTCCCGAGGCGATCCTCCGGAGCCTGGAGCGCCGCCACGATCGGCTCGGCTCACGCGTCCGCGAGATCGAAGCAGGAGGAGCCCTTGACGCCGTCAGCCACCACGAGACACAGCTGGAAGCTTGGGAGAAAGACGACCTCGACGAACGCCTTGACGACCTCGACGCCGGCGAGCTCGAAGGCCTCGAGGACGAAGTGCTTGATGCTGCCACGGCCGCCCGGACGGTCGCCGAGCTCCGAGCCGAGATAGCAGCGCTCGACGACCTCGTCGTCCTGGCGCGGCGGGTCCGGCTCGCAGGCGCCGACCGGAAGTGGACCGAGCTGCGGTCCATCCTCATCGACCAAGGCGTGGCGGCCGGTGCCGACGGTGCGCCCCGCAAGCTGATCGTGTTCACCGAACACAAGGACACACTGACCTACCTGGTCGGCCAGGTCGGGACGCTGCTCGGCGACCCCGGCGCCGTCGTCTCAATCCACGGCGGACTGGCCCGTGCGGCGCGCCGGGCAGTGACGGAGCGATTTACACAGGACCGCGAGGTCAGGGTCCTGGTTGCCACCGACGCGGCCGGCGAAGGGCTCAACCTGCAGCGGGCACATCTGATGGTCAACTACGACCTGCCCTGGAACCCGAACCGGATCGAGCAACGGTTCGGACGCATCCACCGGATCGGGCAGACCGAAACCTGTCACCTCTGGAACCTCGTCGCCGAGGGCACCCGTGAAGGCCAGGTCTTCACCAGGTTGCTGGACAAGGTGGAACAGCAACGCAAGGACTACGGCGGACAGGTCTTCGACGTGCTCGGCGAGGCCTTCGAGAACCAGCCATTGCGCGGCCTCCTGCTTGAGGCTATCCGATACGGCGACCGACCCGACGTCCGGGCCCGGCTCGACGAGGTCATCGACGCGACGGTCGGCGAAGGACTGGACCGGCTGCTCGCGGAACGGGCTCTGACCTCGGACACCCTTACTGCTACCGACTCCGAGGAGATCGCACGCCGGCTGGAGCTCGCCCGGGCGCGACGACTGCAGCCCCACTACGTGCGGGCGTTCTTCCACTCGGCGTTCTCCCGGCTCGACGGGCGCATCGTTGCGCGAGAGGCAGGGAGGTACGAGATCACCCGGGTGCCGCTCCGGGTCCGCGAGCTCCGTCGGCGCGGTGCAGCACCCTCGGTGCTCGAACGGTATGAGCGAGTGGCGTTCGAACGCTCCGAGATCCGGAGGCCTGGGCGTCCTGTCGCAGAGCTTCTCGCGCCAGGGCATCCCCTGCTCGACGCCGTCGTCGACCTGACGATCGAGGATCTCGGTTCCGCTCTCGAGCGTGGCACCATCCTCTACGACGGGGAGTCTGAGGAACTCGACCCCTGGCTGCTCGTCGCGTCCACCGAGGCGATCCACGATGGCCACGGACGCGTGGTCTCTCGACGGTTCGCGTACACCGAGCTGGATCCGTCAGGTGAGGCGCGGGCAGGGGGCCCCGCACCGTATCTCGACTACGGGCCGGTACCAGTCGGCCTGTCCGACGCCGCCGAGCAGGTCTCCGGTCAGGCCTGGCTCGCCGACGGTGCCGAGGCGCTGGCTCTCGCCTGGGCGACCGAGCACACGCTGCCAGCGCATGCCGACGACGTCGGCCACGCGGTCGCCGCGATAGTCGGTAGAACCCGAGCAGCGGTCCGGACACGTCTGATCGCGGAGGTCAACTACTGGGACGCCGAGCACGCCAGGCTGACGGACCAGCTCGCGGCCGGGAAGAAGGTGCGGACGAGGCCGGAGACGGCCTACCGGCGAGCCCGCGAGCTGGAGGACCGCCTTCTTCGACGAATGGCCTCGCTCGATCTGGAGGAGCAGCTAACAGTGCAGCCTCCGCTGGTGCGTGGGGCGGCGATCGTGGTCCCGGCCGGGATGCTCCGGCCGGGCGCGCCGGTCGACGCGGAAATCGACGTTCCGCTGCATGCGGGCGACACCGCCCGTGTGGACCGCAGAGCAGTGGAGGCCGTGCTGGCCGCCGAGCGGGCGCTCGGCGCCGAACCTGTCGAGATGCCGCACAACAACCCGGGCTTCGACGTCAGGTCGGTCAGGCCGGACGGATCCGTGGTGCAGATCGAGGTCAAAGGGCGGATCGTCGGCGCGGTCGATTTCACCGTCACGAAGAACGAGGTCATCTTCGCCAAGAACCTCGGTGACGGTCACCGGCTCGCTCTCGTGGAGGTCTCGTTCGGTTCTGCAACCGAAGACCGCCTGCGATACATCCTGCGCGCCTTCGACGACACCGACACCGATGACTTCACGACGACGAAGTACGTCAAGGACTGGAAGAAGCTCTGGAACCTCGGAGGTGAGCCACAGTGATCACGAGTGGCCTACGGCGTCCGAGCGGTACCAGACTGCGAGCTACTACCTCGCGCAAACTGCGCGCATCGCTCAGAACCGTCCGTGAAGATAGCGGGTTACCTCCCGCTAGGGCTATCGCATCCTGAAACAGTTCACCCTCGGTGAGAGGACAACTTGCCGCTAGCCTGCAAGCGCGAGCGAGGGGGCTGCTGTGGATCCGTTGCGAAGCGAACTGACGCGCTCTGTTGTTCCGCCCGATCCGAGGGCGGGGTGGGAGTCCATGATCGTGCTTGCCACGGTCAAGGCCTACCCAGCGATGTCTAGTAAGTACGGCGAATCGGTGTGCGTCGCCGGACTGCGGCTCGACAGCCCAGAACCGGAATGGGTCCGGCTGTTCCCGGTACCGTTCCGGTCGCTACCGGACGACACGCAGTTCGACAAGTACCAGGTGCTTGCTCTGCGTGCTCAGCGAGGAACGACTGATCGCCGGCCTGAGAGCTGGAAGCCGGATCTCGGTTCCCTGCGGCTAGGAGCCACAGTGGGCACGGACAACGGGAAGTGGCGACGCCGCTGGCAAATCGTGGAACCGCTTGCTGACTCCACGACGACCTGCGAGCTGTTGAAGGGAGCGCGCGAGCACGGCCAGAACGCACCGTCTCTAGGGCTAATCCGCCCTGCGGACATTAGTGAGCTGGTCGTGGAGACCAACCCGGACTACAAGACAGGCAGCACCGAACAACTCGACGTCGACTTGTTCGGGACGGAACGTGCACTACTGGAGGCAACACCGTTCCTGGTGCACTACCGCTATCGGTGTGCCGCGCCAACTTGTCGCGGGCACCGGCAGTCCATCGTGGACTGGGAGTCTGGGCAGCTGGCGCGACGTAATCTGCGCACGCACAGCCTTACTGAGGCGAAGGAGCTGCAGAGGAAGAGGTTTCTCGACGAGATGTGCGCGCCGGGGCGGGAGACTCTCTTCTATGTGGGCAACCAGCATCAACACCCCATCTCGTTCCTCGTGCTGGGCTTGTTCTGGCCGCCGAAGCATTCCCGGCCCGCGCCGACGCTATTCGATTAGGCGCTGACCAAGACCTCGGTCAGCGCATTGATGACAAGGCTGCGATGGCAGCATCGCGCGTCAGCCTCGAAGCAGACCAGGACTACGGGTCCGGAGTCGAGCAGGCCGCTGATCCGGTCGAGCGCCTCGGCCGCTTCTGGCTTCTGCATGACCTCTTGGTTGAACCTGTGATGCGCAGCGCGTGCTGCGTCGGACTGGGGATCGGCGAACCCTGCGCGGTTGTCGACGGGGTTGCCCAACGCGGGAAGGTGCAGATAACCGATGCCTGCAGATTCGACGTGCTCGGTCAGGATCCGCTTGGAGAAGCCACGCTTACGAGAGACCGGGTTGAGCCGGACGTCCACGACTGTCTGAGCACCAACCTCGCGTGTGTAATCGAGGAGATCCTCAACCGTGCGGCCTTCGTAGCCCCAGCCGTGCAGTCCTGAAACTCGGTTCTCGGCCATGCGCCCGATCCTCCCACGATGACGACGTCACGGTTGACCACCGACCGTAGTGGACTGAGGCAGTACGTCGCGCCGATGCCCGCCCTCAGTCCATCCTGCGAGGAGCTGAGGTTTCCGGCCCCGATCTCACATGCCGATCGATGGCGAAGGTATAGATCGCGCAGGGATCAGGGGCGCCAACTGCGTCGGCCTCCGAGCCTTGCTGATCGCGGCGCGGACCGTCTTGCGGTCGTGTCCTTGACGCGGGTCGTTCACCGCTGGGCCGAGCGGTTCGCGCCCCGTGATGCCGTACTTGTCGCGGTAGGCGGCAACAACGACGAGTTCGCGTGGCACCGGCCCGTGGCCGTACAGCCTGACGCCGTATCCCATGCGGTGCACCCATCCGGCCCGGTCTTGGATCGCGGTCCGTGCCAGTGTCGTGGCGCGTTCTTCGAGCAGGCGAGCACGTTCGTCGAGGGCTTCGCGCACGTCGTCGGGCATCGGTCCGCGGGCAGGTGGGATCAGGCCGGCGATCAGCGCTACCGCGCGCTTTGACGGTCGTGCGTTGCGACGCTCGTCACGGGCGAGGCGGGTCAGGACGACGGCACAGGGGTCGTCGGCGTCGATGAGGTTGCGCTGCCCGACGACCCGCCGCAGTGCCGCGTGGACGTCATGGCCGGCGGCTTCGATGCGGCGCAGTTCGGCACACAGGGACCAGAACGAGTCGCTGTCGATCGCGGTGCGTGCTTCGGCGGGCGTGAGCCTGCCGTCCGTGATGAACGTGCGCAGAACCAGGTCGGTCCAGCGGTCGCGTTGGGCGAGGCTCGCGATGATGTCGTACTCGGCCGCGAGCTGCGCAATGCCGGTCCACTTGTGATGTTCGGCGGTCCGGGTCTGGTGGGCGGACAGTTCGGCGCCGGAGTGCTGGAGCACTCCGAACAGGATGCTGCGGGCGGTGGTCTTGTCGTCGGGGCGTGGGTTGTGGTCGGTGGTGGGCTCGTCCAGCGCGACGTACGCCATGTTGGTGTCGCGGCCGCGGGTCATCGCGACGTAGAGGTTCTCGCGGGTAGTGGTGCGGGTGACTAGGACGTGGGAGGAGTCCACGGTCAGGCCCTGGGCACGGTGAGCGGTGACCGCGTAGCCGAGGTCGAGGTGCTCGGCGACATAGTCGGCCGGCAGCAGCACGCTGGCACCCAATTTCTGTCCTTCGCGGCGCGCCTCGACCGACCCGTCCTGGTGCACGGCGGTGATCTGCCAGCGGTCGCCGTTGCGGACGAAGCCACCGTCGAGCACGTCGCGCATGGTGGTCAGGGTGCGGTCGTTGCGGCGGGTGATGACCAGGTCCCCCACCGAGGCGCGGGCGCCGTCGGACAGGGGGACGTCGCGTCCGGGGCTGGTGAGGCCGGTCAGTATGCGGTCGGCGCGGGCGCGCTGGTTTAGGTCGTGCACGACGGTGGTGGCCTCGGCCACCAGCACACTGGTCTCCCCGGCCGCGATGGACCGTTGCCAGGCGGCATACGCTGTGTCGATCATCTCCGCGGTGGTGCCTTCGCGGATGCGGTCGTGGTGGTCGTAGGTGTCGATCACCGAGGCGTCCCCATCGCGCAGGGCGAGGGAGGTGGTCTTCTCCCAGTCGCGGCGGAACCGGCGCACCCCGGTCAACGTTGGCGCACCCCCGCCCACGCGCGTCCCGTTGTCGGCGACGGTGGTGTTGCGTGCTTCGACGAGCATGCCGAATGCCCCTCCGGCGTCCACCGACTGCAACTGCGCTGGGTCTCCTACGAGGAGCACCTTCGCGCCCGCTTGTTCGGCAGCAGCAGTGATGCGGTCCAGGTCCATGGTGCTGGCCAGGGAGGCCTCGTCCACGATCACCAGCTGCCCCTGTTCGAACTCGGTGTGCCCGTGATGGTGGGAGGTGAGCCACCGGGCGGTGGTATCGCATGGGATGCCGAGGTCGTCGGCCAGGACCTTCGCGGCGGCGGCCGAGGGCGCCAGCCCGATCACCGATCCTGGCCCGTGGTCGTGGTGCCAGGCCGTAAGCAGGGCGGACATCGCGGTGGTCTTCCCGGTCCCTGCTGGGCCGACCAGCACGTCCACCACGCGGCCCGACGTGGCGATCGACGCCAACGCCGTGGCCTGCTCGGCACTCAACCGGTGACCCCGGTACCGCGCCCGGACCGCGACCAGCAGCCCGCCCCGACCGGCCACCGGACCGGTGGTGTCCTGGGCGCGGGTCAGGAGGCGGGTCTCGGCAGCCATAATCCGGGTGTTGGAGTACACGACGTGATGCCGCGGCCGCAATGCGCTCGACCCGTCCGCACGGATCAGCATCTGTGGCGTCGGGACGATCTCCGGCGGGGTCAGCGGCAGGGACCTCGCCTGGGCCGCAGCCACGACCCGTGACACGAGCTGTTCGCGTTCCTCATGGGAGACGATGCGGACGCCCATGGTCTGACGGGTAGCTTCGGCCCACAGGTTCCAGTACGTCCACGTCGCCCGCTTCTGCGACACGACGTCGACGACCCGACTGCCGAGCTTGTCGACCAGATCTGCCGACACGTCATCGGCGCGGAAGACGTACCCGAGGCCGGAGGTGATCACGTCGTGCGCCCACTCGGTGGTCTCACCGAGGTGGGGTTGAGCGCGGTGGTGCCACTCGGCGGTCAGGTCAGTCAGAGACCGGATCTGCTTCTCCGGCCGCGTCTCCAAGGTCGCCTGAGCACGCAGCTTGTTGATCGTCTCGGGCGAGGGACGCCGCCCGTGACGCGCCTCATACTGGGCGATGAGCTCGTCGGTGCGGATATCGACGTCGCGTGACCGAGACGAGAACTCACTGATGAGGTCTTCGGGGACACCGGTGATCTCCCATGCCTTGGTGCGCCGCTCGCCGCGGTCGCGCTGGTCCCAGCCGATCCCGAAGGTGCCGGTGAGGCGGTCCATCAGGACGGCGTTGTAGTGCTCCGAGAGCGCAACCTGCGCCTTGTACATCGCCCGAGAATCCAACGTGCGCCACTCGCCGTCGATCAGGGTGCGGACCTTGTTGGAGATGACCAGGTGGGTGTGCAGCTGCGGGTCATGGGCGCGCGAGTCCCAATGGTCATACGCGACGGCGGCGACCCCGGCGACGTCGACCTGCGCTATCCCGCCGTGTCCAATCCGAGTGGCGGCGATCTCCCGCTCGAAGAACTCGATCACCTCCGCGAGCGCGGCATGGTGGGCGGCCAGGATCAGGGCCTGGTTCTGCCGGTCGGCCAGGCCCCACAGAACCGAGACCGACTTCGGCACCGAGAACGTCAGATCGAACCCGGCCACCACCTTCCGGTCACTACTCCCGGCGGCCTCTGGGAACGTCAACCCGAGCGGCTCTCCCGTGACCGGGTCCAGGCCGACGCCGACGAGACGCTTGAGGTGTTCCTCGGTCACGGTGTCACCGGGCTTCAGCGCGCCGTCGCCGAGCTCGGCGACGCCCTTGCCGAGCCACCGCCCCGGCGGTGTGCCGGCCTCGGTGTAGTAGCGCAGCACCGCTGACGGCTCGGCCAGGTCGCAGTCGCCGCGCACGACCGACCGCAGCAGGTAGCCGACTCCGTCTCCTGCCGCGACAACGCTGATCGAGACCGTCACACCCTTCAGGTGTGCGGCACGTTCCAGGCCCGGCGCGATTATCGGAACGCGCCGCTGCGAGTGTTCGGCAATCGCTATCAAGCGACTCGATCTGCCATTGGTGCCAGAGGTGTGATGGCTGTGGCGGCGGGCTGTGGCGGCGGGCTGTGGCGGCGGGCTGTGGCCAGACGCGTGCCGGATGAGCTGACGAGGCAAGACTTCCGCCTTGCGTCAGCTCGTCGTAGGCCAGACCTCAAGCCGACCGCCGCGCCCCTTGCGCACTTCGCTGTCCGGGTAGCGATCGACGAGCGCTTGTAGTTGGGCGACGGTCTCGCCGGTCGAGAGACCTGCCTTGACGAACCCCAAAGGTTCCTGCTTGATCGGCAGTACGGCGCGTTCGGTTCTTTCGCGTTCCGCGGAGTCCTTGATCTGCTGGAACGCTGATCGGACTCGGGCGGACCAATTCGGCCATGCGGGACACGGGCCGTCGAGGAAATCGCGATCGCCACTGCTGGTCCAGCCGTGGTAATTCATCGGCTTCGGGCACTCGGAGCACATGTCCGGTGCCTCTTGACGGGGCAGCTCGTCCCACGCCCGCAGCCGTCGCGCGGCACGCGACCTGCGCTCCCGCAGCTCCTTACGGGCAACTTTGTCCGTGGACAACTTGAGCTCGGCCTCGATCGTGGTGATCTCCTCGCGGCGCTGCCGGACCTCGCTCTCACGCTTGAAATGGAGTTCCCAGAGCCAGGACTGGAGGCGGTCTCGTGGCAACCTGCCCTGAGCGTCCACAACCTCCTCGGGATCGCCGACGAGCGCCCGGAGACTCTCAATGATGGCCGCGACGGACGTCGCCTTCGCCTGGAGATCCTCAACCTCCCGCGTCCGCCTCCTGCCGGCCCCGGATGGTTCAGCGCCGCCCACGTTGTACTGGCTGAGCTCGGCCGTCACGTGCGCCAGGATCGCCTCGTGCTCAAGCAACGACAGCCGCGCCTTCTCGCGCTCCGGGTCATATCGGTGCCGAGCCTCGGCAATCCGCTGCTTGTCCGCACGGCGTTCCGCTTCGCGCTCGACCTCGCGTGTGGCCTGCTCGGCCTCGAGTTCTTCGAGGGTCAAGAACCGGTGAGCAGGCTCGGCGCGATCCCACTGCTCCATCACCTCGACTGCCGAGTTCTGTCGGACCCGGCACTCGTCCCGGCGCCATGGAGACCAGAAGCCCTCGTACATCGCGGCCATGAAGTCGTCGCGAGCAAGGATGAACTCTTCCGCGGTCGCGACCGCATCAGGCTTTGGACGCCACAGCATCCCCTCGATTTCGATGACACCTTCATCCAAATCTGCGGCTCGTGCGGTCATGCGAAGAAAGTACGGCTCCCCGGAGGCTCCCGCACCTGGCCGAGCTCCGAGCTGTCGACTCCAAGCGACCCACCTGCAGCCGACAAAGTGGCACGCGGTCACGCGCCATGCCCCCGACAACCCTGGTCAGGCGTGGAGTCCTCAGTACCTCATCCTTCACTGGCTTGCCGCCGGGCAATGCCCAGGCGTACTCGTCAAAGCCCCTAACCAGACAGGTTCGTCGCGCCACTCGCTTCAAGCGCCGTCAACATAGTGAGAACTTCCGAAACCGCATCCTCCTGATCCACTAGCGGATCCGGCAATCGCTCGGAGGTACTCGGCCCTGATCGGAGCACCACCCCGCCGGAGGTATCTCGTTCGGCGAAGGTTGGCCGTGGTGCTGCACCGGTGGCGTGCGAAACGGAAAGAACGGCTGGGTCCACGGAGGAGAACCCGAGAGAGTCGAGCGAGGAGGCGAGTGTTGGCCAGCACCCCCGCGGATCAGAAGCGAAATCGTCATAGCGGAACACATGCGTACTCTCGGCTGGCAGCCGAGCTATGTTGCGGTAGAAGCGAAGCCATAGTTCGACACGCTCCGAAATTCCACTCCCAGCCCATTCGAAGCCCTGATCGTATGATCTCTTCAAGCTCGCAGACACTTCGGATACGCCCCGGAAGCACAGAATAAACTGCGCTTCCGGGAGCACCTCTCGAATCTCTTCGGCGACCAGAAGATTCAACGGAGAGGAATCGCAGCAAAAAGGAGCATCGTGAGCCGTTCTATAGTAGTCGGCAGTAGCTTGGGCTAGGAACTTCTGATAATCCTTCTTGTGTGACGCGAGTGCCCGACCCCAACGCAGGTCTCTCCACACCAGGTAAAGGCCAGCCAGTTCGTCGAGATGGTGAACTTCAGGCGAGCTCCCGAGGACGGCGCCCATCATCGAGGTTCCAGATCGTGGGCTTCCCAGAACAAAGATCGGTGTAGACGACCGCATAGCACTCCTCTTGGACAGCCTTACAGGCAATGGCAAAGTGACACGTTTATGTTAGAAGAATCGGCCGCGACTCTCGCGCAGCACCTCGGCTATCAGGCTGTGCCCAAGCTGCTCGTACCCTTCGTGCTGAATCTGAAATCCCCAGGCCGCCGGGCCGATCGCCTCGCGGACACGGGCGCCGAACCACCCCGCCTCCTGCCGGGGGTCGGAGCCGTATCCGTCGAGGAAGGCTTCTTCGAGCCGTCGATCACGACTGAAGTACTTGGTGTGGAGAAACCAGAAGTCGGTCCAAGCGGGGCGCAGCATGGCTCGGCCGAAGTCGATCCCGGCGACCCTGCCCTCTCGGAGGATCCAGTTGCGCGGCTGCCAGTCGCCATGGGTCGGGACGACCGTTACCGGCGGGGCCTCCAAGGTTTCCAGGAGCTCGCGGAGGCGGTCGACGACGTCGGGTGCGATCCGGTGGGGGTGGTCGAGCCGCTCGGCGACCATCGCATTCTCTGTGGCCTCCCAGTCCGGATCGACGGAGGCGTACTGGGCGTGAAGCTCGCGGAGCATCACGCCGGCCTGCTGGTAAATCGCCGGATCGTCCTCGTGGGGCGTGCCGAGGATCGGGTCGCCGTCGAGGTATCGGGTGACCAGGAGCTTCGCTCCGACGTCGGCATGCTCGAGTCGGGGCGCGAGACCGTTGGCCGTCCACGGCGAGGTCCACTCCTCGTGAGCGCGGATTTCGCGACGGACGCTGCGGTCGGCATCGTCCCCTGCCTTGACCACGAAGGCGCCTTCATCTGTCGCGACTTCATAGACCACCGAGGCTTTCAGACCCCAGCTACGGTCGTGCGTGACTACAGCTCCGGGCAGCCACTCGTCGAGCAGTCCCCGTTGATGAGCGCTGAGGCCGGCGGCAGCGCGCAACGCGGCGGCGGACGGGCGCACGAGATCCATCAGTGCTCCCCTCGATCGGCGTGAGCGACGACGTGCTCGTCACCGCTCACACAAGACCGTATGGACCCGGAATCCGTTGCACGACGTCCTGGCTCCGAACGGGGACCGAACCCGCCCTGAACTCCGAAGCCCCGGAGCCCCAGCGGTGGTGGCTCGCGACGGCACCTACTCGTCGTACGCGACCGAGAGCACCTCGATGGACGCGTCGCCGAGCAGCGTACGGAAGGCGTCGATCGCCACGTCGATGCGTGCGGTGACGTCGTCGAGGTTCGTGCCGCGCGTCGAGATCGTCGCCTGCATTCGCACGTCGGGCCCGAAGCGCTTGGCACGGGACTTGAGGTAGACATCGAGACCCGAATGGGCGGCGTCGAACGCGGCAAGAGTTCCGGAAAGCTCGGACTCGTCGTTCGTTGAGGTCACTATCGTCGCGGAGCGGAAGTACCCCGTGCCCAGCACGCGCTGAAGGTACTCGCCCGCGGCGTTTGTCATGATCCACTTCAGTTCGGAGGGCACGCCAGGAAGGTTGAGCACGGACAGGGCTTCGCCGTTGGGCGGAGTGTGGTCGAGCCAGACACCGGGTGCCGCACCGACCTGGTTGTCCAGGGCGTGCGCTCCGACGGGCAGCCGCGCCATCTTCGCGCGGGCCTCTTGTGCTGCGGGGCTTGTCGTGTCCGAGACACGGCCCTGCGCGGCCAGGGTCGCGTACCGGTCGGCCACGATCGCAGCGCCGGCCGCGTTCTCCTCGACCGGCAGTCCGAGATGGGCGGCGACAGCCTCGACGGTCAGGTCGTCTCGGGTGGGCCCGAGCCCGCCGAGCGTCACGACAAGCCGCGGCCGGGCGGCCAGGAGGAAGTCGAGACCGGCCGTGATCTCCGCACGGTCGTCGGGAACGACGGCGGTGCGGACGACCTGGGAACCGCGTCCCTGGATCTGACGGGCGACCCACCCGCTGTTGGTGTCGGTGGTGGAGCCGTCGAGGATCTCGTTGCCGACGACGAGCAGGGCTACGTTCACGTGTCATCTCTCCTGACGAGAAGGTAGGTGGAGGGCTGATCGGTGTCCTCGCGCAAGGCGTTCTGCGCGCCCAAGAGGAGTGCGTCCAAGCCGCTGGTGGTGACGATCGCCTCGCGTAGCATCCGTACCTGTACCCACTCGTTGGCGCGAGCCGAGGTCATGCGAGTTCGAGCGGCTCGGAGAAAGCGCCACCCGTAGGTGTCAGTGATGCCGGGGTCGCGACCTTCCTCGATGGCTTCCTGGATGTGGCGGGCGTAGCACCACATGATCTGCAGCGAGACCTCAAGCTCTACGAAACTCTCGACGGTCAGGCTCCGGGCGGGGTCTAGGGGGTGGTAAGCCACCCCCGACCATGACGAGCATCCCGTCGCGATGCCCGCCATGCCGATCGAGATCGCACCGTGGCGTTCGAACCCGGAGGCCACCATGTCGTACTCGACCTCGGGACTCACCGGTCGGATCTCGGTTCCCGTCCGGTCGAGCATCATCGAGAGATGCGCGGCGAGCCGAACTCCCGTGTCCCGGTGGCGCTCCTCCCAGGGGACCTGGTGCAACCAGTAGCCGGAGAAGACGTAGCCAGGGCGCAATTTGGCCAGGTCGGGCTCGCCAAGGAGCTCCGAGAGAGCACCTGCGACCCAGTCGGGGTCGTTGCGGTGCGAACGGTGCCGCCAGTGCGCCAGCTCGCCGAGGGAAGAGACCTCTGGCGTCTGGACGAGGTGGACCAGGGCGACACCGCATGCCGACAGGTAGAGCGAGCACGCATCGGCGTTCTCGTGCCAGACCGGAGCGACCGACAGATCCAGCCATGAGTCGGTCGCCGGCGCACCGACCAGGTCGACGAGGCGAGCAACTCGCTCGGCTCCGAGGAACACAGGCAGGAACTTGTGCGATTCCACCTGGAGACCGGTGGTCGGCTCCGACGCCATGCCGTCTGCCGGACGCTCGGCCCCGAGCGCTGTGACGAAGCGGGTTCGGGCATCGTCTTCGGCCCGTGCTAGCGCCGTGTCGAGCAGTCCTTGGGTCAGCGGCCGTTGTTCGTAGTCGCGCCCGCCGCGCTCCCACTTGGCGATGGCACGCTCGCTGACGTCCAGCAGCTCGGCGAACTGCCGCTGCGTCAGGCGCATCGCTGCTCGGAGCAGCCGTGCCTCGTGGCCTGTCCACCGTTGGACGGTATCGCCCACTGTTCCCCCTGCCTGCGATGTCGGGCCGATCCGAGCCCGGAGTTCAGCACCAGTTCGGTGCGGGTACGGCGATCGTTCCGCATGCTGTGCTTCCGGGGCGGGAGCGACACGAGCTGTCCGGGATTCGCCATGCATCCGGTCGTCACCAGCCCTCGCGAGTGCGGGAGAGGTGCGGTACCGGTTCGTCGCCGGGACATTCCGCGAAGCGGCCGACGACGAGACGGTTGAGGGCATCAGCACGGTCCGTCTTACGCCAAGGAGAAGCCTGTGACCGCAGACCTCGATCTCCGCCCGCCCGACGCCGGTTCCGTGTCGGCACCGGACGCTGACGGTGATCTCCGCTCGGTGCTCAACGCGATCGCCGTCGGACATCCCGTGGAGCCCGCCTCGGTCGCGGCTTCTCTCCGCGCGGTCTTCGCCATGCCCTCCCCCGCGCGGGACGTCGCGCTAGGCACCCTCATGGCCGAGGCGATGGCAGCTGGGCCCACCGCGGGCGTCGCTGCCGAGGCGATAGCCATCGCTCTCGACCTGGATGGCCGACGTCCGCCGACTCAGGTAACCGCAGAGCGCACCCGCGTCGTCCTGCTCGCTGGGAGCGGCAAGAAGGGCGTCCGAACCCTCAACATCTCGACGCCGGCGGCCCTGGTCGCCGCGGCGGCGGGCGCGACGATCATCAAGATCGGGTCCAGGGCGACGACCTCGGCCCTGGGCTCACGCGACCTCGCGCAGGCTCTCGGACTGCGCGAGCGCACCACGGTAGAGGAGGTGCGCGACGACGTCGCCGCCCACGGTTTCTCCTTCCTCGCCGTCGAGTCGCATATCCCGACCCTCGACCGGCTCTACGGCGGACGATTCCACGCGCCCAACCTCTTCTCGTTCGGCCTTGCGGCTCTCGCCAGCCCTGTCCGCGGGGACGTCACGCTCTTTGGCCTCGCACACCCGCGGGTCGACGTCGCCGCCCGTGTCCTCGCACGACTCGGCGGGAGCCCCGTCGAGGTCATCGGAACGCGGCTCCCCGGCGGCCTCTACCTCGACGAGATCGGGCTCGATGGCGACCTCCTCCGTGCCCGCGCGGAACCGGGAACCGATGGCAGTGTCGAGTCGATACCGCTGGCCCCGACACCTGGCATGTCCCTGCCGACGCCCACCGACGCCCACGAGGCTGTCCAGCGGACCCTCGACCTCCTGGCCGGCGCCGGATTGCCCTCGCACCGCGCCCTCGTGGTGCGCAACGCAGCCCATCTCCTCCTGACCAGCGGGGTCACGCGGTCTCGTCGCCGCGCGACGGTCCTCGCCAAGGAAGTCCTCAGCAGCGGCGCGGCGATGCGCTTGACGACAGGAGCCTGATCATGACCCTGGATCCGACCCTCCACTTCCTACGTACCGGTTACGAGCAGCGTTTCCCCCCGGAGTACTTCAGCGACGTCGACGACGGCGTTACCTGGCAGCCCGACGTCTACCCCGAGACGCTCGCCCTGGCCAAGGCCCACGGGCGGGACACTGTCATCGATCTGGGTTGCGGCAAGGCCGCGAAGCTCGTCGCCCTCACGGTCGCAGACCCCACGATCGAGGTTGTCGGGGTGGACTACGGCTCCAACATCGCTTGGTGCCGCGACAACTACGAGACAGGCCAATGGATCGAGACAAACCTCGAGACGGCCACGAGCCTCGATCTCGCCCCCAAGACCGTGGCCCGGTCCGTGGTCGTGTGCTGCGACGTCCTGGAACACCTTGTCGACCCACGCCCCGCGATGCGGCTCATCTACGGACTCCTGAACCAGGGCGCCGCCTGCGCCGTCCTGTCGACCCCGGCCAGAGACCGTCGTTCGGGCACCGGCAACCTCGCGCAGCCGAGGAACACCGCGCACGTACGCGAGTGGGCGCAGGACGAGTTCCGGGCGTTCGTCGAGAGCTTCCCCCTGGACGTCGAACGCGCGGAGCTGACCCGCAGCGACGACGCGGGTGGCGGGTTGACCACCCAGCTCGTTGTCGTTCGGGAAGCTGGGGCAGCGCGATGAGCATTCGTGTCGTGCATCTCCCCGCGAGTACCCCATACGCACGCAAGCTCGATGGCGGAGGCATCGAAGCTGTCAACGGGCAGACGCTGCCCGACGGCGCCACGGTGCCCGCCGCGGTGTCGGCACGCTGGCTCGTGGAGCACCGGCCGCTGAACTGGGTCGACGTCGTTCACCTGCACCACGTGGAGTTCGAGGCGATCGACGATCTCGAACGGCTCCTCTCCGAATGCCGTGACGCCGGAGTTCACGTGGTCCATACGGTGCACGACCTGCGCGCGATGTTCGGATCGCAGGAGGCGCTGGAGGAGCGCTTCAGGCTGCTGGCGAAGGCCGACGTGGAGTGGGTGACGTTGACGCCCGGGGCCGCCGCCGAGGTGGACCACGTCGTCGGCAGCCCTTGTCACGCGACCGTGGTCCCGCACGGCTTCGTCGTACACCCGGACGATGTCGTGCGAGCCGAGCGGCCCAGCCAGCCCTCCACGCGATATCTCCTCTTCGGAGCCACGCGGCCGAATCGCGAGCAGCTCGCGACCGTCGTGAACTGGTCCTTGGCCGCCCAGCCCGACGACAGCTTGCAGCTCTTGATGCGCGGGATCAGCCCAACCCACCT
Source organism: Promicromonospora xylanilytica (assembly GCF_054782895.1). NCBI lineage: Bacteria > Bacillati > Actinomycetota > Actinomycetes > Micrococcales > Promicromonosporaceae > Promicromonospora > Promicromonospora xylanilytica. The sequence goes on from NZ_BAAGRP010000010.1 coordinate 52,300, forward strand.
CGCGGACCGCGACGACGTGTATCGGCTCATCGACACAGCGCGCAGCGACTCCCGGATCGAAGTCACCATGCGCGGCTACCCGACGGACACAGAGATCACGACCGCGGCCCACGCCGCCGACGCGCTCCTGCTGCCGTACCTCTGGGGCACGCACTCCGGTCAGCTTGAGCTGGCCTTCGACGTCGGACTGCTGCCCGTGGTCTCGCGCGTCGGGTTCCTGGACCAGCAACACGAGCGGGTGCGAGACCTTGTCGAGGATCCAATCTGGTTCAACTGGACCGACGGCAACCCCTACGCGTTCGGCGAGCGCTTGGTGGCGGCGCTCCAGGCCGTCCCGGATCGGGTCGCGCAACGGTCCCGGTGGAACCGCGAGGCGTTCGCCGAGTTCCGGCGCTCCGAGCACGAGGAGATCCTCGCGGCGCACGTCGCAGTCTATGAGGTGCCGGCATGAGCGGCCCAAGCGTGACGATCGTCGTCATCAACCACGACTACGAGCGCTACGTTGGCGAGGCGATTCGGTCCGCTATCACTCAGGAACCGGGCGGGTATCGGCTCACCGACGTCGTCGTCGTGGACGACGGCTCGACCGATGGCAGCGAGGACGTCTACGCGACGTTCCCTGGTGTGCGTGTGGTCCGGCAGCCGCATCTTGGTTTCCCTGCCGCGCTGACCCGAGCCGTCACGGAGGCCTCCGGCGAGTGGGTGGCACTGTGCGATGCGGACGACGCGTTCGAGCCGCACAAGCTCCGCACCCTCGCACCTGCCCTGGCCCGTCAGGAGATCTCCTTCATCCAGCACGCTGAGCGCGTCGTCGACTTCCGCGGCCGGCTTTTCGTCGAGGACACGCACCCTGGCGGTGCGACGAGCACGCTTGTCGTGCGCGCCGCGCATGCCCGTGACCTGCTGCCTGTGACGAACGAGCTCTTCTTCCATGTCCTGGCCGACCTCGGGCGCGGTGCCGTCCTGAACGATCCGCTAACCCGATACCGCGTCCATGCCGGGAGCATGACCGACCGCATCACGCCCGGCGTCTTCGCCGAGTACATGGCGCATGTCTGCGACGACGTCGCCGAGCGGCTCGATGCGCTCACGAGCAGCCCGCCGGCCTGGACGCAGGCGGCAGAGCTGGAGCGGCTCCGGAGCACCTACCGCGACCGAGCCGCCACGTACCGAGCCGATGCCACCAAGCAGATCGAACGAGGAGTCCTGCGATGACGAACGCCGTCCTCTTCTCCGAGCCGTACTACCGCGACGTGGTCGCCGAGCACGGCTACACGACGCTCGACCTCGACCAGTTCGGCTTCGCCCTGGCCGGGCTCGACCCTGCCACGCTGAATGCTCGCTACCTGTGCCACCACCGGGGCGAGCGGTTCGCCGCGACGCCTGTCGAACGCCGGGCTGTGACCACCGGCTTCGGTATGTCCGGTGCACCGCACATGGCGACCGTCTCGCACATCCTGAAGATGGTCGAGCTCCAGCGCGGCGGCGAGACCTGCCAGATCGTCCTGGGCGATCTCGATGCCTACAACGGCAAGGCCCGCACCTTTGCTCAGGTCACCGAGCTGGCCGCGCAGTTTCGCGAGTACGCCGTGCGCCTCGGCTTCGATCCGCAACGCGGCATCCTCCGAACCCAGGTCGGACACCTGCCGACGCTCGAATCCATGTACCTCCTCGCCCGGTACGTCGATCAGCCCGACTTCGACGCTGCTGAGGAGGCCAATCACTCCTACTACGCGTCACGCGGCCTGGTGGACGGCACGATGACGTTCCGCCGCAGCATGTCGCTCGCGCTCATGGCCGCCGACTTCGTCGTGCTCGGCCAGGAGCACGACGCCGTGCTGGTGCTGCTCGGGCTGGACGAGCACAAGTACGTCCGCTTCGCGCAGGAGGCCCGGCGGCGTATCGACCTGGATGCACCGCTACGTGCGGACTTCTCCCTGAGTGCCGTCTACACGCGCATGGTCAACGGGTTCGGCGGGCACCCGAAGTTCTCCAAGTCCATCGCTGGCTCCTCGATCGACGTGGACACTCCGAGCAGCCAGGTCCGCCGGCTGCTGCAGGACGAGCCGCTCGTTCCTGAGGTGAGCGTCACTTACCAGCTCATGTGCCAGCTGCCACACTATGACGCCGACCGCCTCGCGGCGCTGCACGGGCACTGCCTCGAAGGCGGCCCGCAGTGGCGGCGTGAGGTCGACGACCTGGCCGACTATCTCACGTCTCTCATCGACTTGTGGCCACGGTGACAAGGCTCCACATGACGCATCTCGAACCGCAGCCGGGCCGCCCCACCGATAGGCTCTGCCAGCACGAATTCACCACTCACTTTCAGGAGCAGACGACCATGACTCGCCTCGCCAAGTCCGTCCAGACCGTCACCACGCTGCTGCGCGGAGCGGACCTGGCCGGCTATCAGGCGGTCACGGATCTGCTCAGCGAGACCACGGCCCGCCGCACGATGGACCTGTCGGACCTCTCGCCGTCCGCGCAGGCCGACCTGATCGCAGCCCGCACGCAGCAGCTCCAGCCGTCCACGGCCGCGCTCGCCGAGCGCGTCGCGAAGGCCGCTGCCGAGGATCGGAAGTTCATCGCGAAGTTCGGCATCGACCCGACCGGCTCCGAGGTCCACATCGGCCACTCCGTGCCGATGATGCTGCTGTCCCGGTTCCAGAGGATGGGCCACCAGGTCGTTTTCATCGTCGGCGACGTGACCGCGAAGATCGGCGACCCCTCGGGGCGGTCCGACGAGCGCCCGGCGCTGACCGACGAGGACATCGCCCGGAACCTTGCGACCTACAAGGATCAGGTCACCCCATTCTTCGACTTCTCGCACGCCCAGTTCCGCTACAACGGCGACTGGTTGCGTGACGTGAAGCTTCCGCAGATCATCGAGATCCTCGCGAGGATTCCGGTCTCGATGCCGCTGCAGCGCGAGGACTTCCGCAAGCGGCTCGAGGCTGGCCAAGGGCTGTCGATGGCCGAGCTGATCTACTCCGTCGTCATGGCCTTGGACTCGGTCGAGATCAACAGTGACGTAGAGATCGGCGGGATCGACCAGTTCCTCAACATGCAGATGGGCCGCAAGGTCATGGAGATCAGCGGCCAGACCCCCGAGATCGTCGCGGCGACCTCGCTCATCGAGGGCACCGACGGCACAGGGGCGAAGATGTCCAAGTCGCTGGGCAACTACGTGCCTGTCGCGGCCCCGGCAGGCGAGATCTTCGGCAAGCTCATGTCGGTGCCAGACCGGCTGGTCGAGCCGTACTTCCGCGCACTGTCGGAGTGGACCGATGCCGAGCTCGCCGTCGTCACCGAGCGGCTTAATGCCGGGACCCTGCACCCGATGGACCTGAAGAAGATCCTCGCGGGCGAGGTCACCGCTGCGATCCACGGTGTCGACGCCGCGATGAAGGCCCGTGAGGAGTTCACTGCCCAGTTCTCGAAGCGCACCTTCAGCGACGTCTCCGACCTTCCGATCGTGGCTGACCTCGACCTCCCGGTCACCGAGATCGTGAAGGGCCTCAGATTCGCCAAGTCGAACGGCGACGTGCGCAGGGTCGCAGAACAGAATGGACTGCGAATCGTCGTCGAGACCGATGGTGGTCAGGAGCAGACGACGCTGACGCCGGACGACGCCCGCGAGAGCCTGGCGGCGGTTCTCGCGAGGATCGACACGACGGCCGGCGAGGTCTTCCTCAAGGTCGGCCGCAAGCTGGCCAAGATCGCCGGCTGAGCCCATGGTCGGGGGCGCCGACGGGAGGTTCCGGGCCGTCGTCTTCGACCTCTTCGGAACCCTGGTCGCGGCGCCGACCGTCGCCGACCGTTCCTCGGCGGCAGCCGTTCTCGCGGCTGCCGTCGAGCGACCGGTGGTGGACGTCCTCGATTACCTCCGAGGGTCTTGGCAGGTTCGCCACGACGGGACTTTGAAGACGGTCGAGCAGCTCAGTGCTCATCTGCTGGCTGAGGTCGGTGGCAAGGCCCTGAGGCTGGACGCTGTGATGGAAGCCTGGAGATGCCTTGCTTCTCGACGGCTGCGTGCCGATTCGGCCGTACTCACTGCGCTCGACGCGCTGTCGGGCGCCGGCCTCCGGATGGGACTGCTCAGCGATGCGAGCCCGGAGATCGCCGAGGCTTGGGCTCCGAGCAATCTCGCACCGCGCTTCGGCAGCACCGTCTTCTCGTGTACTGCCGGTGCGATCAAGCCCGACGAGTCTCTTTACCGACGGACACTGAGCGAGCTCGACGTCGTTGCCGACGACACCGTGCTCTATGTCGGCGACGGTGGCGGCGACGAACTTCGGGGCGCAGAACGTCTCAGGATGACGGCAGTGCGCGTCCGACGCCGAGGAGGCGAATCTGCTCTCTCCTTTGGAGAGCACGACGGGTGGAACGGCCAGGCCCTCCCGGACGTCGATGCCGTACCCGCCTGGATCGGAGCGCAACGGTGAGAGCGTGGGAAGTACACGACGGCGTCGTTGCAGTTCAAGACGTACCCGATGTCGCCGCGGGTCCAGGAGAGGTTGTCGTCACGGTAAGTCAGGCCGGCGTATGCGGTTCTGACCTGCCGAAGCTGCGTGCCCCGCGCTCGTTCGATCTCCCGCAGCGGTGGCGGCCCGGCCACGAGATCGTCGGAACGGTCGCTGAGGGACCTCTCGTTGCGGTTGACCCGCTCGTACCGTGCGGCCGGTGCGAGGCCTGTCTCAATGGCCGCACGCACCTGTGCCCGAGTCTTCGACGGATCGGTTGGGATCTCCCGGGCGGGCTCGCCGAACACGTCGTCGCCCCGGTGGCGAACCTCCACTCGGTTGCTCCCGAGGATGCGTCAGCGGCAGTGCTCGCCGACCCGATGGCCGTCGCGATCCATGGCCTGCGTTGTGCCGGCCTAGAGCGACCTGGTCGGCTCGCGGTCGTGGGTGCTGGGACGGTCGGGTTGCTGACGGCGGCGTACGGCTCGTTGATCGGCTGGGATGTCACCATCGTTCACCGAGGCACCCAGCTCGATGAACGCGCCGCCGGCATCGACGCCCAGTTCGTCTCGCTCGAGGAGGCCACGACGTCGAATCCCTACGACGTCGTTGTGGATGCCGCTTCCGGATCGTCACCTGCCCCGCTGACCCTGGCGCTGGACCTCGTACGTGACGGTGGCACCGTCGTTGTCCAGAACGCCTACCATCCGGGCGTTGGTCTCGGGACGCCGCTGCGTGACATCTTCCGACGATCCGTGCGACTGGTCGGTTCTTTCTCGTTCTGCCGCCGCCACGGAGACGACTTCGGCCTTGCCCTCGCCACGCTCACGAGCTCTCGCGCAGCCTTTGGGCCGCTGCTCGTGGATGTTGGAGGTCTTGAGGCCCTCGGGTCGGTCGTGGATCGTGCCGAAGAGCGGCGTCGACTCGTGATGCGCCCACAAGGGGGCAGGACTACAGGCGGATGATCTCGAGGGTCGCTCCGGCGCGGGCGACGAAGACCCTTTGCATGCCGTGCCAGGCGGGAGTGCCAATAGCGGGGCCACCGCCGACGCCCAGGAGCACCCTCGTGGCGCCGTGCTGCTGGACCGTACGCAGGAGCGGCCCGAGTGCCAGGACCCGGCCAGTGTCTACGACGTCGTCGACCGGGTCGATTCCCCGCGCCTGCGCCGCCGCACGCAGCGACTCCGCCGAGCGTTCGATTGTCGTGGAGCTGCCGGACGGGACCCATACCACGATGACCGTCAGGGCGGTGTCGAGTGCGGATCTGCTCACCAGCGTGGTCATGTCGCCTTTCCTCGAACTGTCGACTAGAGAGCTGGCTGAGGGTTGGTGACGGGGAGTTCGAACCCAGCCGGCCCGTTACCGGAGGTGACGCTGCGCCACTGGGCGCGACGTCGCCCTTCATCCCCGCGGGGAAAGGGCAAGCCCGCCTCCAGCGCGGCGGATTCGATGGCACGCATCGTGGTCCCGACGCCGGACGGGATCGGCGAGTGCCGTACCCACCGGCCGGTCCGGAGGGTCCAGGCCTCACACCGGTTCAGGTCCGGCCCGGTGCCGTGCCACACCCTCAGGACCACCGGGCCGGGTGCGGTCTGCGCGGCCACGGTGATCTGTTGGGCTAGCCGCGAGAGCGAATAGTCCACTGCCGGGACGAGCGAGCGCAGTACGGGCAAGACACCAGCCTCTGCGATGCTGCCGGTCGTCTCGTCGGCGGCGCTACGAACGGTTGCCGGCGCGTGCCCCATCGCGATGGATCGCCCAGCCCAGGCCAGCATGTCGAGATCGTTGACGCCGTCCCCCACCGCCACGGTGCGCTCGGACGGGATGTGCAGCTGCTCGCGGACACGGTCGAGCGCGGCCGCCTTGTTCACGTCAAGAGCGGTGACGTCGGCCCAGTCGGTGTCCGTCGGGACGACCGTGACTCCAGTCCCGCCCAGCACCTCGGTGTATCGGCGGATGCCGGGGCCGGAGAGCACGACACGCGTCGCGGGCACTGCTGTCAGGTCGTCCAGAGGGGCTAGCTTCTGCTGCCCGTTCAGCTCTCCCGCAGCGAACCGGTGGGTTGTCCGCCAGCCCCAACCGACCTCCTCCACGGCGACCCGCAGAGACGGAACCAGATCCACCGCCCGGCCGATCACGGGAGCCGGGTTGAAGGTTCGGGCGGCAACGATGTCGTACCCCGACGGTGCGGACCGGTCCAGACGGACGGTCACCGAGCCGTTGGAGCACACCGCCAAGCCGTCGGTGAGCCCCAGCCGGAGCGCGATCGGCAGCAGTCCGGCCAGCGACCGTCCCGTCGCGAGCACCACCTTGTGTCCTGCGGCCCGGACCAAGTCCAACGCCTCGACCGTCCCGGACGGGATTCGGCTCTCGTCGTCTAAAAGCGTCCCATCGATGTCGAGTGCCACGAGCACGCGGGCGCACGTGGCGACGGTGGCGCTCATCGAGTGACCGTTCGACGCAGCGCCGACCGGATCTGGACCTCCAGGCCGTCGCGTTCACCGGCCCACAACGTATGCCCGGGCACGAACATACGGTGATCCAGCGGAAGGTCACACCCCAGGGTGTGTGCGATCTGCTCGCCCTCGTTCAGGTTGGTCGGCTGCAGGCAGATGCGGCCTCGGGTCAGGGTGACGATCTCGATGCGCTCCGGCCCCACTGTCCTAACGGTGTCGAAAGCGACGCCCAGCGCGAGGGTGAGCGGATCAGGAACGTCCGACGCTCCGCCTCGATGGTGCAGTTGAAGTCCCATCACAGCCCCCTCTACCGGCCCGTAGTCAGTCGTCTGGACGGCGAACCCGCCTGGATCGCGGGCTGCCACGATCAACTTTCGGTGCGGGGCAAGACGCCTGGTGCCACAGTCGTGTGGCACCTGGCAAGGGCCATATGCCGGTTGGGCTGGCCTCACGCAACGTCACGAAGTCAAGGCCTTCAGGTGCCACACTTCTGTGGCACTTGCGTCTAGACCGTCTGCCTAGGGTCGGTTGCTGGAACGCCTTCAGGCGTAGGGTGTGGATGCCCACCTACTGCTATCGCGGGGACTCTTGATGGACGACGAGCTGATCGGCAAGCGGATCGCGGCGCACCGCAAGCAGCGCGGCATGACCCAGATCGCCCTCGCACAAGCTGCGACGATCAGTGTGTCGATGCTTCGGAAGGTGGAGCAGGGTGAGCGTGACTGCTCCCAGTCCACACTCGCCTCCGTCGCCCGCGCTCTGCGGGTCGATGCCGGCGTGCTCACCGGACAGCCGTACGACACCGAAGAGCCTCAACGAGACCGCATCCACAGGTACATCCCGGACCTGCGGCGCGCTCTCAACTCCTGGGATCTCCCGATCGAGCTGGGCCACAGGCCCCGCCCCCTGAGCGATCTCGAAGCGGACGCGACGGAAGTCGCGCACAAGCTGCAACTCGGCCGCAACCGGCGGCTCGCCGAGATCCTCCCGTCCCTGCTCACCGAAGCGTTCGCGATGGTCCACGCGACCGACGACGAGCAGGAACGCGACGCCCTCGGCAGGGTTCTGCTCGCGTACGCTCACGCCGCTCACACTGTCGCGCACCAGACCGGCTACGAAGACCTCGCCGCCAGCGTGGAGGACCGCATCCAGTGGATCGCGTCCTTCACGAACGACCCCGCCGCCAAGGGATTCGCCGCCTGGATGCGCACGACCTCGATCATGCGCGACGCGCTCTACGAACCAGGCCTGCGCCTCCTCGACACAGTCCGCGCCGAGATCGAACCAGGCAGCCGGCAAAACGACGCCGCCCTCCTCGCCACCGGGTCACTGCACCTACGCTCGTCCTTGCTTGCCGGGCGCGCCGGGGACCTGGCTCTGGCGATGGACCACGTCGAAGAAGCTCGGCAGATCTCGACCCACCTGACCACGGACACGGACAACGACTGGCAGCACATGGCCTTCGGCCCGTCCAACGTCGCGATCTACCGCGTCGCCTCCGCGGTAGAGTCCGGGGACGGGCCACGAGCACTTGCCCTTGCCGAGGAGACGCGTCTACCGGACCACATGCTCACCCGGCTGCCCACCCGAGTCGCTCACCACCACACCGATCTCGCCCGCGCGTACTTCTGGCAGGGCAAGCACGATAAGTCGCTCCAGAGCCTGATGGTGGCGAAGCAAGCAGCACCCCAGCAGACCCGGCATCACCCCGCCGTGCGCGAGGTGACCAACCTCCTCGTCCGTACGCACCGCAGGTCGAACGAGCCTCTTGCACGATTCCGCGCGTGGCTCGGACCCGACCCCGAGTGGTGACCTGGTAGCACCGCTGCGGGCGACTGACGCGCCGATAGCCGATCTGACGCAGCCCACAGCTGGCTGTCGCCTGGGCACATGCTGCACGGCATAGACATCGAGTACCCATGCTCGGATTCTCAGACGACGCGTGTCCAGAACGCCGGCCTTCCCGACTGATTTCCGAGCTGTACCGTCGACGACGCCGTCGAACACGCGATCGACTCACAGGGGGAACACATGACGCAGACCGACGCGCCCACCGGCAGTCAGGCTGAAGATAGGCCGACCTCCGAAGCAATGCGCGAGCGGATGATTGCTGAGCTCATCGAGTCCGGTGTTCTCACGGATCCGGCGATCGAGGCCGCATTCCGTGCTGTACCGCGCGAGGTGTTCGCGCCGGCTGGAACGCCGGCCGAGCTGCCGTACGCGATCAACGACGTGGTCGAGACGAGGTTCGCCGACGACGGCAAGATCCTGTCTTCGCTGTCCGCACCGACGATGCACGCGGGCAACCTGGCACAAGCCCAGGTCCAGGAAGGCCAGCGTGTGCTAGAGATCGGGTCCGGGGGCCCGAACGCCGCGATGCTCGCCCACCTCGTCGGCCCCACCGGCACAGTGGTGAGCGTCGACATCGACGAAGGAGTCACCGCCCACACCCGCACCGGCCTCGAACACCTCGGCCTGGCCGGCCGCGTCGAGGTCGTCACCGCCGACGCGTTCGAGCCCATCGGGCGCGGTGTGTTCGACCGGATCATGGTCACCGTCTCCCCCAGTTCCCTGCCCCAGACGTGGATCGAGCAGCTCGCACCCGACGGGATCATGGTCGTCCCACTCTGGTTCGCACCAGGACTGCAGCGAGTGATCGGGCTGCGCAAGCGCGACGGGCGGCTGATCTCGGAGTCGACCGTGCCGGGCGGTTTCGTCCCCTTGCAGGGTGCAGGGTTGTTCAACCCTCCGTCCGCCCGGCGGACAGGCCCGTCAGGCAAGCCGGTCACATTCGAGTTCGCCAGCGAGGTCCCCGAATCGTTCGAAGTCTCGGACGACGTCCTGGCCTCCGAGCCGGTCGAAGCCTGGTCCGGTGTGACCTACCAGAACGGGACCATCTGGCTCGACCTGCTCACCTACCTCCTGGTCCAACCGGGTGCCTGCGCGATGGGGGCCGAGGACCCGGCAGACCGCGGCTCGGACAAGTCCTTCTACCCGGCCCTCGTCGACGGCGCATCCTTCGCGGCCCTGCACCGCCGCCCCGCCACCGACACCACGGTCGAGGTCGGAGCGATCGGCAAAGGCCCCGACGCGACCCGCATCACCCGCCGGCTCGCGGACACGATCGCCCGGTACGGCGCCGAGCACCGTGGCACCGAACCGTTGTTCCAATGGTGGCCCACCGGCACCGAACCTGACGATGTCCCACCGTCCGTGACAGTCCTGTCACGCCCACACGGCACATTGACTATCAGCTGGCCGATGGCGGGCACCAGTAGTGCACCGATTTCGACCCGCCCATGAACCAGCAAGCGTCTGCCCGATCCGGCCTGAGCGCTGTCATGCCAACGTTTGGGCTACAGGTCCGCTGGGATGACTTGGAGTTGCGCCTGCCCGACGATGGCGAGTTGCTCGCGCTTGCAAGCCTCGCTGCCGACGGCGTGCACGACCTCGACGTCGTACCGTTCTCATGGCCCTGGACTCGCGGTACCCGGGAAGAGGTCCAGCGGAATGTGCTCGCACACCAATGGAGAAACCGAGGCCGGACCGCGGCCGACGACTGGGCACTGTCGCTGTCTGTGTTCAGCCGCGGCGAGATCGTCGGAGAACAGCAAGTCTCCGCAAAGGACTTCCTGGTCACTCGTTCCGGATACACCGGCTCCTGGCTCGGGCTTCGGCACCACGGCCAGGGCATTGGCACCCGTATGCGTCTCATGGCGCTGCACCTCGCCTTCGAAGGACTCGACGCGGCGGAGATGGTCAGCGAGGCGTACGACGACAATCCTGCCTCGAACGCCGTCTCCCGCCGCCTCGGATACGCGGCGAACGGGTCGCGGGCCACCGCCCGCGAAGGAGGCAGAGCTGTCGAGAACAGCTACCGCATGACCAGGGAACTTTGGAATGCTCGCCCGGACGTTCTGCGTGCCGAGATCGTGCTCGAAGGTGTCTCGCCGGTCCGCCGACTGTTCGGAATCGATCCCCCGGATCAGCAGATCTAGCGGCACGGGTTCATCGCACCATGCGGATCAAGACGAAGTTGAGGTCATCGATGAACCTGGCACCGTCCGGTGTGAAGCCGTGCTTCTCGTAGAACCTGCGGGCACGTGGGTTCGCGTCGACCACCCAGAGCTCGGCAGGCGCAGTGGGCGGTAGGACGGCATCGAGCAGGAGAGCGCCGATCCCGGTCCCGTGACGCTCGCCGAGCACGTAGAGAGCCCACAGCTCATCAGATCGGACTGGCGACGGGACGCGGTTCTTCCTCCGGGTGGGTCCGGCCTTGGCAAAGCCCACCACTTGTTCGTCGACGACGGCCACCGAGAGGTGCCCCGGAGCGTCATCGGACAGCCGTTCGTGCCACCGCTGCGCACGGCTCTTGACGGTGTCGGTCTCCCAGTGCTCGGCAGGAAGCAGGTCGGAGTAGGTCTGCATCCAGGAGGTGTGGTGCACGACGGCGATCGCCTCGGCGTCGTCGAGGACCGCGGGTCGCACCAGTGGCTCGCTCATCGGCTCACGATGGCACCTGACAGCTCATGGTCGCGAGGCTTTTCCTGGGCCTCTGCCTGCGTTTTCGACCGGCGGATCCTTATCGCTTCGAGCACGGGCGCGATTATTTCTGGTCGCGATTGGCGCGATTTCGATGTGCCAGCGTGGCCGGCATGGACACCGACCAGTCGCCTGCAGCCGACCTCGCCGCCCACTCGCACCACGCCGGATCTGGGGCAGTATCAGCCTCGGGTGCCGTGACACAGGACCGTGAATTGGGCCCCGCGTCGTCGAATTGGTGTGCGGGCCCTGACCAGGGCGTATGCGCCGCACACCAGCAGGTGTGCGGCCTGGTGTGCGCTCCAGGGTGTGCGGAAAGCGTGCGTTCGATCGGCACAGTCGCCCCTATGAACGAGAAGCCACGCGCTCGCCCGGTGGGTCCCGCTATGCGCGGCGACCTGAGCACTCCACGGCGCCAAGGGTCGCCAGTCTTCGCCACCAATTTGCGCGAGTTGGGGGACATCTATGCCGTGCTCCTGACCTGCGGGTACGCCATGTCCCCCAGTTGCCCGGACTACAGAAATCACGTATTGGGGGACGTCGTGCGGTACCTCGACGGGTACAGGCACATGTCACGGTGCACGACATGAACATCGCCGCCCGTACGACAACGATGGCCCCACCGGCTCAGCCAGACCGGGCTCGGGACTTTGGTTCGCCCGAGGGCCTGCGTCGGCTCCTGTACCGACTTCATGACGCAGGCCCGGGTGCCTGGGCCACCGACCCGGAGGCTGGGGCTCTGCTTGAGTACTGCGCCCACCGGTTCGGTGCGCTGGCCCGCCGGTACCGACAGACCCCGCACGACGCCGCCGTGGCCGCGTTCGAGGTATTGCGCGCCGCTGCGACAGTGCGCGCCATCGACCCGTGGGCGGTGGTGACCAAAGCAGTGGAACTGACCGTCCAGGCGAACGAACGCGCAGACGCCCTGCTGTGCTCCACCGACAAGGCTCGGCGCCTGATGAGCGGCCGGCTCCATGACGTGGTGGGACTGGTGCGCCGATAGGTGACAGCTGGGTTTAGGCCGCCAGGCTGACGGTCGGGTTCATGATGGTCTCGTACTCGATGGG
>NZ_BAAGRP010000011.1:0-281297 GCF_054782895.1 Promicromonospora xylanilytica
CATCCCGTCTCACCAGCAAAGACGCAGGTCAGACCACCTCAACCCCGCTCCAGCAGACACGACTTTGCCGCGGCCCTGGCCGAGCACCTGGCTGTCCGATGTGTCGCTGGATTCGGGTGCTATCTCGACGAACGTCGGCCACCCGATGAAATCTTCTGCGGCTCCCTGGTCAGGATTCTTTCGGACCTCAACCTCCACGCTTTCCCTCACCCAAACCGTGGTGCCTGGAGCTTCCTCCCCGGGACCGCGGCTATCGTCGACCGATGACGGTACTCACCCCACGCTCCCCCGACGAGCCCTACCTGATCAAGCGCGATGCCGGTTATTACGAGTACCAGCTCCCCGTCTCGCTGAAGGCCGTGATCAGCTGGCGAGGCCGGCTACCCCTCCTGCGTAACGAGCGCGACGAGTGGGAGCTCCCCGGCGGCAAGCTCGAACCGGGCGAGGAGCCCGCGGCGTGCCTCGCCCGGGAGATCCAGGAGGAGCTCGCCTGGGATGCCGTCGTCGGCGACCCCTTCCACACGTGGGTCTACCGCGTGTTCCCGCACCGCCACGTCTTCGTCCTGACGTTCCTTGCCACGTACGACGGCGATGCCCCGCCCGTCCGCAGCGACGAGCACCAGGAGCTCGTCCTCGTCACGCCCGCCGACGCCGTGGACCTAGCCATGCCGGAGGGCTACCGGACGGCGATCCGCGAGGCCGTCGAACGGGGGCACCTCCGGCAGGGCTGACGGCCCGGACGTCCAGCAGCTCAACCACGCCGTGCGACCGGCCACGTCACAGTGTCGCCCGGCGAGCACGCAAGCCTGCCGAGCGACACCACACTCAACGCGTCCGGGGGTCGCTCATCCGCGAGACGAACCCGTCGATCTCCGCACGTGACCATCTCGAACCGCCCAGCTCCGGCTGGATGAACCTCTGGACGGCAACCTCGGGCGAGACGAAGATGTCCGTCTGCTCGCGCCACGGACGCGTCGTGCCCTCCTCCCGGACGAGAACGACCTCCCAGTCCCGCTGCCCCCATACCGCCCAGCTACCCGATTCTCCGAAGATGGCAAAGGCGTCGGCGTACAGCACCGCCCCACCCGGGTCACCCGGCGGCTCGTAGGACACCGCCTCCCAGTACGAGCTCCCGATGTCGCCCGTCGGAACGGAGAAAGCGGGGAAATGTCCGAGGTCGCGGATCTGATACGCCTCCGGGTCGGGGTCCACGACGACCAGCGAGATGCTCTCGTCGTCGTGCGCCCCGGGCCAGGGCCTCGAGTGCCTCGGTGAAGTCGTCGTCGGAGAACTCGTTGTACTCGCAGACGTCGATCTGTCCCAAGTTCGACAGGAAGGGCCAAGCCGGCAGCCGTTTCCCGGGATCGACGATCTGCCGCATGCGGGACAGGAACGCGTCGTACTCGGATCGGTCACGCGCAAAGGTGTAGGTCATTCAGACGCCCCAAATCGAACCTTGAGATCTGCTTTCTTGTTGCCAGGTGTCGTGTACTCGGAGGTCCAGCCGTCCCAGCTGCCGGCTTTCTCGCACGGCAGCCTTGTGGCCGTCCTTTTTTCGAGGATCGTGATCTCGCCGTCCCTTCCGGTCGTGCGACTGCTCCATCCATCGTCCGAGAGCTTGCGTACGTACTCGTCGTGCCCGCCCGGAGTCCTGACGTTCTTCATCCTCGCGCCCGCGTCCGTGCTGTCAACGGCACCTGCGCCAGGGGCCTGCAGTGCCGAGCCTGTAACCCGGCTCGGGACAGTCCGCTCGGTCTCTTCGTAGCTGTCCCGGCACAATCAACCCCATGAACGACGACGCCACCATCGAGTCAGTCCGGGACCGGCTCCGCGACTTCGCGGTAGCCCGGGACTGGGGCCAGTTCCACAAGCCCAAGAACCTGGCGATGGCGCTCGCGGGCGAGGTGGGGGAGCTCCTGGCCGAGATGCAGTGGCTCACGGACAGCCAGGTCCACGAGAAGCTGGCGCACCCGGAGACCAGGACCGGTATCGAGGAGGAGTTCGCTGACGTCTTCCTTTACCTGGTCCAGCTCGCCGACGTCTGCGGGGTGGACCTGATCCAGGCGGCCCACGCGAAGATCACGAGGAACGACCACCGGTTCCCGCCAGGGCAACCGGTGCTCTGACTGCGTGAATCACCCATGCGCTGCACCACCCTCAGCGCGTAGCGTGCATAGACTCGCCCTGCCCACGCGGCATCGACGGACTTCCGTTCCGACAAGCGGATATGTCCCCGCCGCACGTTCATTCGTGCTGCTCAGGGGACGTTCTTGTCGGTCATCCGCTACTCGGCGGCGGCGTTGTCGTCGTCGCTCAACACAGATTCATCCGCTGTGGAGACACACCTCGCTGACCAGCTCTCCCGGCAGGGCGTGCATGTCGGAGCGGGGGAGCGTCGCTCGTGGCGCAACTCGCTTCCCGCACTGGCCCGCGACCTCAGCGACGCCGGTCTTGACCAGGTCGAGGTGCTCCTGGAGCATCGGCTCCCGCTGACCTCGAAGCGGACCGATGCGATTCTCGCCGGTGTGCACCCACGGACAGGGAAGCACTCCTACGTCATCGTCGAGCTCAAACAGTGGAGCCAGGCAAACCTGTGGGAGGACGACGACGCGCTCGTCGAGATCGACGGTGCCCGCTACCTGTCGTCACATCCGAGCACCCAGGTAGCCGGCTACGTCCAGTACCTGCGTGACTTCTCGCGTGCCTTCGAGCACACGCCCGACGAGCTGCAGGGCGTCGCGTACCTGCACAACGCGACCGACTTCGGTGTCGGCGATCTGCTGGCCAGTAAGGAACTCGCGCGGGCGCCGATGTTCACGGGGGAGAGCCGGGGTCAGTTCATCGAGCACCTGCAGTCGCTTCTCGCCAAGGACTCCTCAGGCGTCGCTGCGGCCGACCGCCTCGTCAGGTCCAGGACCGCGCCGTCGAAGCAGCTGATGGCGGTCGTGGCCCAGGAGATTCGCGAGCAGGAGCAGTTCGTACTGCTCGACGAGCAGAAGACGGTCCGAGACCTGGTTCTGCATCAGGTGAAGAAGGCGGCAGCCGCCGACTCCAAGTCGGTCGTCCTGGTGACCGGCGGCCCCGGTTCGGGAAAGTCCGTGATCGCACTGTCGCTGATGGGCGAGCTCGCGCGGGAGGGCCGTGCCGCGATTCATGCAACCGGCTCCCGCAGCTTTACCCAGACCCTGCGGAAGGTGGCCGGCAAGGGTTCGTCGCGAACGCAAGGGCTGTTCAAGTACTTCAACAACTTCATGGAGGCGGAGCGCAACGGCCTTGAGGTGCTGATCCTGGACGAGGCGCACCGCATCCGCGAGAAGTCCGTGGACAGATATACCCGCAAGGAGCTGCGGGAGAAGGCGCGTGCACAGGTGGACGAGCTGCTCGATGCGGCCCGGGTGCCGGTGTTTCTGCTGGACCAGAACCAGGTGGTGCGTCCCGGTGAGATGGGGACCCCCGACGACATACGGGTCGCCGCGGAGGCCAAGGGCCTTGAGGTGCACGCGATCGATCTCGCCGACCAGTTCCGGTCCGGCGGCAGCCTCGCGTACATCGGGTGGGTGGAGCGACTTCTCGGGCTCCGTGATCCCGACGCCGGTCCCCAGCCGTGGGACGGTCTCGACGAGAACTTCGAGGTCGACGTCGTGGACTCGCCCGAGGAACTCGAGTCTCGCCTGCAGGCGTACCGCACCATGGGCAAGGGCGCCCGGATGACAGCAGGCTTCTGCTGGCCCTGGTCCGATCCCCGTGACGACGGTTCTCTGGTCCCGGACGTCACGATCGGAGCCTGGCAGCGTCCCTGGAATCTGCGTGGCGACCGGTCGGTCGGCGGAGCGCCGCCGTCGGCGCTGTGGGCGACGGACCCGGCAGGGTTCGGCCAGGTCGGTTGTGTCTACACGGCGCAGGGTTTCGAGTACGACTGGAACGGAGTAATCCTCGGACCGGACCTTGTCTGGCGGCAGGGCGCCGACGCCGGCCGAGGAGGGTGGGTGGTACGGCGTGCGGAGAGCCGCGACGGAGAACTGACAAAGAAGAGCGTGACCGACGCCCAGTTCGACCGACTCACGCGCAACACCTACAAGGTGCTGCTCACCCGCGGGATGGTCGGCACGTTGATCTACTCGACGGACCAGGAGACGCGGGAGTTGCTGCGGGCGATGGTTCGCACCCGCATCCCGCGCACATCAGGCGTGGACGTGGCTACTCAGCCTTAGGGGCCCACCACACGGTTCCGTACGGCTTTCCGCAGTCCCCACCAGGCCGGGGCTTCCTAGGTTGAGCAGCATGCCAAGCCAGTCCGGACTCCGCCGCACCATCGCGACCCTCCTCCTCAGCACCCTCGCCCTCACCACAGCGGCCGCACTCGCCCTGACGTTCGCACGGGATCAGACCCTCCACGCGGTCACCGCCGGCACCGCACCCTCGACGTCGGCGACCCTCCTCGCGGTGACCGGTCCAGGCCCGGCCGGCTCCTGGACCAACGGCACCCCGGCCCCCGCCGGCACGAAGCAGCCGCACAGCACCAGACAACCCCAGGGCACCGAACACTTCCGCATCGGCAGCATCACCAAGACCTTCGTCGCCACGGCGATCCAGCAGCTCGTCGACGAGAACAGGATCCACCTCGACGCCCCGATCGACACCTACCTGCCAGGCACGGTCCCGAACGGCGAGAACATCACCGTCCGCCAGGTCCTCAACCACACCAGCGGCCTGTACGACTACATGAAGGGCGAGGGCTGGTCCACCAACCGCTGGCGCGGCGAGGACCGCTTCAGGGAGTACGCGCCCGAACAGCTCCTGGCAGAAGCCTTCCGGCACGAGCCGTACTTCGCGCCCGGCACCGACTTCCGCTACTCGAACACCAACTACATCGTCGCAGGGAAGCTCATCGAGGCGGTCACCGGACAGCCGTACGGCAGCGTGATCGAGCACCGAGTCCTGCGCCCGCTGAACCTCACCGGCACCTCTTTCCCGGGACACGACGCGAACCTCCAGAACCCCGCCGTCCACGCCACAGCGACCCTCGACGACGGCAAGCCCGTCGACGTCACCGGCCAGAACGTCTCCCTGGACTGGGCCGCGGGCGAGATGGTCTCCACGACCCGCGACCTCCAGGTCTTCTTCGACGCCCTCCTCGGGGGCAGCCTGATCAGCGACTACTCCCTGGCACAGATGCGCACCACGGTGCCGATGGGCATGGGCTTCCACTACGGGCTCGGCCTGGAGCGCTTCGACCTGCCCTGCGGTGGCCGGCTCTGGGGCCACGGCGGCCAGCTCCTCGGCTACGTCACCTACGCCTACCGGCGCGACGACGGCCGGAGCCTCACCATGCTGCTCGCCTCCGGCACGGGCGACGGCTTCGTCCCCTTCGCGGCCGCCACCGCAGCGGCGTACTGCCTGACGTGACGGCGGACCGTCTCAGCACTCCGGGTCAGCCAGCACGACGACGCCTGAGGCCGCCTCCAGCAGCGGCACGGTCCGCCGAGCGGCGTCGTCCACGTGGATCCGCGGGTGCGCAGGAGGCTCCGACTCGTAGTACGTCCCCGAACCGTGGAGCTGCCCGTACCGAACGACGACCCCACCCGCGTCCAGCACGGCGGTCTCGTGCCACGCGACGGCGTCGCCCCGGCCGGGCGGCGTCCAGGCGATGGACTGCGCCAGCATCCGGGCACCCGCCGCCGATGCCGCCGCGAGCAGGTTGGCCGTCCCCTCGGTCCGGATCCGCGAGTTCGCGGCGGCGCGCGCCGGGATCTCCGCTGCGGCGTCGGGCAGGTCCGTGAGCTGGTGCATCACCAGGTCGGGCCGGGAGCCGACGACGGCGGCGGTGAGCGCCTCGACGTCGTACACGTCCACGACGACGGGGCTGCCGCCGAGCTGCTCGATGACACCTGCACGCGAGGGAGAGCGGGTCGTCCCGGTGACGTCATGGCCCGCAGCGACCAGCAGCGGCAGCAGACGGGACCCGAGCACGCCGGTCGCCCCGGCGAGGAAGATGCGCACCGAAGGACCCTATGGACGGGCCGCAGCACGAGGCAACGTCATATCCAGGCAGCCGTCCGGCCGGCGCCCGTCACGACTCCAGGTACCGCACCACCGCCAGCACCCGCCGGCTGTACCCGCCCTCCGCCGTCAGCCCGAGCTTGTCGAAGATCGCGTTCGAGTGCTTCTCCACCGCCGACGTCGACACGTACAGCGCCGCCGCGATCCCCGCGTTGGTCCGCCCCTCGGCCATCAGCGAGAGCACCTCCCGCTCCCGTTCGCTCAGCATGCCGAGCGGATGAGACGTGTCCCGGAACAGCTGCCGCACCACGTCCGGGTCCAGCACCAGACCCCCGCCGTGCACACGGTCCAGCGCGTCCAGGAAGTCGTCCACGCCCATCACCCGGTCCTTGAGCAGGTACCCGACGGCGCGCGCGTCGTCCCCGAGCAGCACCTGCGTGAACTCGCGCTCCACGTACTGCGACAGCACCAGGATCCCGACCTCCGGCCAGCGCTCCCGGATCTCCACCGCCGCGCGGACGCCCTCGTCGGTGTGTGTGGGCGGCATCCGCACGTCCAGCACGACCACGTCGGGCCGCTCCGCCGCCAGCCGCGCCAGCAGGGGCTCTGCGGAGCCGTAGGCGGCGACGACGTCGTGCCCCTCGTCCGCCAGCAGGCTGCGGATGCCCTCCCGCAGCAGGGTCGAGTCCTCGGACAGCATCACGCGCACGGCAGCGTCACCTCGATCCTCGTCGGCCCGCCGGCCGGACTGTCCACGGCCAGCGTGCCGCCCGCAGCGGCCACCCGCCCGGCCAGCCCGGCCAGCCCGTGCCCGGGCGAGAGCACGGCGCCGCCGACGCCGTCGTCGCTGATCACCACGTCCACGCTGGCACCTCCCGGCACGCCATCACCCGCAACGTCACCAGCACCCCGAACCCGCACCAGAACACCAGCCGACCCGGCCCCCGCATGCTTCGCCACGTTGGTCAGCGCCTCCGCCACGACGTAGTACACCGTCGTCTCCACCCCGGCGGGCAGCCGCCCAGGAGAGTCCCACTCCAGCTCCGTCGGCACCCCAGCACGAGACACGAGCTCCGCCAGCACCGGCGCCAGCCCGTGCGTGTCCAGCGCGGTGGGCCGCACCCGCCACGCGACGTCCCGCAGGTCAGTGACCAGCAGCTCCGCCTCCCGTGCAGCCTGCTCCAGCAACAACGAACCAGAAGACGAAGCACCGACAGCCCGCCGCGCCCGGTTCACCAGCAGCCCCAGCGCCACGGCCCGCTGCTGCACGCCGTCGTGCAGGTCCCGCTCGATCCGCCCCCGTTCGGCGTCCAGCGCCGCGAGCAGCTCAGCCCGGCTCACCGTCAGCGACTCGACCTGCGCCTCCAGCCGCTCGCTCCGGCTCGGCGCCAGCCACCGCGCGGCCGCCGACCGGTCCAGCAGGCCGACGCCCACCAGTCCCATGAGGTTCAGGTACAGCAGCACCGCGCCGATCGGCACCAGGACCAGCACGTCCCGCGTCGACAGGCCGTCGCCCTGGAACGACGCGTCCACGGTGAGGCGCACGTCGAACAGCCACGACGCCAGGCTCACCACCACGCCGAACAGCCCGTACCCCAGCAGCCCGAGCACCAGCGTGCCCACCAGGCCGACGCCCACGCGCGCCGCGAGGTACCGCGCGGCCCGGGCAGAGGTGAGCGCACCGACGGCGGGGTCGGCCCACCCGAGAAAACGCACCGTACGACGGCGATGCCACGCGACCAGCGAGCCCACGACCTCGGGCGGCGTCGGACGCCGCACCAGCGCCGCCACCGCACCCACCAGGTCTACCGGCCAGGTCACCGCCCCGAGGGCGGCGCCCCACAGCATGCGGGCAGGTGTGCTGCGCCAGACGGCGGGGGCGGGGTCCACCTCGCCAGGATAAGGACGACGCCGCCCGCGCGGACTGCGGAAAACCGCACCCTACCTGCGGCCTGCCCCACAGGAGCGGACGGATGCGCACAGTTCGTCCGACCGCGAAAGACCAATAGCGTAGGTCTCATGACGACACACAGCTTCGCCTCGACCGTCGCCGACTGGGCCATCGGGCTGATGGAGACCCTCGGCGCACCGGGCGCAGGCGTGGCGATCGCCCTCGAGAACTTGTTCCCGCCCCTGCCCAGCGAGGTCATCCTGCCGCTGGCCGGGTTCACGGCCTCGCAGGGCTCCCTGATCCTGTGGCAGGTCCTGGTCTGGACGACGATCGGTTCCGTGGTCGGCGCGATCCTCCTGTACGGGCTGGGGGCGTGGCTGGGCCGTGACCGGCTGCGCGCGATCGTGGACCGGATGCCGCTGGTGTCGCTCGAGGACGTGGACAAGGCGGAGGGCTGGTTCACCCGGCACGGGGACTGGGCGGTGCTCATCGGCCGGCTCATCCCGATCGTGCGCAGCCTGATCTCGATCCCCGCCGGCGTGGAGCGCATGTCGATCTGGCGTTTCCTCGCGTTCACGACGCTCGGCTCCGGTGTCTGGAACACGCTCCTGGTCGGTGCGGGCTACCTGCTGGGCGACCAGTGGCACGTCGTCGAGGAGAGCGTCGGGGTGTTCCAGAAGGTCGTCATCGTGGTGGTCGGGCTGCTGCTCGTGTGGTGGGTGGTCAAGATGGTGCGGCGGAACCAGGAGCAGGGCACTCCCCGGCACGTGCGGAAGCGCTGAGCATCCGGGGCATGATGCTGCTGTGACCGACGACCGCACCCCCGCCATCCTCCGCTCGATCGCCCCATACCTGGCCGACTGGGCCGCGTTCCAGGCCGCCTACCACGGCATGCCCGGCCTCCAGCTGGCCGTCGGCCGCCGCGGGGAGGTCTTCGTCGACCTGGCCTGGGGCAAGGCGAACCTCGAGACGGGGGAGGACCTCACGAGCGACCACCTGTTCCGCGTCGCCTCCCACTCCAAGACGTTCACGACCGTCATCGTGATGCGGCTCGTCGAGCACGGCAAGCTGCGCCTCGACGACACCGCGGGCGAGCTCGTACCGGAGCTCGCCGGCTCGCGGGCCGCCGACATCACCGTCCGGGAGCTGCTCGGCCACCAGGCGGGCCTCATCCGCGACTCGTCCGACGGCGACTTCTGGCAGCACCGCCGGCCGTTCCTCGACCGCGAGCAGGTGCTGGAGTGCGTGCGCACCGAGGGCGTCGTGTTCGGGCCGAACGAGCACTTCAAGTACACGAACATCGGCTACAGCCTGCTCGGCGTCATCATCGAGCAGGTCACCGGCAAGACCTACGACGAGGTGGCGCGCGCCGCCGTCGTCGAACCGCTGGGACTGACCCGGACCGGCACCGAGCTGGACCCCGCCCGTGCCTCCGAGTACGCCGCCGGCCACACCGGACGCATCACGCACGGGGACACCCGCCGCGTCGTCCCGCACGTGGACACCCGCGCCATGGCCGCCGCCACCGGCTGGTACTCCACCGCGCTCGAGATGGTCCGCTACGGCGGCGTGCACGTGCTCGGCGACACCACGCTGCTCAGCGACAAGAGCAAGCGCCTCGTGCAGCGCGAGGAGTCCCGCGTCGTGGTCAGGGGTGCGGAACGCGGCCGGTACGGCGTAGGTATGGCGCTCGGCAAGGTCGGCGACCGCGAGCTCGTCGGGCACTCCGGCGGGTACCCCGGGCACATCACCCGCACCTGGATCGACCCCGTCGACGGGCTCGTCGTGTCCTGCCTGACCAACTCCGTCGACGGCATCGCCGACCAGGTCGCGACCGGCGTGATCCACCTGGTCAACCTTGCGCTCGCGGCGGCGGACGACGTCGCGGCGTCCGCCGCCGGCACGGGCGAGCCGGTGCCGCCCGTGCCGGCCGACGCGCCCGTCGGACGCTTCGCCAACCTGTGGGGCGTGGCCGACGTCGTGAACCTCGGCGGGATCCTGCACTCGATCAACCCGCGCTTCCCGCGGCCGGACGAGGTGGCGGTGCGCCTGGTCGTGGCCGACGGCCGTCTGGTGCAGGAGCCCGTGGCCGGCTTCACCACGGTCGGCGAGCCCGTCCAGGTCGAACGGGACGCCGACGGCGCGGTCACCACCGTGCGGATCGGAGCCCTGACGTCGTGGCCGATCGACGAGTTTCGGGCGCGCCGGGCCTGACCTCGGCGGACCAGGCCCGGCGCGCCTTCACTCCGCCCCGAGCGCCGCCACCGGCGAGGTGCGGGCCGCGGTCCGCGCCGGCATGACCGACGCGAGGAGTCCGGCGACGAGCGCGACCCCGAGGCACATCGCGAGCTCCGCCCACGGGACGGCGTACTGCACGTCGCCCATGAGGGACAGCGTGGTGGCGGCGCCGGCCCAGCCGAAGATCAGCCCGAGCACGATGCCGACGACCGCCCCGACTCCGGCGATGAGGACGCCCTCGACGGCGAGCATGCCGCGCAGCTGGCCCGTGCTGAGGCCGATGGCCCGCAGGGTCGCGGACTCCCTGGTCCGCTCGATGACCGAGAGCGACAGCGTGTTCGTCACGCCGACCAGGGCGATCACCACGGCGACGGCGAGCAGCCCCACCATGATGCCGAGGATGATGTCGACGATCTGCCGGAACTGCTCGGCCTGAGCGGCGGGGCCCACGACGCCGGCGTCGAGGTCGACCTGCGCGGCGGCGTCCTGGACCTCCGTCAGCACCGCCCCGGTGTCGGCACCCGAGATGTGCCCCCAGATCTCGGTCCAGGGATCGGCGTCGGCGACGCGGGCGAGGTCCTCGGGCGTGACGGTCCGGTCGAGCTGGCTGGAGCCCGTGATGACGACCGTCAGGTCGACCGAGCCGTTCGGGCCCGAGACGGGGGTGCTGTCGCCCGCGTCGAGGGACAACCAGTCCGCCGTGTCCTGGGTCAGCAGGATCGAGCCCTCCGCGAGCCCTTCCGCCTCCTCCGGCACGTTCACCACGGCGGCCAGCTCGTCCGGGTCCGCGGCATTCAGCCACGTCTCCTTGTCGTCGGCGATCGTGCCCGTCGCCGTGGTGATGACCGTGACGGCGGAGACGCCGGAGGTTCCGGCGACGGCGTCGCGCAGGCCCTCGACGTACTCGGGTGCGGTGGTGGACACGCTCACGTCGTACGGGAAGGCCCCTGCGAGGCCTCGCTCCGAGGTCGCGCGGGCGCTGGCCGCGCCGGTGGACATCATGGTCACGAGGGTGACGCCGATGAGCAGCGCGGTGGAGGTCGCCGCCGTGCGGCGCGGGTTGCGCAGCGTGTTGGCGACCGCCAGGCGGGAGGCGGGACCCGTGCGGGCCACCAGGGCGCCGAGGGCCGCCGCGACGCGGGGCAGCCAGAGCACCGCGCTCAGCACGACGCCGAAGAACGTGAAGGCGATGCCGCCGACCGCAGCGGCGACACCGGGTCCCAGGGAGCTCGCACTCCCGAGGGCGACGCCGAGGCCGAGCAGCGCGATGCCACCGAGGAGGGAGAGGATCGCGAACACGAGCCGGACCCGGCCGGTGCGGGCGCGGAGCGTCGGGGCGTCGGACGGCCGCAGCGCGGCCAGCGGTGCGACCCGGGTCGCCGAGCGGGCCGGGGCGAGCGCGGCCAGGACCGTCACGACCGTGCCGACGGCGAGCGGCAGCACTATCGACTGCACGGTCGGCGTGATCGTCGTCGGGATCGGCACCCCGAGGTCGAAGCTCGGAACGGTCAGCAGTGCGGCCTGGGCGAGCAGCGCGCCGGTCAGGGTGCCCACCGCGGACGCGACGAGGCCGAGGATCGCGGCTTCCAGGAGGACGCTGCGGTAGACCTGGCCGGTGCCCGCTCCGATGCACCGCAGGAGCGCGAGCGTCCTGGTCCGCTGGGCGACGAGCACCTGGAACGTGTTGGTGATGACCATGGCGGCGATGAGCAGTGCGATGGCGGCGAACGCCATGACGAACACGATGAAGATGAGGTCCTCACCACCGGTCAGGCCGGAGGCCTTCGCTGTCGCCGCCGCCTCGGTGGTCTCGACGGACACCTGAGCGGCGTCCGCGCCGACGACGTCCTGGATCGCGGTGCGCAGCGCCGCGGGGACGCTGGTGCCGGTGGGCGGGGTGTCGAGCGTGACGAGCAGCTGGCTGACCGACGTCGGGAAGGGCTCGGCGGCGTTCCAGGCGCTGAGCGTGGCGGACGGGACCGCGGCGGCTCCGCCGGAGATCGTGTAGGCGCCGTAGGGGTCGGCGGCGAGGCCGGTCACGGTCAGGGTCTCGACGACCCGTTCCGGCTCGCCGAGCTCGTCCGCCGGGTCCGCCGCCCCGCTCTCGGCCCAGCCCTCCGGGTACAGGGTGCGGGAGAGCTTCAGCGTGTCGCCGAGGCCGACCTCGAGGCGCTCGGCGACCTGGGTGGTCAGCGCCACCTCGTCGGCGGCGGCCGGCCAGGCGCCGTCGGTCAGCTCGAGCGGCGAGAGCCGGGGGTCCTCGGGGACGGGTGCGAACATCTGGCGGCCGCCCTTGCCGCCGTTGCGCAGGTTGCCCGACCAGCTCGTGACGGGCTGGACGGCCGTGACACCGTCGACCGAGCCGACGGCCGTGACGTCCTCGTCGGTGAACGAGCTGTCCGAGGCCTCCGCGGACTCGTCCGCTGCGGACACGACGAGGTCGGAGTCGGCGTATCCCGCCGCGACGACGTCGCGGGTCGTCTCCTGGATGACGGTCCCGGCGAGCAGCGTCACGGTGACGAAGGCCGTGCTGATCAGGATGGCGACGCCGGCTGACGTGAGGCGGCCCGCGCTGCGGCGCATCTGCCCGAGGGTGAGACGTGCGGTGGGGAAGGAGACGGCCATCAGGCACCGGTCCCGTTGGTCGTGTCTGCGGCGGAGCCCGTGGTGACGGAGGGTTCGAGGGTGCGCAGGGCGTCGAGGCCGGCCATCGCGGACTCGGGCGTCGGGTCGGTGATGTCACCCGCGATACGACCGTCCGCGATCAGCACGGCGCGGTCGGCGTACGCGGCGGCGGAGGGGTCGTGGGTGACCATGATGATGGTGCGGCCCAGCTCGCGTACGGAGCGGCGCAGGAAGGACAGGACCTCGGCCCCGGAGCGGGAGTCGAGGTTGCCGGTGGGTTCGTCGGCGAACACGACGTCGGGCTGCGCGATCAGGGCGCGGGCGATCGCGACGCGTTGCTGCTGCCCGCCGGAGAGCTCTCCGGGGCGGTGCGTCAGCCGACCGGCGAGGCCGAGGGTGTCGACCAGCGTGTCGAACCACGCCCGGTCCACACTCCCGCCGGCGAGCTCGACGGGCAGGGTGATGTTCTGCTCGGCGGTGAACATCGGCAGGAGGTTGAACTGCTGGAACACGAACCCGACCCGGTCGCGACGCAACCGCGTCAGGGCCTTGTCGTTCAGGCCGGTGATCTCGGTGGTACCGAGGAACGCCTGTCCGCTGGTCGCGGAGTCCAGCCCGGCCAGGAGGTGCATCAGGGTCGACTTGCCCGACCCGGACGGGCCCATGATCGCCGTGAACCGGCCCTGTTCGAAGTCGACGTCCACGCCGTCCAGGGCGCGCACGGTGGCCTCGCCCTTGCCGTACGTCTTGGTCAGGTTCCGGGCCCGCACGGCGCGGGCGGCGCCGCCCGGCACAGGGGCCGGCTGGTCCGCCGGGACGTACACGGTGGTGTCCACGAGATTGCTCCTCGAGTCGATGCTGCTGGGATCGGTCGTCCGGCCCCTGGCCCCGCCCCATCTGCCGCCGAGGACGGCAGGTGGGCGGGCCAGCGGGCCGGCGGTCCTCAACCTATGAACTCGACGAGGGCCGGGGCGTCAGGCCGTGGCCTGATTCTTGGCGCGGGCGTCATCCTCTGGTCGTACTGGTTCGCGCGCTGTGTCGCTCAGAGGGGGACCCGCGGCACCCGGTTCCTCGCGGCCTCCGCGAGCCGGTCCGCCAGCTCCGCGATCGGCACGGACGCCTTGGTGCCCGAGCCCGGATCGGTCATCGCGACCTCGCCCGCCTCGGCCTCGCGCGGGCCGAGCACGCCGAGCAGGGCGTCGCGCCGGCGTCGGGCCAGGCGGATCCGGTTGCCCAGCGACCCGTCCCGTTCCACGCGGACGCGTACGCCGCGGGAGCGCAGGACCGCTACCAGCCGGTCCACCTCGTCGTCGACGTCGTGCCCGCCCGCGGCGTCGGCCACCGGGAGCAGGCACACCTGGACCGGCGCGAGCCAGAACGGCAGGCGACCGCCGTGGCTCTCCAGGAGGAAGGCCACCATGCGTTCCATGGCGCCGACGGTGCCGCGGTGGATCATGACCACCCGTTCCCGCTCGCCGGTCGCCGCCACGTAGGTCAGGTCGAACCGCTCCGGCTGGTTGAAGTCGAGCTGTACGGTCGCGAGGGTCTCCTCATGGCCGCCGGCGTCGAGCACCTGGACGTCGATCTTGGGGCCGTAGAACGCGGCCTCGCCCGGCGCCGCGTGCCAGGGCGCTCCGGCGGGCACGGCGTCGAGCACGTCGGCCAGCACCCGCTCCGCGGACCCCCACTGCTCGGGCGACCCCAGCCACTTGTCCGAGGCGTCCCGGCCGGACAGCCGCAGGCACGACACCTCGATCCCCAGGGTGGCGAGCACCTCGAGGATCGCGTCCAGGGCGGTACGCACCTCCGCGCCGACCTGGTCCGGCCGGCAGAAGACGTGCGCGTCGTCCAGGTTGATCTGCCGCACCCGGCTCAGCCCCGACAGCACCCCGGACCGCTCCGCGCGGAACATCGGGGCGAGCTCCGAGTACCGCACCGGCAGGTCGCGGTAGGAGCGCGGCTCGGACGCGTAGATCTGCGCGTGGTGCGGACAGTTGGCGGGCCGGAGCACCAGCGGGTCGACGTCGGCGGGCTCTTCCGCGCCGTCGTCCGGTCCGGGGCCGCCGGTGTGCAGGGGTGGGAACATGTCGTCCGCGAACTTGGCCCAGTGGCCCGACCGCTCGAACAGGGACCTCTTGCCGAGCACGGGGGAGTACACGGGCTCGCAGCCGGTGCGCAGCGCAACCTCGCGCGCGTACTGCTCCAGCTCGTACCGCACGGCGGCACCGGCGGGCAGCCACAGCGGCAGGCCGGGCCCTACCAGGGGACTGGAGGCGAAGATCCGCATGTCCCGCCCGAGGTCGCGGTGGTCGGCACGCCGGTCGCCGCCGCGCGGGGCGCTGCGGTCGTCGACGGTGGGGGCTACGTGCATGGTGGTGCTCCTTCGATGAGGGAGCCGCCCCGGTCGCCGTCGTGCATGACAAAGGCCCCGGAGCGAGCTCCGGGGCCTTGAGGTGCTGAGTGCAGGTCAGCGCGCGCCGGAGGGGTCCGGCGTCGTCGTGCGTGCGCTGAGGTGCATGCGGTCCACCGTAGTGTCAGAGGGAACGCGCGTCCAGCGCGTTGCAGTCCTGGATGGTGCCACCGTCGTAGCCGATGGTGAACCACTTGACGCGCTGCTCCGAGCTGCCGTGCGAGAACGCCTCGGGGTTCACGTCGCCGCCGGACCGGCGCTGGATGTTGTCGTCGCCCACTGCCGCGGCGGCGGACAGTGCCTGGTTCAGCTCGTCCTTCGTGATCGGCTCGAGGAACGGTACGCCGGTGTCGGGGTCCTCGGTGGTCGCGGCGTTGCCCGCCCACATCCCGGCGAGGCAGTCGGCCATCAGCTCGATGCGCACGGAGTCGGACTCGGGTCCGGTGCCCGACCGGTCGGCCCGCTCGAACAGGCCGAGCTGGTTCTCGATGTGGTGCCCGAACTCGTGGGCCGTCACGTACATCTCCGCCAGGGGCCCGCCCTCCGCGCCGAACTGGCTGGACAGCTGGTCGTAGAACGCGAGGTCCTCGTACACGGTGGTGTCGGCCGGGCAGTAGAACGGTCCGGTGGACGACGTCGCGGACCCGCAGCCCGTGTCGACGGCGTCGGTGAAGCTGACGACCTCGGGCAGCTGGTACTCGACGCCGCCCTGCTCGGGGAGGGTCGTGGCCCAGTACACGTCCAGCGAGTCGACGACGGCGCTCAGCCGGCACTCGGGGTCGGTGTTCGCCTGCTCCGCGGTGCACTCCCCGACGTAGCTCTGCTCACCGCCGCCACCGGCGTCGGACGTGGTGCCGCCGAGGATGTCGGCCGGGCTGTTGCCGGTCACCAGCATGTAGAGCAGCGCGACGACGATGGCCACGCCGCCGCCACCGCCCGCGACGACGGCGCCTCTGCGCCCGCCGCCCTTACGGACCCGGCCACCCTCGAACTGCCCGCCCTCGCTGAACGTCACGCGGCAACGCTACCGCGACAGCGGGGTCCGTACCCCCGGTACGGCGTGCGGCACCCCGGGGCGCCCGGCGGGCCGGGACGGGGCCCGTGGTCAGCCGGTCCAGGTGCGCCGGTCGCGGGCCGCGAGGTGCACGATCTCCAACTCACGTTCGGTGAGCGTGGGCCGCCGGGTCTCGAGCCACGGCACGAGCTCGTCCGCCGTGAGCACCTCGACGCCGTCGCGCGGGCCCTCGACCCGGGGCTGGTCCGTGCGGACGAAGACGATCAGTGCCTGCACGGTGACCGGTACCCGCGTCGCCCGGCCCAGGATCTCCTGCGTGCGCCGCGCGGCGTCCCGGGCGGAGTCGGCGGTGACGTCCTGGACGGGCCGGTACACGCTCTCGATGGTGTAGACGCCGGAGGGCCCGATCACGAGCTGGTCGAGCTCCAGGGCGCCGCCGTGCTGCGGGGAACCGGGCGCGCGGAGGTGCCCCGAGCTCGACGACGGGACCTGGATCGACTGGATCACGCGCCAGACCGGGCGCTGTGCCACGAGCTCCCAGAGCTCGCCGGCGACGCCCCGCACGCCGGCGATACGGCGGCTCAGGGCGCGGTGCTGCGGGTCGTACCGGCCACGCAGCCGTCCGCGCACGAGGGGCCCGAGGTGCTGCCGCCGGTACGCGCGGCGTCGGGCGATCAGGTGCTTCGCCGGCCGGTTGTTGGTCAGGTCGTCGCCCCGGGCCAGCCGGCCGGTGCGGAGGTTCGGCAGCATGTCGGCCAGGGTGACGGGAACGCTCGGTGAGTCGGTGCCCATGCCTGGACGGTACGACGGCGCCGACGCGTCCGCTCGTTCTGCGGGTGAAGTATGGGTCACACCTCCGTTGAGTGCTGGAGATCTGCCCTGTCGAAACGTTCCGACAGGGCAGATATCCAGCACTCAACGGGACGGCTAGTCGATCTCGCGGAGCTGGACCGTCTCGAACCTTGCCGTCGTTGCCGGCGTGGCGCCGCCGCCCGCGTAGATGCCGACCTCCGGGTCCGTGCCCGCCGGGAGCGTCCAGGTGGCGCCGAAGCGCCAGCTCTTGCCGTCCCGCGAGGACGCCGCACGGTACTCGTGCTCACCGGTGGCCGGGTCCGTGGTGTGGAACAGGCGCAGGTGCATCCGGTCGTCGACCGGACCGGAGACGTGGCCGCCGAACCAGGTGCGGCCGTCGGCCGTGAGCTCCTTGCCGAACTCGACCTGGCGGGTCTGCCAGATCGACACCGGCGCGAGCCGCAGGAAGTCGTCGTCGCCCGCGTGCACCAGCAGGCCGGCCTGCTGGTAGTTGCGCACGGTGTCCTGGCCCAGCGGCAGCGTCACGGTGGCCTCGAGCACGTAGTCACCCTCCGGCGCGTCGCGCAGCAGCGCAGGCGCGTCGTTGGTGGCCCCCACCAGGTCGTGCCCGGTCAGCGGCCACGACAGCGCGCCGCCCGAGACCTCGACGTCCGCCGGCTCGTGCAGCCACCGCCAGCCCTGGTCCAGCTCGCCCTCGAACTCCTCGGCGAACGTGACAGCGCCCGCCTGCGGCTCGGCGACGCGCTCGGTCACCGGTTCGTGCGCCGGCACGACGGTCAGGTTGTCGAGCTGCGCCTCGCCGCCGTCGGCCACCAGGTGCACGGGCGCCTTGCGGGGCAGCTCGCGCCGCGGCTCGAACCGCACCTCGGCGTCCACGTCGCCCAGCCCGCTCGAGGACAGCCGGGCGTCGACCACACCGTCACGCGCGCCGACGCTCAGCACGTGCCACGAGGTCAGGTCCACGTCGTCCGGCACGTCCGCCCGCAGCTGCTGACGGCCCTGCCCGACGACGAGCTCGCGCGCCTCGGCGTCCAGCCGCACCGACACCGCCGCCCGGTCGCTCCCGAGCGCGACCGTGACCGCCCCGTCGCCCGGCAGCCGCACGTCCGCCTCGACCCGCACGTCACGCGGCGCGGGCGCCGTCCGTGCCACCGCGGCGCCCCGCCGGTCCGGCACCAGCCGCGCGATCGCGCCCGCGTCGCCCGACTCGTCGGAACCCGTCGTGAGCGTGCCGGTGACGCGCCGGAGACCGGACCCCGATGCCGGGTCGTCGCTCACGATGCCGAGCCCGCTCGCCGACACCGGCCCGGGCTGCGGCCCCTCGCTGGGGCCCGCGCCCGCGTTGACGACGGGCCACCCGTCGATCCAGTCCATCCGGTCGACCAGGGTGGGCCGCCGGTTCACGCCGCCGGGCTCGTCCAGCCACGCGTCGTCCTTGTCGATGGCGTGGTAGTACATCCAGTCCTGGCCGGCGACGTCGGTGAGCACCGCGTGGTGCCCCACCCCGATCCACCGGTTGCCGTTCTGCGCCACGACCTGCGTCCCGCCCACCCGGGACTCGTTCAGGCTCACGCCCTCGTGGTCCGTGAACGGGCCCAGCGGCGACCTCGACCGCCCCGCGTACACGCTGTACCCCGTCACCGGGCCCGCGCAGCAGTTGGCCGACGAGCCCATGAAGTAGTACCAGCCGTCCCGCTTGACCACGAAGGCGCCCTCGTACCGGTCGGCGACCGTCACCCGGGTCGGCTCACCCACGGCCCGGGTCCCCGACTCGTCCAGGCGCGTGACCCAGATCCCGCCGTTGAAGCCGCCGAAGTACAGGTAGCGCGAGCCGTCGTCGTCCGTGAACAGCGCCGGGTCGATCGTGTTCAGGTACGTGCCGCCGCCGGCGGGGCGCGGGTCGAGCACCGGCCCGCCCGAGTCGGTCCACGGACCCGTCGGCGTGGGTGCCGTCGCCACGCCGATCGTGTAGTCCCACGGGTCGGGGTTCGCCGCGGTGTCCGTCACCGTGTAGTACATGACGTACTGGCCGTCCACGTAGCGGATGTCCGGCGCCCAGAAGTACGAGGCGCTCGCGGCCCAGGCCGGCCGGTTCTCCTCGTCGAAGATCGTGCCGACGTACTCCCAGGTCTCCAGGTCGCGCGACCTGGAGACGTGCATGTTCCCGAACGGCCCGCCCGACACCAGCGGGTCGCTCGTGGCGTACAGGTACCACCAGCCGTCCTTGCCGCGGATCACGGCGGGGTCGGCGTAGGTGTCGGCGAACGGCTCGGTGATCGGGTTGGTGAACGTGGTGCCCGACGACGGCGAGGCGCCCGTGCCGGACGACGGCGGAGAGCCGGTCGCTGTTGACGGCGGTGAGCCGGTGCCCGCCGGGGCGGCCGCCGCCGGGGCGGTACCGCCACCGCCGTCGGGCAGGGCGGTGGCGCCGAGGGCCAGTGCGAGCGAGGCAAGGACGGCGACGAACCGGAGCTGCATGGTTTCTCATCCCTTCGGGCGCCCGGTGGCACGTCCTCGATGACGTGCCCCGTCGCGCCTCTGACGACAGTGGTACAACGTAGTACCAGAGGTGAAGGTACCGTCGACCGGCAGGTCCCGTCCAGAAGTGCGGCCGGTCCCGTCCGGAAGGGAAGCGTGAGGCAACGCACCGTAATCCCTGGACGTTACGCACTAGACTGGTCCGGCCCCCGCCGCTGTGGGCCGAACGACCGACCACCACCCCGACCGTGAGGACCACCTGCGTGATCACTGCCCATGGCGTCGAGCTGCGCGTCGGCGCGCGCGTGCTGCTGAGCGAGGCGAACTTCCGGGTCGCCTCGGGCGACCGGATCGGCCTGGTGGGTCGCAACGGTGCCGGCAAGACCACGCTGACCAAGACCCTCGCGGGGGAGACCCAGCCCACCGCCGGGCAGATCGTGCGCGGTACCGACATCGGTTACCTGCCGCAGGACCCGCGCACGGGAGACCTCGAGGTCCTCGCGATGGACCGCGTGCTGTCCGCGCGCGGCCTGGACCACGTCATCGCGAAGATGCGCCAGACCGAGGGCGAGATGGCCTCGCTGGACACGGCCACGCAGAACGCGGCGATGGAGCGCTACCCCAAGCTGGAGGCGCGCTTCCTGGCCGCCGGCGGGTACGCGGCGGAGTCCGAGGCGCAGATCATCACGGCCAACCTCGGCCTGGACGAGCGCGTCCTCGCGCAGCCCCTCGGCACGCTCTCCGGTGGCCAGCGCCGCCGGATCGAGCTCGCGCGCATCCTGTTCAGCGGCGTCGAGACGCTGCTGCTGGACGAGCCCACCAACCACCTCGACGCGGACTCCATCATCTGGCTCCGCGACTACCTGCGGGCGTACAGCGGCGGGTTCATCGTGATCAGCCACGACGTCGACCTGTTGCGCGCCACCGTGAACAAGGTGTTCCACCTGGACGCGAACCGGGGCGAGCTCGACCAGTACAACCTGGGCTGGGACGCGTACCTGGAGCAGCGCGAGACCGACGAGCGGCGTCGTCGGCGCGAGCGGGCCAACGCCGAGAAGAAGGCGGGCACGCTGCTCGCCCAGGCCGAGAAGATGCGCGCCAAGGCGACCAAGGCGACGGCCGCCCAGAACATGATCAAGCGCGCCGAGAAGATGCTCGGCGGGCTCGAGGCCGAGCGCGCCTCCGACCGCGTGGCCAAGCTCCGCTTCCCGACCCCGGCACCCTGCGGCCGCACGCCGCTGACCGCCAACGGGCTGTCGAAGGCGTACGGGTCCCAGGAGGTGTTCGCCGGGGTGGACCTGGCGATCGACCGCGGGTCCCGGGTCGTCATCCTCGGCTTCAACGGTGCCGGCAAGACGACGCTGCTGCGCATCCTGGCCGGCGTCGAGGCAGCCGACACCGGCGAGGTCGTGCCCGGTCACGGGCTCAAGCTCGGCTACTACGCGCAGGAGCACGACACGCTCGACATGAACGTGACCGTGGTCGAGAACCTGCGGCACGCGGCACCCGACCTCACCGACACGCAGGTGCGCTCGGTGCTCGGCTCGTTCCTGTTCAGCGGGGACGACGCCGAGAAGCCCACCAACGTGCTGTCCGGCGGTGAGAAGACCCGGCTCGCCCTGGCGACGATCGTCGTGTCCGGCGCGAACGTGCTGCTCCTCGACGAGCCCACCAACAACCTCGACCCCGCGTCCCGCGCCGAGATCCTCGGGGCCCTCAAGACGTACGAGGGCGCGGTCGTGATGGTGACGCACGACGACGGCGCCGTCGACGCCCTCGAGCCGGAACGGGTGCTGCTGCTGCCCGACGGCGACGAGGACCTCTGGAGCGACGAGTACGCGGAACTGGTCTCGCTGGCCTGACGCGCCCGGCCAGGGTGCGGGCCTGACGCGCCGGTCAGCGGCCGGCCGCGTCAGCGCAGCTGGGCCTCGATCAGCGCGTCCTCCTCGTCCTCCGCCGTGCGCCGGCGCTCGCGGGCCGGCCTGCGCGCCCGCACGCCGTCGGCGTCGGCCCCGTCGTCCGAGGCGAGGAGCAGGTCGCCCGCAGAGACCGACTCGCCACGCAGGGCCCCGCGCTCCCTGCGCCACAGCAGGACGTACCCGCCGATCGCGCCGATCGCGAAGATGCCCCACTGGAACGCGTACGACAGGTGCGAGCCCGGGTCGGTGTCGGGCTTGGGCAGGGTGGTCAGCGCCGTCTCGGGTGCGGGCTGCTCGGTGCGTACCGCCCCGTACGCCCCGACGGTGCGGCCCTCGGCCCAGGCGCCGCCGTCCGGCCCTGCCGCGAGGACCTGCTCGGTCGAGATCGCCTGTACCTGCCCGGGCAGCGTGCCACGGTCCGACGGCGGCTCGTCCGCACGCAGGGACGCCACGACCGTGACCTCTCCGGAGGGCGGCGGCGGGACCGCGTTGGGCCCGGCCGCGTCACGCCCGAGCGGCACGGTGCCACGGTTGACGACGAGCACGATGTCCTGGCCGCCGACCCGGGCCTCGAACGGGACCAGCACGTGATAGCCGTTGCGCCCGGCGACGGGGCGGTTGCGCAGCAGCACCGTCGCGTCGGTGACGTAGTGCCCCTCCAGCACGACCGGACGCCAGACCTCCGACTCGCCGAGGGCGGCGCCGGGCCCCTCGAGGATCTCGCCCACCGGAACGGCCGGCGCCGACCAGTTCGCGTTGACGAGGTCGATCTCGGCGTTGCGCGACTCGGACCGTTCCCACTGCCAGCGCCCGGCCACGAGGCACAGGGCGGCGAGGACCACGGCGGCCACCGCCAGGATCACCCACTGCCGCGTGGTGCGGGGGCCACGGGACTCGTCGCCCGGGAGGCCTGCGCCGGTGGTGCTGTCGCTCACGACACCCGGTCCAGTTCCCCCACCGCCACCGTCTGCTTCCAGAACGACCGGGACGCCAGGAACTGCTCGAGGTGCTCCCGGTGCTCGTCGCACGCGAGCCACACCTTGCGGCGCTCGGGGGTGTGCAGCTTCGGGTTGTTCCACAGCAGGCCCCACGCGGCCTGGGCGCGGCAGCCCTTGGAGCTGCAGATCAGCTCGCCGTCGGGCACGGGGTCGGGGGCAGGGCCGTCGGGGGCAGGGCCGGAGAGGCCGAGGAGGTCCATCGGAGGTTCTCTCAGTCGTCCACGTGGTCGATGACGCGGCCGGCGCCCGGGGCGGGGGAGCCGTCCGGGGCCTTCGGCACGTCAGGGGAGGGGTCGGGCAGCTCGGTGAGCGCCGGGGCGGCCTGCGGGGTCACGGGCGAGGTGTCGTGCGTGACCTGGTCCCGCCCGGAGTTGGCGATGAGCACGGCCGAGTACGGCAGTACCACGGCGGCTGCCACGAGGGCCCACCGGACCCAGCCGTCGACCAGCACGGCGCCGACGATGCACACCACGCGGATGGACATCTGGATGAGGTAGCTGCGCGTGCGGCGCGCCTGGTCCACGGCCAGCGGCTCGGGGGCCGAGGTGATGGACGGGACCGGCTCGCTCATCCTGTCAGTCTACGTCTGCCGGGAACCTGCGCGGGTACGCCCTGCGGCGTCGGCTCACGCAGGTGCGTCACACGGGTTGTTGTAGGAAACCGACAAGGACCGCTGGATCCCTGTGGCCCGGCACGCGCGGCGCGCGGCCGACGCGCGGGGTAGCGTCGCAGCGGACCCGGATCGACCCAGGTACCGGCCGCTGCCCCCCAGCCTCGCGCGGCCTCATACGAACGTATGCCAGCCCAGCATCGAGGAGTTCAGGTGACCACCATGCCCGCCACACAGAGCATTTCCGCAGGTCCCACCGGCCGAGTAGTCGTCGTGACGGGTGCGGCTCGCGGTATCGGCCGCGCCATCGCGGAGCGCTTCGTGGCGGACGGCGACCGCGTCGCCACGATCTACCGCGGCGGAGACCTGCCCAAGGGCGTCGAGGGCTTCGTGGCGGATGTCACCGACTCGGCGGCCGTCGACGCGGCGTTCGCCGCCATCGAGAAGGACATGGGCCCCGTCGAGGTGCTCGTCGCCAACGCCGGCGTGACCAAGGACCAGCTCCTCATGCGCATGAGCGACGAGGAGTTCGAGTCGGTCGTCGACGTGAACCTCACCGGCACGTTCCGCTGCGTGCGCCGCGCGTCCAAGGGCATGATCCGCGCGCGGAAGGGCCGCATCGTGCTGCTCGGCTCGATCGTCGGCCTGTCCGGCGGTCCCGGCCAGGTCAACTACTCCTCCTCGAAGGCCGCCCTGGTGGGCATGGCGCGCTCGATCACGCGTGAGCTCGGCGCGCGCGGGATCACCGCGAACGTCGTCGCGCCCGGATATGTCGAGACCGACATGACGGCCGCGCTGTCCGACGACGTGCGCGCGGGCTACCTGAAGACGATCCCGGCCGGCCGGTTCGCCTCGGCGGACGAGGTCGCGGCCGTGGTGTCG
Organism: Promicromonospora xylanilytica; assembly: GCF_054782895.1. NCBI lineage: Bacteria > Bacillati > Actinomycetota > Actinomycetes > Micrococcales > Promicromonosporaceae > Promicromonospora > Promicromonospora xylanilytica. Next base: position 23,880 of record NZ_BAAGRP010000011.1, read on the forward strand.
TTCGTCGCGTCCGATGCCGCGGGCTACGTCAGCGGCGCGGTCATCCCGGTCGACGGTGGTCTCGGGATGGGGCACTGAGCCGTACTCTGGCCCCGCTACCAGCGGGTTTGCCCGAATATATCCAACATTCTCGACTTCACGTACGGCGCGGAGTTTCGTTCCACGCCGCAATCCGCATTACGCTCGCACCCAGCGCAGGGGTCGCCTCGGCACGCCTGCGCCCGATCGGAAGGACAACATGGGTCTCCTCGAAGGTAAGAAGCTGCTCGTCACGGGCGTGCTGACGGACTCGTCGATCGCATTTCACGCGGCCCGGCTCGCTCAGGAGGAGGGTGCGGAGGTCGTGCTCTCGTCCTTCGGGCGGCAGATGAAGCTGACCCAGGCCTTCGCGAAGCGGCTCCCGGTCGAGGCACCGGTGGTCGAGCTCGACGCGACCAGCCAGGAGAACCTCGACGCGCTGGCCGACGCGGTGCGCGCGGCCGGCTTCGACCGGCTCGACGGCGTCGTGCACTCGATCGGGTTCGCGCCGCAGTCCGTCATGGGCGGCAACTTCCTGTCGGGTACCTGGGAGGACGTCGCCACCGCGCTGCACGTCTCCACGTTCTCGTACAAGTCGATCGCCGTGGCGGCGAGGGAGCTCATGACCGACGGCGGCGCCGTCGTCGGCCTGACGTTCGACGCGCAGTTCGCCTGGCCGGTGTACGACTGGATGGGCGTGGCCAAGGCAGGTCTGGAGTCCGCGAACCGCTACCTGGCGCGCGACCTCGGGCCTGAGGGGATCCGCTGCAACCTCGTTTCGGCCGGGCCGATCCGGACCACCGCCGCCAAGTCCATCCCGGGCTTCGCGACGATGGAGGACGCCTGGCCGACCCGAGCCCCGCTCGGCTGGGACCAGACCACGGCGGAGCCGGCGGCACGTGCCGTGTGCGCGCTCCTGTCGGACTGGTTCCCGGCGACCACCGGTGAGATCGTGCACGTCGACGGCGGCGTGCACGCCATGGGTCAATAGACCTGGCTCAATAGATGGGCAGGAGGCATTGATGGGCAGAGCGTCGGGTACGGAGCCCGCAACGGAGCCCGTGCGGCGGCTGGTGTTGCTCCGCCACGCGAAGGCGGAGCCGCCGTCGGAACTTCCCGACGAGCAGCGGCCGCTCGCTTTGCGTGGCCGGGACCAGGCAGTGAAGGTCGGTGCGGCGCTGGTCGCGTCCGGCCTCGTGCCCGACGCCGTCCTCGTGTCAGGGGCGGTGCGTTCCCGCCAGACCTGGGACCTGGCGCGCAAGCACCTGGGGGAGCCGCCGGTGTCGTTCACCGACGACCTCCTGGGTGCGATGCCGCGCGCCGTCCTCGCGCTGGTGCGTGAGCTCGACCCCGCGACCCGGACGGTGCTGGTGATCGGCCACGAGCCCGCCATGGCGGGCACGGCCGAGCTGCTGGCCGGCCCGGGGTCGGAGGACGGGGCGCTCGCTCAGGTACGTGTCGGCGTCCCGACGGGGACGTACTCGGTCCTGGAGGCCGACGAGGACTGGGCGACCTGGGACCGCAAGACGGCCCGCCTCACCGAAGTGACCCGCCCGGCCTGACCAGAACGTGTCAGACACCACCGGACGTGTCAGACGCTCAGATCACCCTGGTGACCTGAGCGTCTGACACGTCCGTCGGCGTCTGACAGGTGGCCTCAGAGGAGGTCGAGGACGGCGTCCAGGCGGGTCTCGATCGAGTGGGGGGCCTGCGCCCGGACCACCGGCTTGGCGTTGAACGCCACGCCGACGCCGGCGATCTCGATCATGCCCAGGTCGTTCGCGCCGTCGCCGACCGCGACCGTGTGCTCCAGCGGGATGTCCAGCGCGGCGGCCCACTCGCGCAGCGTCGCGGCCTTGGCCGCCCGGTCGATCACGGGCCCCACGGTGCGGCCGGTGAGCACGCCGTCGGCGACCTCCAGCCGGTTGGCCCGCAGCAGCTCGATCCCGAGCTCCCGCGCGACAGGCTCGACGATCTCCGCGAACCCGCCCGACACGAGCCCGAACGCCCAGCCGCGGGCCTGGCACTCGGCGACGAGCTCGCGGGCGCCCGGCGTCAGCTCGACGGCGGCGCGCACCTTGTCGAGCGCGGCGACGGGCACACCGGCCAGCGTCGCCACCCGCTCCCGCAGGGAGGCGGCGAAGTCGAGCTCGCCGCGCATCGCCCGTTCGGTCACCGCCGCGACCTCGTCCCGGGTACCGGCATGTTCGGCGATGAGCTCGATGACCTCCTGGCGGAAGAAGGTCGAGTCCACGTCGGTCACGATGAGTCGCTTCACGGGGACCAGTGTGCCGGATGCCGCCGACACGGCCCGGGCCTCGCCGAACCGCAAGACGCCGGCCCGCCGTCCCTCGCCGAACCGCAAGCTGATCTGCCGCCGGACGGGTCAGTCGACGACCGTGCCCTTCGGGACCACCACCAGGCCGCTCTCCGTCACGGTGAAGCCGCGCGCGCGGTCCTCGTCGTGGTCGACGCCGATGCGGGCCCGCTCGTTGATCACCACGTTCTTGTCGACGATCGCCCGGTGCACGTGCGCGTACCGGTGCACCTGCACGTCGTCCATCAGCACGGAGTTGGAGACGTTGGACCAGGAGTGCAGGTGCACGCCGGGGGAGAGCACCGACCCGCCGGCCTGGGCGCCCGAGATGAGCACGCCCGGCGAGACGATCGACTCGACCGCGTGCCCCATGCGTCCGGGCCCCGCGTGCACGAACTTGGCCGGCGGCAGCCCCGTGTACCCCGTGTACAGCGGCCACTCGTAGTTGTAGAGGTTGAAGATGGGGTGCACGGCGATGAGGTCGGTGTGCGCGTCGTAGAACGAGTCGATCGTTCCCACGTCGCGCCAGTAGCCGCGGTCCCGCTCCGTGGAACCCGGCACGTCGTTGCGGATGAAGTCGTAGACGCCCGCCTCGCCGTCGGCCACGAACGCCGGGATGATGTCGCCGCCCATGTCGTGCCGTGAGTCCGGGTTGGCGGCGTCCTTGGTCACCGCCTCGACCAGGGCGTCGGCGTCGAACACGTAGTTGCCCATCGACGCGAGGATCTCGCCGGGGGAGTCCGGCAGGCCCGTGACGTCGGTGGGCTTCTCCAGGAACTCGCGGATCTTCGTCGGGTCGGCGGGATCCACGTCGATGACGCCGAACTGGTCGGCCATGCTGATCGGCTGCCGGATCGCCGCGACCGACGCGCGGGCCCCCGACTCGATGTGCGCGTCCACCATCTGGGAGAAGTCCATGCGGTACACGTGGTCGGCGCCGACCACGACGACGATGTCGGGCCGTTCGTCGTCGATGATGTTGAGGCACTGGTAGATCGCGTCGGCGCTGCCGAGATACCAGTGCTTGCCGACGCGCTGCTGCGCCGGCACGGGCGCCACGAAGTTGCCCAGCAGCGGCGACATGCGCCAGGTCTTCGAGATGTGGCGGTCCAGCGAGTGGGACTTGTACTGCGTCAGCACGACGACGTGCAGGTAGCGCGAGTTGACGATGTTGGAGAGGGCGAAGTCCACCAGACGGTAGATGCCGCCGAAGGGCACTGCGGGCTTGGCGCGGGCGGCGGTCAGCGGCATCAGCCGCTTTCCCTCGCCGCCGGCGAGAACGATCGCAAGGACGCGGGGGGCGGAAGCCATACGGGTGACATTAAGCCCTTTTGGGCCGGTCCGTCAGGTGGCGCGCGGGGTGGGCACGCGCGCTAGGTTGGCACCGTGCCCGACGTCTCCGTAACACCCGGCTTCGCCCCCCACCCCGCGCCAGCCCCGGAGCGAGCTCCCGTCCCCGGCCGTCGGCCGGGCAGTGACCTCCGCGTGGACCTGCTGACCCGCGAGTTCCCGCCGCACGTGTACGGAGGTGCGGGCGTGCACGTGGCCGAGCTGGCCACGGTGCTGGCGCAGCACGCCGACGTGCGGGTGCGCTGCTTCGACGGCCCGCGCGACGCCCCGACCGAGGCGTCGGGCGTCACGGGCTACGTGACGCCCGCCGCGCTCTCGGGGGCGAACGCGGCACTGGCGACCCTCGGGACGGACCTCCTGATGGCGGACGACGTGGCGGGCGCCGACCTGGTGCACTCGCACACCTGGTACGCCAACATGGCGGGCCACCTGGGCGGCCTGCTGCACGGGGTGCCGCACGTCGTCACCGCGCACTCCCTGGAACCGCTGCGGCCCTGGAAGGCCGAGCAGCTCGGCGGTGGGTACGCGCTGTCGTCGTGGGCCGAGCGCACCGCCTACCTCCGTGCCGCCGGCGTCATCGCGGTCTCCGCAGGCATGCGGGCCGACATCCTGCGCGTCTACCCGGAGCTCGACCCGGACCGGGTGCACGTGGTGCACAACGGCATCGACCTGTCGGGCTGGCGGCGCCCCGCGGCGGACGACGTCGCTGCGCGGACCGCCGCCGCGGTGGCCGTGCGCCGGTACGGGATCGACCCCGACCGCCCGGCCGTCGTGTTCGTGGGCCGGATCACGCGGCAGAAGGGCCTGCCGTACCTGCTGCGGGCCGCGGCGGAGCTGCCGCCGGAGGTCCAGCTCGTGCTCTGCGCCGGCGCGCCGGACACTCCCGGGATCATGGCCGAGGTCGTGGGCCTGGTCGAACGGCTGCGCGAGTCCCGCACCGGCGTGGTCTGGATCGAGGAGATGCTGCCCCGGCCCGACCTCGTGGCGGTCCTGTCGGCCTGCACCGTCTTCGTGTGCCCGAGCGTCTACGAGCCCCTCGGCATCGTGAACCTCGAGGCCATGGCCGTGGGCCTGCCCGTGGTCGGCACGGCCACCGGCGGCATCCCCGAGGTGGTCGACGACGGCGTGACCGGCGTGCTGGTCCCCATCGAGCAGTCGGACGACGGCACGGGCACGCCGCTGGACCCCGACCGGTTCGTCGCCGACCTGGCGGCGGCGCTGACCCGGGTCGCCACCGACACCGAGGGGGCCGCCGCGATGGGAGCCGCCGGCCGGCGTCGGGCCGAGGAGCACTTCACCTGGTCGGCGATCGGCGACCGGACGATGGAGGTCTACCGGCAGGTGCTCGACCAGGCCTGACCGGTCACCGGACCTCGCCGTAGGTCGCCGCGCTCATCGCGTGGCGGGCCGTGCGGTCCACCTCGCGCAGCGCCGTGGAACGCTGGTCGACCTGGAAGACGTTCACGGCGCCGCCGTCGTCCACGGTGCCCAGCGCGACGATGGCGCGCAGCCGGCTGGCCAGGTCGAGCACGCGGGCACGCCGGCCGTCCAGGTGCGGCACCGGCCACGACGACGTGCTGGCCGACCGGATCCGCTCGATGGCATCGGCGGCGTCGTCGCGCCAGCGGGCGACGTCGAGCTGGTCCAGGGCGTCCGTCGCGGTCATCAGGCTCGTGCGGAGCTCGCGCTCGGCGTCGGCGACCGAGCCGATCGCCGCGTGCACGAGCGTGGTCCACGCGGGGACCTCCAGCACGTGCCACGTCACCATGTGCCCCGGCTCGATGTGGCTGCCGAACGCCTGGACGCGGGGGACCGCCGCCCAGCTCCCCAGGGGCGTGGTGACCACCACGCACTCCCCGGCGTCCGTCGCCTCGTGATTGGCCGCCGCGGGCACGCCCGCCGCGTCGCCGGGCGCCGGCAGCAGCGCGCACACCTCGCGCGGCCCGGTGGTCCAGGCGGTGAAGAGCGTGTCGAGGTCGGTGCCGTCGGCGAAGCCCGGCAACCCTTCGACGGTGTGCGGCTCGTCCTCGCCCACCACGGACTTCACGGCGTCCGAGGTGTCGCCGACCCCCTGCAGCCAGAGGGCGAGCAGCACGCTCCGGGGGAGCTCCTGATCGGTGTCCACCGCAGAACTGTAAATGACTCCTCCTCGGGTATCGTCGGTGCCCATGAGCTCGGTTCTCCAACTCGCGGGCGTCACCGTCCGTCGCGGCACCTCGACCATCCTTGACTCCGTGGACTGGCAGGTGAACGAAGGAGAACGGTGGATCGTGCTCGGGCCGAACGGTGCGGGCAAGACAACTCTCCTCCAGATTGTCGCAGCACGCCTGCACCCGACGTCGGGCAAGGCCACGATCCTCGACTCGACCCTCGGCGCCGTCGACGTGTTCGAGCTGCGCCCGCGGATCGGCATCTCGAGCGCGGCGCTCGCCGACCGCCTGCCGACGTCGGAGACGGTGCGCGACGTCGTGCTGACCGCCGCCTACGGCGTGACCGGCCGCTGGCACGAGACCTATGACGAGCTCGACGAGCAGCGCGCCAAGGACCTGCTGGCCGCGTTCGACGTCGACCACCTCGCGGACCGCACGTACGGCACCCTGTCCGAGGGGGAGCGCAAGCGCGTCCAGATCGCCCGGGCCCTCATGACCGACCCGGAGCTGTTGCTGCTCGACGAGCCGGGCGCCGGCCTCGACCTGGGCGGTCGCGAGGAGCTGGTCGGCGCGCTGTCCGAGCTCGCGCACGATCCCGCCTCGCCCGTCCTCGTGCACGTGACGCACCACGTCGAGGAGATCCCGCCGGGATTCACGCACCTGCTGCTCATGAAGAAAGCGGGTATCCAGGCCGCGGGACCGATCGAGGAGGTCCTCACGGCGGACAACCTGTCGGAGGCGTTCGGGCTGCCGCTCATCGTGGCGCACGGCGGCGGCCGCTGGCTCGCGCGCGCCGCCCGCTGACGTGCCGTCATAGCGGGAGAATTGAGGCGTGCGGGCACTTCCGCCGCTGAAAAAGTCGGCGCTCTCAAGAAATCATGTTGAATCACCGGTTTTTGCTACCACTGTGTCTCGGGACCTTGGTAAAGTCCGGGCAAAGGTCCGAGGTGGCGGTGGATTCACCGCGAGGACCCGTCGGCGGAGAGGTTCCGCCGACGACCGGTCACCGGCCGGAGTGGACGCTCGGAGGGAGCACCCATGGACTGGTTGTGGTGGGTAGGAGCCGCGCTGGTATTCGCGTTGATCGAACTCCTGTCGCTGGATTTCGTCTTCATCATGTTCGCGGGCGGCGCGGTGGCCGCTGGTGTGGCGAACGCAGCCGGGGCCCCGCTGTGGGTGCAGGCCATCGTCTTCGTGGTGGCATCGGTGGTGCTGCTCGTGACGCTGCGGCCCACGCTGATCCGCCACCTGCGCAACAACACGCCGAAGGCGCCGACCAACGCCGAGGCGAACGTGGGGCGTACGGCGTCGGTGGTCCAGGAGGTCAGCACCGGTTCCGGGCTGATCAAGCTGAGCGGCGAGGTGTGGAGCGCGCGGGCGGTACCCGGCTCGCCTCTGCTGCCCGCCGGCACTAGCGTTCGTGTGGTCCAGATCGACGGCGCCACAGCCGTCGTCGAGCCGGCGTAGCCGCCTGGCTCCTGGGCGCTCCCGAGCAGCACCAGCAGTACCAGCAGCGTGAAGCAGTAGCCAGAGAAGTCCCAGTCAGAAGCTTTGCTGTCAGAAGCGTGAAAACCGTCCGTGCGGGCCTGGGTGCCCGCGTAAGGAGACCTCGTGGAGTCATTCGGGCAAGTCCTGCTCTATCTGATCATTGCCCTGGTCGTGATCGTCGGTGTCGTCGCGGTGATCCGTGCGGTGCGGATCGTTCCCCAGTCGGTGGCGCTCGTGGTCGAGCGCCTGGGCCGGTACTCGAAGACGCTCGACCCCGGCCTGCACGTGCTGGTGCCGTTCGTCGACCGCGTCCGTGCGGGCGTGGACCTGCGCGAGCAGGTCGTGTCGTTCCCTCCCCAGCCCGTGATCACCAGCGACAACCTGGTGGTCGAGATCGACACCGTCATCTACTTCCAGGTGACGGACGCCAAGTCGGCGGTCTACGAGATCGCGAACTACATCACGGCCATCGAGCAGCTCACGGTCACCACGCTCCGTAACGTCATCGGTTCGATGGACCTGGAGCAGACGCTCACCAGCCGTGACCAGATCAACGGCCAGCTCCGCGGCGTGCTCGACGAGGCGACCGGGCGCTGGGGCATCCGCGTCAACCGCGTCGAGCTCAAGTCGATCGAGCCGCCGCCCTCGATCCAGGGCGCGATGGAGCAGCAGATGCGCGCCGAGCGGGACCGCCGTGCCGCGATCCTGACCGCCGAGGGCATCAAGCAGTCGGCGATCCTGACCGCCGAGGGTGAGAAGCAGTCGGCGATCCTGACCGCCGAGGGTGACGCGCAGTCGCAGATCCTGCGTGCCGAGGGTGAGTCCCGCGCGATCATCCAGGTGTTCGAGGCCATCCACCGCGGTGACCCGGACCCGAAGCTGCTCGCGTACCAGTACCTGCAGATGCTCCCGCAGATCGCCAAGGGCGACTCCAACACGACGTGGGTCATCCCCACCGAGTTCACCGCGGCGCTGGGCAGCATCGCCAAGGGCTTCGGCGGCGCGCCCGGCACGCCGGGCATCCCGGACCCGTCCGGCGACGACAGCCCGTCGACCGGCCCGCGGACGTCCGTCCTCGACAAGCCGCTGCTGCAGGACCCGGGCGAGGCCCTGGCCGAGGCGCAGCGCCAGGCCGAGGCCGCGGTGGCCGACGCGACGAGCGCGGGTACCCGCTCGGGCGAGCCGTTCGACCCGCGCACGGAGCGTGGCCAGCAGCCCGGCGGCGGATCGACGCCGCCCCCGCCGGTGCCTCCGGCACCGCCGGCCGGCTGACCGTAGCGTCACCAGTCCCGGAAGCCCCTCGGTGTTCGCACCGGGGGGCTTCCGGCGTGTCCGGAGGGGGTGCCCGGATGGCTTCGACGGTGTGAGGAGATTCGCTCAGCGAAGAAACGGGTTGCGGAGTGAGTGCTCACTCATTTACCGTCGGCGCCATGGACAACGCACGACGCCGGGCATCACCGATGACTCCGGACGAACGACGGGCCGCCATCGCCGCCGCGGTCATGCCGCTGGTGGCCGAACGCGGCGTGGACGTCACCAGCCGGGAGCTCGCCGAGGCCGCCGGCGTCGCGGAGGGCACGCTGTTCCGTGCGTTCGGTGACAAGACGGCGCTCGTCGGCGCGGTCGCCGTCGAGGGCCTGACCCGCGCGGGACGGCCCGAGGAGACCCTTGCCGAGCTGACCGGCATCGACCAGGCGCTGCCGCTGGAGCGGCGCCTGGAGCTCGTGATCGAGAAGGGTCGCAGCCGCACGGCCGAGGTGATGCGGTGGATGTCCGTGCTGCGCCGCATGGCGCCCCCGCCCGACCAGCACGAGCGCCTGCACAGCTATCGCCGGATGTTCCTGGACCAGCGTGCCCGTCAGCACGAGGCCACGGTCGAGGGCATCACCGCGGTACTGGCCCCCGATCGCCACCGCCTCAGGGTCCCGGTCGAGGTGGCCGTCTCGCTGATCGATTCGGCGATCGCGGGCGTGCACGCACGGATCGACCACCTGCACCCCGAGATACCCGCCGACGTGCTTGCCGACGCCCTCGTGAACGGCCTCGCCGGTCCCGGGAAAAAGCCTGGCACCGGCGGCAGCGACCCTGCAGCCTCCAGTGGTGCGGTGCCGGGCACCGCGGCCCCCGGTTCTCCAGCCCCCAGCCCCGAAGGGAACTCTCTCTAGATGCTTGTCACGTTAGCCCGGAACTACCTGGGTCCGTACCGCTGGGCGGTGGTGGCCGTGCTGGTCCTGCAGCTGCTGCAGACGCTCGGGGCGCTCTATCTCCCCAGCCTGAACGCGGACATCATCGACGACGGCGTGGTGGTCGGCGACATCGGCCGGATCTGGAGCACCGGCGGCTGGATGCTCGTCGTCTCGCTCGGCCAGGTCGCCGCCTCCGTCGTGGCCGTCTACTTCGGCGCGCAGGTCGCCACGGCCTTCGGCCGGGACCTGCGCCGCGACCTCTTCCACACCGTCCAGACCTACTCGGCGCGCGAGATGGCGCAGTTCGGCGCGCCGACTCTGATCACGCGCGGCACCAACGACGTCCAGCAGGTCCAGATGACGGTGCTCATGACGTTCACGATCATGGTGATGGCGCCGATCATGCTGGTCGGCGGCGTGATCCTCGCGCTGTCGGAGGACGTGACGATGTCCGGCCTGCTGCTGGTCATCGTGCCGGTGCTCGGTGTCACGGCGGGTCTCATCGTGTGGCGCATGGTGCCGCACTTCCGCCGGATGCAGAAGCGCATCGACGCGATCAACGCCGTGCTGCGCGAGCAGATCACCGGCCTGCGCGTGGTCCGCGCGTTCGTGCGCGAGCAGCGGGAGAAGGAGCGGTTCGGCACGGTGAACGAGGAGCTGTTCGACACCTCGCTCCGCGCGGGCCGGCTCATGGCGCTCACGTTCCCCGTGGTCATGCTGATCATGAACATGTCATCGGTCGCGGTGCTGTGGTTCGGCGCACGCGAGATCGAGGCGGGCGGCCTGCAGATCGGCTCGCTCACCGCGTTCCTGAGCTACCTCATGTACATCCTCATGGCCGTGATGATGTCGACGATGATCTTCATGATGATCCCGCGCGCCGCCGTCGCGGCGGAGCGCATCGGAGAGGTCCTGGAGACCGAGCCGTCCGTCGTCGACCCGGCGGTGCCGGTCGCCCTGCCCTCGGGTGGTGCCGGAGCTGACGCCGACGCCGTGCCCGCCCCCCGTGGCCGCGTCACCTTCGAGGACGTCGAGTTCCGCTACCCGGGTGCCGAGGCGCCCGTTCTGCACGACCTGACGTTCGCGGCCGAGCCCGGCCAGGTCACGGCCATCATCGGCTCGACGGGCTCCGGCAAGTCGACGCTGCTCAACCTGGTGCCCCGGCTGTTCGACGCGACGGGCGGCTCGGTGCGGATCGACGGCATCGACGTGCGCGACGTGCTGCAGCGGGAGCTGGGCTCCGTGATGGGCCTGGTGCCCCAGAAGGCGTTCCTGTTCACCGGGACCGTCGCGGACAACCTCCGGTACGGCAAGCCCGACGCCTCCGAGGAGGAGATGTGGGCGGCGCTCGAGGTGGCGCAGGCCCGCGACTTCGTCGAGGCGCTGCCGGACGGTCTGGAGTCCGTCGTCGCGCAGGGCGGTGCCACGTTCTCCGGCGGGCAGCGGCAGCGGCTCGCCATCGCCCGCGCGGTGATCCGCGAGCCGCGGATCTACCTGTTCGACGACAGCTTCTCCGCCCTCGACTACGCCACCGACGCGCGTCTGCGGGCCGCCCTGCGGCCACGGACCCGCGAGGCGACGGTGATCGTCGTCGCGCAGCGGGTGGCGACCATCCGTGATGCCGAGCAGATCCTGGTGCTCGACCACGGCCGCATCGTCGGCCGCGGGACGCACACGGAGCTGCTGGCCGACAACCCGACGTACCAGGAGATCGTGACGTCCCAGATGAGCTTGGAGGAGGCAGCGTGATCGACGATGGCGGAGCCCCGATCGTGCGGGCCGACCGGGTGCGGGTGTCCCGCAAGGCACTGGAGGAGGCAGCGTGAGCGCGCAGGACAAGTCCCAGGGCGACGGGGCTACGGCCACGAAGCCCGCGCCGTCCGGCCCCCCGCCCGGGCGTGGCCCGGGCGGGGGCGGGCCGATGGGCAGCATGGGCATGCCCGTGCAGAAGCCGATGGACTTCAAGGGTTCGCTGCGCCGGTTCGCCGGCTCGCTGCGCCCCGAGCGGATCAATGTCGTGGTGCTCCTGGTGCTGGGCATCGGCTCGGTGGCCCTCACCGTGCTCGGGCCCAAGCTGCTCGGCGACGCGACGAACGTCATCTTCGCCGGCTTCGTGGGCGCCCAGCTGCCCGAGGGGGTGAACAAGGAGCAGGCGGTCGAGGAGCTGCGCCGGCAGGGTCAGGACCAGATGGCCGACCTGATCTCCGGCATGCCGGGCCTGGTGCCCGGTCAGGGCATCGACTTCGCGTTCCTGATGCAGACCCTCGGCTGGGTGGTGGCCGCCTACGTGGGCGCCTTCCTGTTCGGCTGGCTGCAGGCGCGCATCACCACCGGAGTGGTGCAGCGGACCATGCGGAACCTGCGCGACGAGGTGGAGTCCAAGCTGCACCGCATCCCGCTGTCGTACGTGGACGCCAAGCAGCGCGGCGAGATCCTGTCCCGGGTCACCAACGACATCGACAACGTGGCCCAGACGACCACCCAGACCCTCGCGCAGCTCGTGACGGCGCTGCTCACCGTGGTGGGCGTGCTCGGCATGATGTTCTGGATCTCGCCGGTGCTCGCGCTCGTGGCCCTGGTGACCGTACCGCTGTCCGTGGTCGTGACCATGCAGATCGCCAAGCGCAGCCAGCCGCAGTTCGTGGAGCAGTGGGCGGCCACGGGGCGCCTGAACGCGCACATCGAGGAGTCGTTCACCGGCCACTCGCTCGTGAAGGTCTACGGGCACCAGGAGTCGACCGCCGAGGTGTTCGCCAAGGAGAACGGCGCGCTGTACTCGTCGAGCTTCAAGGCGCAGTTCATCTCGGGCACCATCCAGCCCGCGATGGGGTTCCTCGGCAACCTGAACTACGTGCTCGTCGCGGTGATCGGCGGGCTGCGCGTGGCGTCCGGCACGCTGTCGCTGGGTGACGTGCAGGCGTTCATCCAGTACTCGCGCCAGTTCACGCAGCCGCTCACGCAGGTGGCCTCGATGATGAACCTGCTCCAGTCCGGGGTGGCCTCGGCGGAGCGGGTGTTCGACCTCCTGGACGCGCCGGAGCAGTCGGCCGACCCGGAGCGGTCGCAGAAGGTGGAGCCGGTGCGCGGCCGGATCGCCTTCGAGGACGTGACGTTCTCGTACACGCCCGACCAGCGGCTCATCACCGGGCTGAACCTGGTCGCGGAGCCGGGCCAGACCATCGCCATCGTCGGTCCCACCGGCGCGGGCAAGACGACCCTGGTCAACCTCCTCATGCGGTTCTACGAGGTCGATGGCGGCCGCATCACGCTCGACGGCGTCGACACGCGCGAGATGTCGCGCGACGACCTGCGCTCGTCGGTCGGGATGGTGCTGCAGGACACCTGGCTCTTCAAGGGCACGATCGAGGAGAACCTGCGGTACGGCGTGCCGGACGGCGCCGTGGTCGACGAGGAGAAGTTCCTCGCCGCCACCCGGGCCACCCATGTGGACCCCTTCGTGCGGACCCTCCCCGACGGCTACGACACCGTCGTGGACGAGGAGGGCTCGTCGGTCTCGGCCGGTGAGAAGCAGCTCCTCACGCTCGCGCGGGCGTTCCTCGCCGACCCGGCGATCCTGGTGCTCGACGAGGCGACCTCGTCCGTCGACACCCGCACCGAGGTGCTCGTGCAGGAGGCGATGAACCGGCTGCGCAAGGACCGCACGTCGTTCGTCATCGCGCACCGCCTGTCGACGATCCGTGACGCCGACGTGATCCTCGTGATGGAGCACGGCGACATCGTGGAGCAGGGCTCGCACGACGACCTGCTCGCCGCCGACGGCGCCTACGCGCGGCTGTACGCGAGCCAGTTCGCGGCCCCGGTGGTGGAGGAGCCGGCGGGCTGACCCGACCGACGTCGTCGAGTGCGGGCTGTGTGCTGCCGGAGACCGTTCCGGCCGGCACATGGCCCGCACTCAGCGGTTTCGTTGACCGCCGGCGGCATATCGTGCTTCGATAGTATCGATAAGCGATATGTCGACGAACAGGGGTGGTGGCGATGGCCAGACGGCTCGACGATCAGCGACGGAACTTCGAGGTGATGGCGCTCGCGGGCGGCCTGGCGGTCCTTGCCGGGCTGGGATTCATCGTCCGCGACCTGGTGCGGATCCTGCCCAACCGGGACGTCCCTGTCCCGATCGATCTCGCGCACGTGCCCCAGGACGTGCTCCTGGGCGGCACCGCCGCAGCGCAGGCGACGGAGGCGGTGATCCGGGTGTCCGATCTGGGCCCGGTGCCGTACGCGGCCGTGCTGACCGCCGCGTTGCTGCCGACGCTGGTGCTGATGACGGTGGCCGTGTGCTTCGCCGTGCTCGGTAGGTCGTTCGCGAGCGGCGACTTCTTCGCCCCTGGTGGCCTGCGGGCGATGAAGGTCACGTCGATCACGCTCGTGCTCGGCTCCGTGGCGATCCCGACCCTGCGGGTGATGGCCGCGAACAGCGCACTGGGGAGCGTCGGCGTCGACCTCGGCCAGAGGATGGGGACCGACTGGATCCTGTTCGCGGCAGGGCTGATGCTCGGCTCCGTCTGGTACGCGTTCCAGCGTGGTGCCCGCCTGCAGCGGGAGACCGAGGGCCTCATCTGATGCCGACGGAGGACAGCGACGGCCGCGTGCACTGCCGCCTCGATGAGCTGCTGGCGGAGCGTGGCATGACGCTGGCGCGGTTGGCCGAGCTGGTCGGGGTCACGGTGGTGAACCTGTCGGTGCTCAAGAACGACCGCGCGCGGGCCATCCGGTTCTCCACGCTGACGGCGATCTGCGACGTGCTGCAGTGCGAGGTGGGCGAGCTGCTCGTCGTCGTGCCGCACGAGTGAGGCGGGCGGCTATGGTCGGCGCGTGACCTCTCTCTTCACTGCGCCCACCGAAGGACGCACGCCCGACCCGAGCCTGGCGCACCGGCGCGCCGACGCCACGGTGACCCTGCGCGGACCGGACGGTGCACCGCTGGCCGACCGCGACGTCGTCGTCCGGCAGACGCGGCACGCGTTCCTGTTCGGCTGCATCGGGTTCGACCTGATGGACCTCGCGAACGGCACCTCGCAGGACCCGCAGTACGACGGGCGCCTCGCCGACGCGTGGTTCGACGTCTTCAACCAGACCACGCTCCCGTTCTACTGGGGCACGTTCGAGCCCGAGCGCGGGGCACCGCAGACCGAGCGCCTGCGGGGCGCGGCGCGCTGGTTCGCCGAACGCGGCGTCGTGGTCAAGGGGCACCCGCTCGTGTGGCACACGGTGCAGCCGGCCTGGCTCCGCGGGCTGCCCGACGACGAGGTCGAGCGCCTGCAGCGGGAACGCATCCGGCGCGACGTCGCGGCGTTCCGCGGCGTGGTCGACACCTGGGACGCGATCAACGAGGTGGTGATCATGCCGGTCTTCACCGCGGAGGAGAACGCGATCACGCCCCTGGCGCGGCGCATGGGCCGCGTCGGGATGATCCGGATGGCGTTCGAGGAGGCGCGCGCCGAGAACCCGGGCGCGACGCTCCTGCTCAACGACTTCGACATGTCCACGGGGTACGAGTGCCTCATCGAGGCCGTGCTGGAGGCCGGGATCCGGATCGACCGGCTCGGCCTGCAGAGTCACATGCACCAGGGCGCATGGGGTGAGGAGAAGACCCTCGCGATCCTGGACAGGTTCTCCCGGTACGGCATCCCGATCCACTTCACGGAGACGACGCTCCTGTCGGGCGACGTGATGCCCGCGCACATCGTGGACCTCAACGACTGGCAGGTCGAGTCGTGGCCGTCCACGCCGGAGGGGGAGGAGCGCCAGGCCGACGAGGTCGAGCGGCACTACCGGACGCTGCTGTCCCACCCGAGCGTGGAGGCCACGACGTACTGGGGCCTGTCCGACCGCGGCATGTGGCTGGGCGCCCCGGGCGGTCTGCTGCGGGCGGACGGCTCACCCAAGCCGGCGTTCGACCGGCTGCGCGCGCTGGTCAAGGACGAGTGGTGGCTCTCGCCCACCACGCTGCGCACCGACGCGGAGGGCCGGGTACGGTTCGGCGGATTCCTCGGTGACTACCGGATCGAGCCGGCCGACGGTGCGGATGCCACGGACGGTGCGGGTGCCACGGACGGCGGGGATGGCGCGGACGGCGGGGGTGGCGCGGACGGCGGGGGTGGCGCGGCGCTCACGCTGACCCACCCGGGCGCCACCACCCTCACCGCCACCCTCCCGCCGAGGTAGTCACCTGGCGAGGTAGTCGTCTGGCGAGGTAGTCACGTAGCGCGAGCTGGGCGACTACTTCGCCAGGTGACTACTTCGCCAGGGGACTACCTCGCGGAGGCGGTCGCGTGCGGGTCCGTGCCGTTGAGGGTCGCCACGACCTGGTCGTAGTCGCCACGGACCTCGCCGTAACGCAGGAACTTGACCCGCTCGACCTGGATCTCGTGCGCGTCCGGCCGGGACTCCAGGAGCGAGAGCACCTCGTCGGCGAACTCGTCCAGCGGCATCGCGTGCGGGTTGGTCCCGTGGCCGGGCATGAGCTCGGTCTGCACGGACGGCGGCACCAGCTCCGTCACGGCCACGCTCGTGCCGGAGAGCTGCAGCCGGATCGACTCCGACAGCATGTGGATCGCGGCCTTGGTCGCGTTGTAGGTCGGCG
Source organism: Promicromonospora xylanilytica (assembly GCF_054782895.1). NCBI lineage: Bacteria > Bacillati > Actinomycetota > Actinomycetes > Micrococcales > Promicromonosporaceae > Promicromonospora > Promicromonospora xylanilytica. The sequence continues at coordinate 39,993 of NZ_BAAGRP010000011.1, forward strand.
TCGGGCGCAGCGGTGCGTGCGCGAGGCCCGAGGAGACGGTGAGGATGGTCGCGTCGGACCGGGTCTGCAGGTGCTCGGTGAACGCGGCGATCAGCCGGATCGGGCCCAGCAGGTTCGTGGTCACGGCCGCCTCGGCGTCCTCGAGGAAGCTCGGGGTGCGCCAGTCCTCCGCTCGCATGATCCCTGCCATCGGCACCAGCACGTTGACGTCGGGGAACCGCTCGATCACCTCGGCGGCGGCCGCTCGGACCGAGTCGGGGTCGGTGGTGTCGAGGCGGACGGTGGCGAACCCGTGGTCGACGGCGACGGCGTCGAGAGCCTCCTTGTCCCGGCCGCCGATGATCACGGTGTTGCCCTTGGCCTGGAGGCGGACCGCCAGGGCGAGGCCGATGCCACGGTTGCCGCCGGGAATGAAGATGGTGTTACCGGTGATGTTCATGTCTCCAGCGTGCGGGCCCCGCGTGGGCAGCGGGAGAGGCCTGGGGAACCAGGGACCGGCGGTCCCTGGCTCCCGCGGGCGGAGCGGCGCACCATAGGCGTATGAACCGCGCAGCCCTCGCCGACTTCCTCCGCCGACGCCGCGAGGCGCTGCGCCCCGCCGACGTCGGCCTGGTGCCCGGGCCGCGCCGTCGGGCACCGGGACTGCGCCGCGAGGAGGTCGCGGCCCTGACCGGGATGTCCGTGGACTACTACGCGCGGCTCGAGCAGCAGCGCGGGCCGCAGCCGTCCGAGCAGATGCTCGCCGCGCTCGCGCGGGCCCTGCGCCTGACCGCGGAGGAACGCGACTACGTCTTCCGGCTCGCCGGCCACGGCGTGCCCCGGCGCATGCCGCTCGACTCCCACGTGGCGCCCCCGCTCCTGCGCGTCCTGGACCGTCTGGAGGACTCCCCGGCCCTGATCCTGTCCGGTCTGGGGGAGGTGCTGGTCCAGAATCGGCTGGCCGAGGCGATCTTCGGTACGCCACCCGCGTCCGGCCTGGCCCGGAGCAACGTCTACCGCTGGTTCATGGAGCCGGAGTCGCGCGACGTGTACCCGCCCGAGGACCACGAACGGCAGGGCCGCAGCCAGGCCGCCTCCCTGCGGGCGGCGCACGCGGCAGCGGGTCCTGGCTCGGTCGCCGACGAGATCCTGCGCGTCCTGCTGCGCGAGAGCCCCGAGTTCGTCCGCGTGTGGGAGCTGCACGAGGTGTCCCGCCGGTTCGAGGACCACAAGACCCTGGTGCACCCGGAGCTCGGCAGTATCGACGTGGACTGCCAGGCGCTGTTCACCGAGGACCAGTCGCAGGCGCTCCTGGTGCTCACACCCGCACCGGGCAGCGAGGCGGAGGAGAAGATCCGCCTGCTGGCGGTACTCGGGCACGAGACGTTCGCGTAGCCGAGCGCGCCGTCAGCGGACGGGCGGCGGGCCGGCGCGCCCACGACGCCGGCCGGGGTGCGAGGATCGTCGCGTGCACGACGACGAACGCTGCCCCTGCCTCTCCGGCGACACCTACGGCGCCTGCTGCGGGCGCTACCACTCCGGTGCCGCGACCGCGCCGACCGCCGAGGCGCTGATGCGCTCGCGGTACTCCGCGTTCGCGACCGGGGACACCGCCTACCTGTTGGCGACCTGGGCCCCGCAGACCCGGCCGCCCGCCGTCGAGGCCGGTGACGAGCAGTGGCGCCGCCTGGACATCCACCGCACGGAGCGGGGCGGACCGTTCGACACCGCCGGCGTCGTCGAGTTCACCGCCTACTACCGCTACCCGGCCACCGGTGTGCGCGGGAGCCTGCACGAGACCAGCCGCTTCGTGCGCGAGGACGGCCGCTGGTACTACGTCGACGGCGACCGGCAGGCGCACGACAACTAGGGACGGCGACCGGCAGGGCACGACAACCAGGCAGGGCGCCGTGAGCAGGGTGCCGGCGCGGCAGGGTGTCGGTGGGGTGGTAGCCCAGGGCGTGGGCGCCAGGTCTGATGAGGTTCAGCCCAGCCGGCACCTACCGAATCAGCACACCATGCCCGCCGGCGGCTGCCACGTGCCCGCGCCGTTCGTCGTGCGCGAAGCGCTCAGTCCGCCTCGAGCACGAAGTAGATGAAGCAGACGAAGGCCGTCCGCTCTCCGCCGGTGATGCGTGGTGGCAGGAGCTCGGGCGGAGTGTCCGGTGCGGGCGGCGGCTCGCTCAGGACGCGGACGCGGAACCCCGCACCGGCGAACGCGTCGAACATCGCGTGCAGCGGCCGGTGCCAGAACGTCAGCACAGCTCGTTCGCCCGCCAGCTCGAACTCGTCCGAGAACTGGGTGGTGGCGAAGTAGTCCTCGTCCGGGTTGGTGACCACCCGCACGGTGGGGTGGTTGACCGAGAGGATGAGCCGGCCGCCGGGCCTGAGTACCCGGTGGATCTCGGCCAGGGGCGCGGACCAGTCCTCGAGGTAGTGCAGGACGAGGGAGGAGACGACGTCGTCGAACGAGTCGTCCGCGAACGGCAGCGGCTGGGCGAGGTCCGCGACGTGCAGCGGCACGTCGTCGCCCAGCCTCCTGCGCGCGTGCTCGAGCATCGCGGGGCTGCCGTCCAGCCCCGTCATGAGGGCACCCCTGGTGCGCAGCTCCGCCGTCAGCGGGCCGGTACCGCAGCCGGCGTCGAGGATGCTCCGGCCGCTCACGTCGCCGGCGAGCCGGATCATGGCGGGTTTGTCGTAGTACGTGTTGAGCAGGCTCGAGGCGTTCTCCGCCGCATAGCTGTCGGCGAAGCCGTCGTAGTGGTCGGCCTTCATCAGATCCAGCCCTCCTCCCATGCCCGGTGCGCCGCCGCGTGGCGGGTCGCGACCCCGAGCTTGGCCATCGCGGACGACAGGTAGTTGCGCACGGTCCCCGGTGCGAGGTGCACCGTGGCCGCGATGTCCGAGACGGGCGCGCCCGCGCGGGCCGCGCGCAGCACCTCCAGCTCACGGTCGGACAGCGGGCACTCGTTCTCCGTGAGCGCCGACGCGGCGATCTCCGGGTCCACGTAGCGGTGCCCGACGGCGACGTCGCGCACGATCTGCGCCAGCCGCGCCGCCGGCGTCGACTTGGGCACGAACCCGCTCACGCCCGCGGCCAGCGCCCGGCGCAGGACGGCGGGCCTGGCGTGCCTCGTGACGATGATGACGCGGGGCGGCGTGCCGTCGGACCGGGCCAGGATCTGCGCGGCCGCGTGCAGCCCGTCGGCGGGCGGCATCTCCAGGTCGAGCACCGCGACGTCGGGTCGGTGCTGCTCGGCGAGGCGCACGGCGTCGGTCGTGGTGGCAGCCTGGGCGACGACCCGCAGGTCGTCCTCGAGATCGAGGAGGGAGCTGAGAGCACCGCGCAGCAGCTCCTCGTCGTCGGCCAGCAGGAGGCGGATCATCCGGACACCGTAGCCGTGACCACGAACCGGTCGTCGTCGCCGTCCCAGGTCAGGTGCCCCCCGACGGCGCCGAGCCGCTCTGCGAGGGACACGAGCCCGGTGCCGTCGCCGGGGCCCGCGGGCTCGTCGCCCGGCCGGGCCGGACGCGCGCCGTCGTTGTCGATCACGAGGCGCGCCCCGGCGCCGTCGGGCAGCAGGACGATCGCCGCACGGGTGGCGCGGCTGTGCCGCAGCAGGTTGGTGGTCGCCTCGCGCACCACCAGGCCCAGCAGGGCGCGTGGCGCCTGGGGGAGGGCCGCGGCGAGGTCGGCGTCGACGTCGGCCCGGACCTGGACGCCGGCCGCGGCCAGGACCTTGGACGCGTTGGCGATCTCGGCGTCCAGCGTGGTGCTCCGGTAGCCCTGCACCAGGGCCCTGGTCTCGCGCAGGGCGTCTCCTGCGAGCTGCTGGACCTCGCGCATCTGCTCGGCGGCCCGTGTCGGGTCGGCCTCCGCGAGCCGCGCCGCGAGCTCGCTCTTCAGGGCGATCACCTGGAGGTGGTGCCCTTGGATGTCGTGCAGGTCGGCGGCGAACCGAAGCCGCTCGTCGGCCACGGCGAGCTGCCCGGCGAGCCGCCGGGCGTCGTCGAGGCGGGCGGCGACCTGCCAGCCGCGGAGCATGCCGAGCATCGCGGGGCCGAACGCCAGCACCATCAGGGCCGGCATCCACACGGCGTGCCCCACGTCGGGTTCACCGGTGACCAGTGCCGTGCTCAGGCCGATCGCCGGCAGCACGACCAGCGCGGCGCCCAGCACCGTCCACGCCCGGCGTGCGGGCAGGAACATGGCCAGCACCGAGATGGTGGCGGCGGGCGCCAGCGACCAGATCCCGAAGCGGCCGAGGGCGAGCGGCACCGCGGCGGCCACGACGGCCGCGCAGCAGACGGTGGCCAGCCAGCCGACCGACGGCGCCCGGTCGCGGACCAGCCGGCCCAGCAGGACACCGCAGGCCACGACCGTGGTCGCGGTCGCGAGACCCGTGAGGGCGCGCGCCCCGGCCGGCGCCGCGGGGTCCAGCACTCAGTCACCGACGGCGAAGCCGAGCACGCACGCCACGGTCCCCGCGAGGCCCCACCAGATGTTGCGGCGGAAGCTCGCGAGTCCGCTGCCGCCGTCGTCGGCGACGGTCCGTGCGGTGCTCATGACGTCATCCTGCCAGCGCCGACGGCGGTCGGGGCGTCCTGCCGGGCCTTGATGACATCTGTCATGCGGGCCGGTGACATGTGCGCCTGCCGGGGTGCGGTCCGGCACTACTGGCCGCGGTCGCCGTCGGACAGCGTGGGGACCAGCGCGGCGAGGAACGCCGCCCGGACCGAGGGAGACGGAGACATGACAGAGACGACGGCAACGACGACGGCGACGACGGCGGCAACGGCGGCAACGGCGGCCCACCCGGTGCCCCACCGGACCGCACCCGCGACGCCAGGGCGGAAGGCGCTGCGGTTCCTGGTGCACCTGGCGGAGATGGTCGTCGTGATGGTGCTCGGGATGATGCTCCTGGCGCCGGCATGGGACTGGGCGGGTGCGGTCCTCGGGATCGAGGCGGTGCTGGCCCGGGCGGACGTCGGCGCGGTGGTCATGGTGGTTGACATGGTGGCCGCGATGACCGTGTGGATGCGGTTGCGGCGGCACGCCTGGTCCGCGACCTGGGAGATGAACGCGGCGATGGCGGCGCCGTTCGCGGTGCTGCTGGCGCTGTTCTGGGCCGGTGTCACGAGCGCGGGCGACCTGATGCTCTGGGGCCACGTGCTGATGGTCCCGGCGATGGCGGGCGCGATGCTGCTCCGGCCGGCCGAGTACACGGAGCACGTCCACAGGTTCGACCTGGCCTGGCTGCGCAGCCGGTGGCCGGTGCTGGTCGGGCTGCTGCTCCTCGTCGGCACGCTCGCGGGCGGGGGAGCCGGCGTGCCGACGTGGCTGGTCTTCGCGATGGCCCTGGTGTACCCCGTGGTGGGCATCCTGCGGAACCGGATCCGGGGCCGGTCGATGGTTCTGCTGCAGGCCGCGGGTCTGGCCGTGTTCGGGGGCATCAGCCTGCTCGCCGGCGCCCTCGCGGGGCAGGACACCGGCGCGTACGTGCTCGCGGCCGGGCTCGTGGGGCACGGCGTCTGGGACGTGTTCCACCACCGGGCGAACGCGGTCGTGTGGCGCTGGTACGCGGAGACCTGCGTGGTCTACGACCTGCTGCTGGCCGCGGCGGTGCTCGCCTCGACGGCCGGGTCCTGAGCACCGGATCGGCGGGCCGGGACGCACGGCGCTACGGGATGTGCGCAGGATGTGACCGGGCCGCGCGTGGCGGCACGCGTGTCGTCCACGCGCGGCCCTACTTTGGGGCGCTATGGACAACGCCCAGCCCAGCATTCTCGAGCTGCGGATCCACGGCATCGCGAACACCCCGCCGCACGGCACGCTCGACCTCGGCCGCGGCGAGGTGACCCGGTCGGACGGGGACGGCCTCGGCAGCTTCTGGACCCCGAGACCGCACGTCGAGAGGCGGGACAAGGCGCTCCCGCCGGGACACGTCCACGCGATCCGGCCCGACGTGCGCCGCGAGGCCTACTCGTGGGGCGCGATGGCACGGGTCGGCGGCCTTCCGTTCGGTGGTCTGCTGGGTGTGGTCGGCACCTTCGCGGTGCGCCTCCTGTGGGCGGCGATGGTCCCGTTCGGCCTGGCGAACGCCGCGTACTGGGCCCGCCGCATCCCGCGGCCCGACCCGGCGGCCCACCGTCCGCCGTCGGGCAGCCTGCGCCCCGAGTCGACCGCTGCCCTCACGCGGGTGTTCTCGCTGGGCCTGACCCTCCTGTTCGTGTCGGCGGTGGCGACGGTCTCGCTCTCCGTGATCGGCACCCGCTGCATGGGCCTGGCGACGGCGGGGCCCGACTCCGTGGTCCCGGTCTGCGCGCGCGTCCCCGCCGTGCTCTACGGCCTCGCCCGGATGGACGTCGGCGACCGGCTGGCGCTCCTGTCGCTCGCCCCGGTGCTGCTGGTCGCCGTGCTGGTGGCCGTGGCGCACAGCGGCCAGGTCCGGTTCGAGTCCAAGTTCTCGGTGATGCGCGCCGGGCGCACGCGGGCGCCGTCGGGCCCGCCGCTGCACCGGGCCGGCTTCTGGTCGCAGCGCACGGGCTCCGGCCTGCTGTGGGCGCACCTGGGCGCCGCGCTCGCCCTGACGGGGCAGTTCCTCACCTGGACCCGGTACGCCGACCCCGGCCTGCCGATGCCGGGCCTACCCGTGGCCGGCCTGGTCGTGATCGTGGGTGCGTGCGCGTTCGTCGCCCTGCGCACCGACGACGACGGCGTACAGGCCCTCTCCCCGCGCTGGAAGGGCCGGGCCGGTCTCGGGGTGTTCGCCGCCGGCCTCCTCGTCTGGCTGCTGGCCTGCTACGCGGGCCTCGCCGGGCCGCAGCCGCACGACATGCCGGCGCTGATCGGGCTGGATCTGGTGCCCGCGCTGCTCGGCGTCGGCCTGTTCGGCATCGCGGCGACCGGTCTGGCCTGGCGTACCGCGCGCAGCGCCGTCGCCGTCGCGGCCTGGACGGCGGTGCCCGTCGTCGCCACGGTCTGCGTGGCGGTGGTGCTGGTGGTCCAGCCGGGTGCCCCGCTGCGGTACCTGCTCGTCGCGGTGGCGGTGCTCGCCGTCCTGAGCCCCGCCGTGGTGGTGCTGGCGGCGGCGGTGCTGCGGCGCCGCGCCTACGAGGGCTGGAACGGCGCGGGGCCTGGCGTGTTCCTGCTGGTGTCCGCCGCGTCGGCGGCCGTGTACTCGAGCCTGCTCGTGCTGGGCGTGCAGTGGTTCCTGCGAAACGGTCAGGAGGCGGCGCCCACGCCGCTCGGGGACGGCCTGGTCGGCATCGCGCGCGGCGTGCCGGACGCCGACCTCGTGCGGGTCCCGCCCGTCTACACCGAGTTCGGCACGGCGTCCGTGGTGATCGCGCTCGTGTTCGTCGTGCTGCTGTGCGTGGCGCTGGCCGGACCGTACGTGATGGACGTGGTCCGCTCCCGGGCACTGTGGATCCCCGGCGCGCCCCGCACGTTCGGGCCGCCCTACGGTCCGGCGGTCCCGGCCTGGCGTGCCGTGGCGGACGCCCCCGAGCCCGACGGCGGCCCCAACCCCGTGCTGGAGCGGGTGCTGCGCGGCCGGCAGGTCGCCGCGATGTCGCACCGGGCGGAGCTCGCCGTCGGCGCCCTGGCGGCCGCCGCGTACGTCGCCGCCCTCGTGGCGCACATCCCGCTGATCGCGCAGCACAGCGACACCGGTGACGTGCAGGTGCCGCCGTGGCTGTCCGGGCTCGCGGTGCCCGCGCTGGGCGTGCTCGCGGCGACGCTCGTGGTCAGTGCCCTCGCGGGTGGCACGGGCGGTGGCCCGTCGCGGCCGTGGGGCCTGCTGTGGGACCTGCTGTGCTTCCTGCCGCGCAGCGCCCACCCGTTCGGTCCGCCGAGCTACGCCGAACGCGTGGTGCCGGAGGTGCGTTCCCGGGTGGACGCCTGGCTCACCGGCGCGGACATCGCCGACGACGCCGAGCGTGCTCGTGTGGCCCCCACGCGCCGCGTGGTGCTGTCCGCGCACTCGATGGGCGGGGTGCTGGCCTCCGCGGTGGTGCTGATCCGGGCGGGCAACCCGGTGCCGGACGTCACCGACGGCCGGATCGGCCTGCTGACCTACGGCGTGCAGCTGCGGCCGTTCTTCGGCCGGTTCTTCCCGGACCTCCTGGGCCCGACGACGACGGGCACGCCACCGTGCACAGGCCCGGGCTGGTCGGCGGACCCGTGGGGCGGCCAGGTGCGGGACGATCAAGCGCAGGACGGTCGGGCGCAGGACGATCAGGTGCAGGACGATCTGGCGCGGGACGGTCAGCCGCTGGGTGGTCCCGGACCCGGGGCGGCCCCGGCGGCGTCGTTGACGCCGGAGCGCCCCGAGCCCGGCTCGGGGGTACAGGTCACGCTGATGTCACTGCTGACCTGCGGTACGAAGCCCGCGTGGGTGAACCTGTGGCGGCGCACCGACTTCTTGGGCTTCCCGGTGGTGGGGTACGGGGTGAACGAGGTGGACCGCGGGGCGGAGGAGATGGACCGGTCGGCCTATCTCTTCGCCGTGGCGACCCACTCCGGGTACCAGTCGTCGTGGGCTTACCACGCGGCGCTGGACGAGGTGGTCGCGCGGCTGACGCCGGCTGGGCCGTCGGGTGCCCAGCCGGCGGTCACGCAGCGAGGGGAGCCGGGCTGACGACGTCGCGCAGCCGGGCCAGCGCCCGCTCGAGGATCTGCGCCACGTGCTCCTTGGTGACGCCCAGGCGGCGGCCGATCTCGTCGAGGGTCCGCGTGGTGCCGTCCAGCAGTCCGAAGCGCATCTCCAGGACCCGGGCCTCCACGGCGTCCAGGTGCCGCAGGGCCTGCCGGACGCGGCGGCGCAGCATGGTCTGCTCGGGGGTCGGACCGCTCTGGCTCGCCGTCTCGGCATGCTCCGCTGCGGCGACCGCGCGGACGATGGAGCGGCGCACCCAGCGGGTGGCGTAGGCGGCGAACGTGCCGTGCGCGGGGTCGTACGAGTCCGCTGCGCGCACCAGGCCGACGTTGCCTTCCTGCACCAGGTCCATGAACGGCAGGCGGCCGGAGTAGGAGCCTGCGACGGCGGGAACGAGCCGGAGGTGGGCGAGGACAAGACGCTCCTTCGCGTATTGCCCGTCCTTGACCCGCTCTTCGAGCTGCATACGGAAGCTGGGGGAGACCGCAGTGGCGTCGAGCGTGCGAGCGGCGTCCGCTCCGGCGACCGCTCGCTCGAGCAGCGACTCGAGCTGCGCGTCGTCCAGCGACGGCGTGCGCTCGATCATCGCAGCGTAGGACGGAGGCAACGCCGGGTGTGGACTGGCCTCCTTGCCGCGCCGCGCACGGGACGACCGGGGATTTCGGGTAGTTCTCATCGCAACTCTCCTCACGAGCGGGACGAACTTTCCTTGCCCGGAGCATATGGAGTCTTGGGGCTCTGGGGAAGCCGAGAGGATTTCGCTGTGAGAGATAACGGGACGATAACGGCGTCGTTCTGCGGATCGGGGCGCGAGAACTGGTTCTGGACGCCGGCCGAGGTCGGCCCGCCACGATCACGCCGTTGTCGGGTGCTCGCGGCACCGAGGGGCAGAATGGGCCGGTGACCACCCTCGACGTCGTCCGCATCGACGACCCCGCCGACGAGCGCCTTGCCGACTACAACAGCCTCACGGACGTCGTCCTGCGCTCCAAGCACGAACCGGCCAAGGGCCTCTACATCGCGGAGAGCTCGACCGTGATCCGGCGGGCGCTCGCGGCCGGCCACCGGCCACGGTCGTTCCTCATGGCGCCGAAGTGGCTGGACTCGATGACGGACCTGATCGCGGCGACCGGAGCGCCCGTCTACGTCGCCGAGGAGCCGCTGCTGAAGGAGATCACGGGCTTCCACCTGCACCGCGGCGCGCTGGCGGCGATGCACCGGCCGCCGCTGCCCGGCGTGCACGAGCTGCTCGCCGGCGCACGCGGCGGCGCGGAGGCCCGGCGGGTGGTGATCCTCGAGGACATCGTGGACCACACGAACATCGGCGCGGCCATGCGGGCGTGCGCGGCCCTCGGGGTCGACGCCGTGCTGCTCACGCCGAGCTGCGCGGACCCGCTCTACCGGCGAGCCGTCCGGGTCTCCATGGGGACCGTCTTCCAGATCCCGTGGACGCGGATCGACCCCTGGCCGAGCGGCATCCGGACCCTGCACGAGCACGGCTTCAAGGTGGCGGCGCTCGCGCTGGAGGACGACTCGATCTCGTTGGACGACCTGGTGGCCGCCCCGCCCGAGAGGCTCGCCCTGGTGCTCGGCACCGAGGGCGACGGCCTCAAGGCGCGGACGATCGCCGAGTGCGACCTGACGGTCCGGATCCCGATGTCCGGGGGAGTGGACTCGCTGAACGTCGCCTCGGCCGTGGCCGTCGCCGCCTGGGCCACGCGCGTGCCGGAGACCGACGGCTGAGCCCACGCCGGTCGCGGACACGCCATCGTCCGCGAGGCACGCCCTGATCCACCGATCCAGGCGGGTTCCGCGGATCATGGCGTGCCCCGCAGGTGATGGCGTGCCCCGCCGCCCCACCGGGGAGGGTCTAGCGTGGCCCCGACTGTCCTGAGAGCGTTCCCACGGTCAAAGAAGCTGGGACCGGCGGCGGGGCTCGGCCGCCTCGCGCTCGATCTCCTCCTGCCGCCCCTGCCAGCCCTTGAACTTCTCCTGGGCCTCCAGCTCCGCCGCGCTCGGCGCCAGGCCGACCACCAGGAGCAGCAGGATCGTGCTGATGGTGACGCCGATGATCAGCGGGCCCAGCAGCGCGGCGACGGAGACGCCCACGTCCGGGACGATGACCGTGCCCCTGACGACCTCGGCCCGCATCGCGGCCATGCCCGTGTAGTGCATGCCGGAGACCGCGACCCCCATGATGAGCATGGCGCCGGCGCCCGCGGCGAAGTTGTGCACCTTCGCGGAGAGCCAGAGCCCCGCCGTCGCCGCGACGATGCCGATGGCCACCGACAGGAGCACGGTGGGCAGGTGGTAGGTGAGCTCGACGCCGACGTGCACGGCACGCATGCCGAGGTAGTGCATGGCGGAGATGCCCAGACCCGTCACGGTGCCGCCCGCGACGAGCGCGAAGGGTCCGACACCCGCCGCGCGCACGATGAAGAGGCCGAGCCCCACGACGGCGATGGCGAGCAGGCCGCTGGCGATCGTCAGGGGGACGTCGAAGCGGGTCTCGGTGCCTCGCACGTGGAACCCGAGCATGGCGACGAAGTGCATCACCCAGATGCCGGTACCGCCGATGGAGACGGCGCCGATGGCGAGCCACGCGGTGCTCGCGAGACCGTGCGAGACGCGGGCCCGGGCGGTGCAGGTCAGGCCCACGGCGCACCCGGCGCACGAGAGCAGGAACGAGATGACGGGCGTGACCCAGCCCAGCGCGAAGTGGTCGATCATGGTGGAGGCTCTCCAGCGAGTACGAGGTAAGCGTGCGGCCGGCCGCGGACGGCGGCGGCGACGGCGCCAGGGGCAAGGTCGTTGCGTAGGCCGATCGCTACCCAGTAAAGAGGGCCAGGAGGCAAGATGCACCCTTTGTACAGGGTTAATTATGCGCCAGAAGGGGTGATCTATTCCGTAGCCCGTCGTCCTGTTTCTCGTCGATCGCGACTTCGTGATAATGGCGCTGAGCGGATTCTCCGGTGACCAGGGTCACTGCGTGGAGGGGTGGCACAGGGGGTGCAAAGTTAGGTTAGGCTCACCGTCGTGACCACCCAGACCGAGGGGCTCGAAGCCAAGCCCTCGCGAATGTTCGATGTCGAGGTAGCGCGCGTGACGCGCCTGTGCCCGTCCTTCGTCCGCTTCACGTTCCGCGGCCCGGACCTGGACAAGTTCGCCGACAACGGCCGCGACCAGCGCATCAAGCTGCTCCTCCCCGCGCCTCGTGGTGGCTGGGACGGCCTGCGCCGCGACGACCCCGACTGGTACGCCACGTGGCGCTCTCTCCCGGACGAGCAGCGCAACCCGATGCGCACCTACACGGTCCGCACCGTGCGCCAGAACCTGCGCGAGGTCGACGTCGACGTCGTCATGCACGGTGACACCGGCCCTGCCTCGCGCTGGGCCCTGAACGCCGTCGCGGGCGACCCGCTGGTCATCATGGGACCCAACGCCGAGTACGACGGCATCCACGGTGGTGTCGAGTTCGCCCCGCCGTCGTCCAGCCACGCGCTGCTGCTGGCCGGTGACGAGACCGCCGTGCCGGCCATCGCCGCCATCTGCGAGTCCCTGCCGGACGACGCGGTGGGCGAGGTCTTCCTCGAGGTGCCGCACCCCGAGGACGGCTGGGAGCTCGGTGCGCCCGACGGTGTGCGCGTGCACTGGCTGGCCCGCGACGGGCGCGAGCACGGCGACGTGCTGGTCCCCGCGGTCCAGGACGCCGCGGACCGGTTGCTCGCCATGGGTGTGCGGCCGTCGTCGGACACCGCGCCCGCGCTCACCGCCGCCGGCGTGGACCTGTCGGGCGAGCCCGACGACGTCGACATCGACACCGGGATCCTCTGGGAGGTGCCGGTCGACGAGGCGGGCCGCCCCCTGGCGCAGGAGACCGTGCTGTACGCGTGGCTCGCCGGCGAGGCCGGCGTCATCAAGACGCTGCGCCGCTATCTCGTGAACGAGTGCCAGGTGGACCGCAAGTCCGTGGCGTTCATGGGCTACTGGCGCAAGGGCCGCTCGGAGAACTGAGCACTCCTCCCGGGCGCAGGCGGCCGATATTGCATTGAACCCGCAAAAGCCATGGTCAATGTGGTAAATATCGGACCCTGACGTTCGGGAGGACGTATGGGTGCGACGGGGCAGCCTCTCAAGAAGTCCGACCGCCGGGAGGGTTCCCGGCCGTGGTGGGGGGATCACCGGACGACGGTGTTCGCGGTGTTCGGCACGGTGGCCGGGATCTGCACCGCGGCGATGGGGGTCGTCGACCGCAGGACGCAGATCGTCCTGCTGGTGGTCTCGGTCGTGCTCTTCCTGGCCGGCCTGGCCGGTCTCGTCCGGATGCGGACGTACGCGCGCTGGTTCGCGGCGGCGTGGACGTGGGCAAAGGGGCACCGGATCGTCGTCGCCGCGGTGACGGTGGTCGTGCTGGCCGGCTCGACGGGTGCGGCGGTCGCGCTGCAGTCCGCCCGGTCCTGCGAGGACCCTACGGAGGTCGCCGTCATGGTCCCGGACGACGGCGCCGCGGGCTTCACGGCGGTGGCGGACGCCTTCGAGCGCGCCTCGGTCACGCCGTTCTCCTGCCCCCGGTACCACGTGACGACGTTCGGGATGGGCTGGCCCGCCCTTCGCGCCGCCTTCGAGTCGGGCTGGGGCGCTGGGTCCGGCCAGGGCGGCACGGCCTCGCTGGACCTGGGTCCCCGGCCCGACGTGTGGCTGGCGGAGTCGATGGCGCAGGCGGACATCGTGGCCCCGCGCGGGGCGGGCAACGGCTTCACGGCCTCCGCCCCGACGCTCGTGGCGGGCTCGCCGCTGGTGCTCGCGGTGCCGGAGCCGCACGCGCAGGCGTTGACCGCGACGACGGGTGACGGCGACACGGTCCAGGAGCTGATGGCGGCGGCCGCGGCCGCGGGCCTCGACGTCGTACGGGCGAACCCGGACACGTCGTTCGCCGCGGCCGTGCACACCGAACGGCTCTACGCCGGGTCCGAGCCCGGGACCGGGGCGCGGGAGGCGCTGGAGCTCGACCTGGGGCACGCGCTCGAGCGGGCAGGTCTGCCGCTCGGGACCGACGGCGCGCTGCTGTGCCGGCTCGACGAGCTGTCCCGGACCGGACCGCCCCGGGTGGCGGTGCTGACCAGCGAGCGTGCGATCCTCGACCGTGGTGCGGCCTGCCCGGCCTCGGCCGCCGGTGGCAGCGACGCCGCCCTCGTCCCGTTCTACCCGGACTCCGCCGTCGGCCTCGACTACCGGGCGGTGCGGCTGACCTGGTCGGACGTGGAGCCGTCCGAGCGCCGTGCCGCCGCGTCGGAGGCCTTCGTCGAATGGCTCGGGTCGACCGACGGGCAGGAGGCACTCGACCTGCTGGTAGGCGTGCGTCGTCTGAACGGCCATCCGCCGTCGGGCGAGGACGGGCCGCTGCCCGGCCTGCAGGGCGCGCCGACGGTGCGGCCCGGCACGGGTGTCGTCGCGCACACGCGCGTGCTCTCGACCGAGCAGCAGTACCGCGCCGCCCGGCGGCCGGCGCGGGTCCTGGTGCTCGTGGACTCGTCGGCCTCCATGGGCAGGCCGGCGGACGGCGACCGGCTGCGCATCCACGTCGCCGAGCGTGGCGTGCTGGGCGCGCTCGGCCACCTCGGCGGCTCCGACGAGGTGGGCATCTGGTCGTTCTCCGGCGATGCCGGGTCGAGCCCCCGCCCCGTCCTCGACGTGACCGCGAGCGAGGTGGCCAGGCACGAGGCGCCGGAGCTGCTGCGCGACGAGCTGCGGCCGCTCGGCCACACGCCCCTCTACGACGCGATCGACGCCACGACGTCCGAGCTGATCCGCCTGGACCCGGACGGCGCGTCCCGCAGGCACCTCACCGCGCTGGTCGTCCTGACCGACGGCGAGAACCTGCCCGGCGGTGGTCCGGGCGCGGAGCTGTCGGCGTCCGACCTGGTGCGCTCCGCCCGCGCGGAGGCCGCCGCGGGGGTGCGGGTCTACGTCGTGGCGGTCGGTGAGGCGTCGTGCCAGGTGAGCGACCTGCGGCGGATCGCGGCCGAGTGGGACGGCGAGTGCTGGGACAGCTCGTTCGGTGAGCTGGAGGGCACCCTGGCCACCCTGTTCGGACAGCTGGGAGGTCGGTGACGTGACCGGAGGCGCGGCGGGTGGCGGGTCGGTGAACGGGACGCACGGTGTGATCACGCGCCGGGGGTTCATCGTGGGCGGTGCGGTGGGGCTGCTGGCCGGGGCGGGGCTGCCGCTCGGCCTGGAGCGGCTGTTCGGTGGTGCCGCCGACCTGGAGACGTTCTCGCCGGGCGACCAGCTCACGATCCTGAGCGGTCGCGACGAGACCGACGGCGGGCAGCGGCGACTGCTCGTGGACCTCTGGAACCGGGTGCACGAGCAGCACCCCGCACAGATCGTGGAGGTGTCGAGCAACGCCGACCGCGCCTACAGCACGATGCTGTCGGCCGCGCAGGCCCGCGAGCCCGGCTACGACGTCTACAACCTCGACATCCCCTGGGTGCCGCAGTTCGCGCAGAGCGGCTACCTCCGGGAGCTCGACGACGCGACGGGTGACGGGTTCCTCGGCGAGCCGTGGGCGGCCGGGACCTGGGACGGCGCGGTGTACGCGCTGCCGTTCAACTCCGACGTCGGGCTGCTGTACTGCAACCTGGACCTGATCACGGAGTACTACGACGGCGAGGTGCCCGCCACGGACCCGATCCCGGTGCGCGACTGGGCGAGCCTGGACGCGTTCGCGCACGAGGCCCTCGCCAAGGTCGGGGGCGACGCCGGAAGGCTCAGCCGGCCGCCCGTCGACACGGCGATCGCCCTCCAGCTGGCCGACTACGAGGGGTTCACGGTCAACCTGTGGGAGATCCTGCTGGGCGCGGGTGCCGTCTCGGTGGACGCGGCCGGACGCCCGGTCTTCGAGGACGTCGAGCGGATCGGCAGGACCGTCGACGGCCTGGCGCGTCGGCTGCGCGACTCGACGGACGGGCCGAGCGGCACGGCGGCGTCGCTCGCGTTCGACGAGCAGGGCTCGCTGGCGGCCTTCGCCGCGGGGCGTGCGGTCTTCCTGCGGCACTGGCCGCGGGCGCTGCGCCTGCTGCGGGGCAGCGACGCGGCGCCGTTCCGGGTCGGGTTCATGCCGGTGCCGGGCGGCGGCCTGCTGGGCGGCCAGAGCCTCGCCGTCGCGGCGGCGTCCCGGTACCCGGTGGCGGCCCGGCGCCTCGTCGAGTTCCTCACCGACGAGCGCAGCCACCAGCTCATCTTCGAGCGCGGCGGGTTCGCGGCGAGCCGCGAGGCGCCGTACCGCGATCCTGAGGCGCCCTGGGCCCTGGAGCCGAGGACGGACGGGCTCGCCGCCTCCCTCGTGAACTACGCGACGGGGAAGGGCGCCGAAGGTACGAACGACCCGGAGCGCAAGGCCAACGACGCCTTGCGGCTGGCGATGGACGGGGCGTCACCTCGCCCGCGCCTGCAGCACTACGTGGAGCTGAGCGAGGAGTTCCGCCGGTACGTCCGGGCCGCCCTGACGTCGTCGGCGTCCGCGGCGGGTGGCCGTGCCCCGTTCGACGGTGCCCGGTTCGCCGAGCGCATGGACGCCGCGATGGACGGCAGGATCGCACCGGCCTGAGGCCACCGTCAGCGTTCGACGCCCAGGTCCTGCGTCACCTCGACACCCGGCATGCCGCACAGCAGCGGACCCGGCATGAGGATCTTGGACCGGCGCACCCCCGAGCCCATGAGCGCCATCGTGCCTTCCTCGGCGAACCGGGAGTCGACCAGCACGCGGTAGGCCTCCGGCAGCCCGACGGGCGTGATGCCGCCGTACTCCATGCCCGAGTCGGCCACGGCGCGGTCCATCGGCAGGAACGACGCCTTGCGCACGTCGAGCAGCTTGCGTACCCGCTTGTTGACGTCGGCGAACGTGCTGGCAGGGACGACGCACGCCGCGACGCGCTCGTCCTCGCCGCGCTTGCCCGCCACGAGCACGCAGTTGGCCGACGCCTCCGGCGGCAGGCCGTGCAGCTCGTTGAGCGTGGCCGTCTCGGCGTGCTCGGGGTCGATCTCGGTGACGGCGACCAGGCTCGCGACCCGCGGGTCGGCGCCGGCCCAGGCGGTCAGCGCAGCGAGCACCGGCTCCGCGAGCAGCTCGGGGTGCTCGAGCGCGGGCGCCCAGGCGAGGTCGCCCAGCGTGGGCAGCGTGGCGTGCTCGCTCATCGGCTGTACGTGGCCGTGAGCGTGGCCCGCCCCAGCAGGTGGAAGTACACGTTGAACGCCACCTGCGCGTTGGTGTTGTCCGGGCCGAGGCCCAGCTCGCCGGGTTCGGCGTCCAGGGCGTGCACGGCGAAGATGTACCGGTGCGGGTGGTCGCCCGGCGGCGGGCCCGCGCCCTCGAAGCCCGGCGTGTGGCCGTCGCTGTGCGTGTGGAACGCCCTGGCGGGCAGACCCGAGCCGTCAGGGGTGCCCGCTCCCGTGTCGAGGGACGTGACGGAGGCAGGCAGGTCGACGACCGTCCAGTGGTGGTAGCCCATCGGTGTCGGCGCGTCGGGGTCGTAGCACGTCACGACGAAGGACTTGGTGCCCTCGGGGAAGCCGCTCCACGTCAGGGCGGGGGAGATGTTCTGGTCGTGTGCGGCGTGCGCGTCGGGCATGCGCTCGCCGTCGGTCAGGTTGCTGCTCGTCAGCGAGAACGTCGCGGGTGCGGGCAGCAGGGTGTACGGGTCCGGCGGGTAGGGGCGAGTGAAGTCCATGACCCCACTCTGCCGAATCGCCGGGGCTGGTGCCAGCGCCCTCGCTCAGCCCACCCGGAGCAGGTGCCGGAACGCCGTCCGCGCCCGCTCCGGGCTGGGCTCGTCGCCGGTGATCAGGTCCGCGTACGTGAGCGACTCCGACACGCGCACCAGCAGGTAGGCCAGCTCCTCGGGCGTGATGGTGCCGCCGAACGGCTCGTCACCCAGGTCGCGGACCACCAGCCACTCGACGGTGGCGACGTACCGCCGCTGGATGGGGCTGTCGGTGGTGGTGAGCAGCCGCAGCGCACGGGCCGGCTCCCTGCGCAGGAACGCGCGGAAGTAGTCGGCGACGATGAGGTCGTGCGCGAACGTGGTCAGCAGGCCCGCGAGCCGTTCGGCGCCCGTCAGGTGCTCCGTCGCGCGCTCCGCCTGCACGAGCGTGGGCACGGCGAGCGACCACAGCACCTCGCTGAGCAGCGCGTCCCGGTTGCCGACCCAGCGGAACACCGACGTCCGGTCGACGCCGAGCTGCGCGGCCAGGGGGCCCATGTCGATGCGGTAGCCCTCGATGAAGGTGTCGCGCGCCAGGTCCAGCACCCGCCGTGCCTCGGGGCGCGTGGCCAGCCGGGCGGAGAGGCGGCTCGGCGCGGCCTCCAGGCCGACCGTCGCGATCGACGTCGTTGTCATGGCGACCATCCAACCGCTGCGGAGCGTGCGGTGCAACAAGATGCAGAATGATGCATAAAGGACATTGGTGCGCAACCTCGATTCAAGCAGCCGGTGGCGGCGGTGTCACCCTGGCGATTGCCGGGGCTCTGGCCACGCCGGGTCGCGACATGCTACGGTCACGCCCAAACCGACCGGACGGTATGGGAGACACATGGCAGACGACGACGTCGCCGGCAGGTTCGAGGGCAGGGTCGCCCTCGTCACGGGCGGGAGCAGGGGGATCGGTCTCGCGATCGCCCACCGCATCGTCGCGGAGGGCGGTTGCGTGGTGATCACCGGACGCTCCGCCGACACCCTCGAGGAGGCGGTGGCCGGGCTCGGCCCGGACCGCGCCCTGGGTGTGCCGGGCAAGGCGGACGACGCCGCCCACCGCGCGGACGCCCTCAGGCGGGTGGCCGACCGCTTCGGACGCCTGGACCACCTCGTGAACAACGCCGGGATCAACCCGGCGTGGGGGCGGCTCGCCCAGCTCGAGGCGGGCGTGGCCCGCAAGATCCTCGAGGTGAACGTGATCGCCGCGCTGGAGTGGACGCGGAACGCGGCCGCCACCGAGGCGGGCGGCCTGCGGTCGGTCGTGAACATGGCGTCGACGGCGGGCACGGCGTCGGCGCCGAACATCGGCTTCTACGGCGTCTCCAAGGCGGCCCTGGTCAACCTGACCGTCCAGCTCGCCGACGAGCTCGCCCCGTCGACCCGGGTCAACGCCCTCGCGCCCGCGGTGATCAGGACGCGGCTGGCGCGCGCCCTGTACGAGGGTCGTGAGGAGGAGGCGGCAGAGGGCTATCCGCTGCGGCGTCTCGGCATGCCGGACGACGTCGCGGGCCCCGCCGCGTTCCTCCTGTCCGACGACGCGGCCTGGGTCACCGGCCAGACGCTGCTGGTCGACGGCGGCGCGAGCGTGCGGACCTCCCTGTGAGCCGGGCGGTGAACGTGGCGCAGGCGGTGAAGGATGAGCCCATGCGCACCACGAACGTCCAGGACCAGGTTCTTCGAGCGGCTCTCGAGCTCTTCTCCACGCGGGGGTACGCGACCACCAGCGTCCAGGAGATCGTCGCGGCGGCCGGCGTCACCAAGGGGGCGATGTACCACTACTTCGCCTCCAAGGACGACCTGCTGTTCGCGATCTACGACCGGTTGCTGTCGCTGCAGAAGGCGCGCCTCGAGGAGATCGTCGCGACCGGCGCCGAACGGGGCGACGACGTCGAGCAGGTGCTGCGGGCCGTCTGCGAGGACGTGGTCTCCACGTCCATCGAGTTCCTGCCCGAGGGCACGGTCTTCACGCGCAGCCAGCACATGCTCATGCCGGACCGTCAGGCCGAGGTCAAGCGCCGCCGCCGCGAGTACCACGAGGAGTTCGAGGCGCTGCTCCGGCGCGGCATGAAGGAGGGGG
Source organism: Promicromonospora xylanilytica (assembly GCF_054782895.1). Classification (NCBI taxonomy): domain Bacteria; kingdom Bacillati; phylum Actinomycetota; class Actinomycetes; order Micrococcales; family Promicromonosporaceae; genus Promicromonospora; species Promicromonospora xylanilytica. The sequence goes on from NZ_BAAGRP010000011.1 coordinate 59,462, forward strand.
TGTTCCGCGACGACGTGCCGACGGCGATGCTCATCGCGCACTTCTTCTCGGACGTGCACTACCTGTCCCAGTGGTACTCGCCCGCGGGGCCGCTGACGGCGAGCCAGGTGGCGGGGCAGCTCACGGAGCTGTTCCTGCGCAGCATCAGAGCAGCAGGAAAGGACTGACACGTGAGCGTACCCACGGCGATGAAGGCGTGGCGCGTGGTCTCCCACGGGGAGCCGGAGCGGGTGATGGAGCTGCACGACGTACCGGTGCCCGAGCCCGGCCCGGGCGAGGTGCTGCTGCGGGTGCGGGCGGTGGCGGTGAACTTCCCCGACGTGCTGCTGGCCCGCGGCGAGTACCAGGTGCGCCCGGAGCTGCCGTTCGTGCCGGGGATCGAGCTGTGCGGCGACGTCGTCGCGCTGGGTGACGGCGTGCCCGAGGGCGAGCGGGTACGGGTCGGCGACCGCGTCGTCGGCTCGAAGATCGGGGTGCTGGCGCAGTACGCGACGGTGCCGGTCGAGGCGGTGCACCCCGCGCCGTCGGCCCTGGACGACGCGCAGGCCGCCGCGCTGACGATCGCCTACCAGACGGCGTGGTTCGGGCTGCACCAGCGGGGCGGGCTGCGGGCCGGCCAGACGCTGCTGGTGCATGCCGCAGCGGGTGGCGTCGGCACGGCAGCGTGCCAGCTCGGCAGGGCGGCCGGGGCGCGCGTGGTCGGGGTGGTCGGCAGCGAGGCGAAGGTGGCCGCCGCACGCGCCGCGGGCGCCGGCGAGGTGTTCCTGCGCGACGACGACTGGGTCGCCGCCCTGCGCAGACCCGGCGTCGACGTGGTGTTCGACCCGGTGGGCGGCGACTCGTTCGAGCGCTCGACCCGCTGCGTCGCGTTCGAGGGCCGGATCGTCGTGGTCGGGTTCGCGAGCGGGCAGACGCCGAAGGTCCGGGCCGACCTCGCGCTCGTGAAGAACTACGGCGTGCTCGGCCTGCACTGGGCCCTGTACCAGCAGCGCCGGCCCGACCTCGTGGACGCCGCCCACGCCGAGCTCGACAGGCTGGCCGCCTCCGGCGCGGTGCGCCCGGTGCTGAGCGACGTGGTCGGGTTCGACCAGGCGCCCGCCGCGGTGGCGCGGCTGGCCGGCGGCGCGACCACGGGCCGGCTCGTGGTCCGCGTGGCCGACGACGCGGTGGTCGGGGAGGTGGCCGCATGACCGGGCCGAGCGCCGCCGCACTGCACGACCTGACCGGCCGGGTGGCCCTGGTGACGGGCGGCGCTCGCGGCATCGGCGAGGCGTACGTGCGCATCCTGCACGACGCCGGCGCGAACGTGGTGGTCACCGACGTCCTGGACGCCGAAGGGCGGGCGCTGGCCGACGGGCTGGGGGAGCGGGTGCGGTTCGAGCACCTGGACGTGACCGACGAGGAGGCCTGGGACCGGGTGGTCGGCCAGGTGACGGGCGAGCTCGGCGGCGTGGACGTGCTGGTCAACAACGCCGGCATCGCCAACGCCGCGCCGATCGAGCACTTCACGCTCGCCAAGTGGAACGCCGTGATGGCCGTCAACGCGACCGGGGTGTTCCTGGGCTGCCGGGCCGTGGTGCCCGCGATGAAGGCTGCCGGGCGCGGCTCGATCATCAACATCTCCTCGGTCGAGGGGCTGCGCGGGAGCTGGAGCCTGCACGGGTACACCGCCTCCAAGTTCGCGGTGCGCGGGCTGACCAAGTCGCTCGCCGTCGAGCTCGGCAAGGACGGGATCCGGGTGAACTCGGTGCATCCCGGCCTGGTCCTGACCGAGATGAGCGTCAAGATCGATCCCGACGCGCTGGTGATCCCGCTCGGCCGGCCGGGTGTGCCCGACGACCTCGCGGGGACCGTCCTGTTCCTCGCGAGCGAGGCGTCGGCATGGATCACCGGCCAGGAGATCGTGGTGGACGGGGGCATGACGAGCGGGATACCGCACAGGTAGGCCCGCGCGGGGAAGACCCGGCGGGTGACTCGGGCCGGTGACATACCGGCCGGTCGGTTTCACCCCGGTTCGCCAGGGATTCCGGACACGCACGTCCACACACATCATCACGACACGAAGAGGTGCCGATGACATCGACGTCGAGCAGCACAGCAGAGCGCCCGCCCCGGCTGGAGGTCTCGGGGCTGACCGTGGCGTTCGGCGGTCTCACCGCCCTGGACGACGTGTCCTTCACCGTCGCCGACGGCGAGACCGTCGCCCTGATCGGGCCCAACGGCGCCGGCAAGACCACCGTCTTCAACGCGGTGTGCGGCCTCGTGCGCACCCGCCGGGGCGAGATCCGGGTGGGTGGTGCGCCCGCGCCGCCGTCGGCCACCGGACTGCTCGGGGCCGGCGTCTCCCGGACCCTCCAGGGGCTGGGGCTGTTCGACCGGCTCAGCGTGCTGGAGAACCTGCTCGTGCCCCTCACGAGCAGGCGCTCCCACCGCGCGGACGGCGGCGCACCGCTCGGCCTGGCGGCGGCCCACGAGGTGCTCGCCGGGCTCGGCCTGACCGCCGTCGCCGCCGTGCCCGCCGGGACGCTGCCGTATCCGGAGCGCAAGCGCGTGGCGCTGGCCCGCGCCCTGGTCACGCGGCCGCGACTCCTGCTCCTGGACGAGCCCGCCGGCGGGCTCGGGGCCGCTGACATCGACCGGCTCGCACGGACCGTGCGCACCGTGTCCGACGGCGGGTGCGCCGTGCTGCTCGTGGAGCACCACGTCGACTTCGTGATGGACGTGGCCGACCGCGTGGTGGTGCTCGACTTCGGGCACGTCATCGCGTGCGGCACCCCCGACGAGGTGCGCAGCGACCCCGCCGTCGAGGAGGCCTACCTGGGAGTGCCCGTGGCGGGACCGGCGGAGACCGGACGGGAGCAGGGCTCATGAGCACCCTGACGATCGACCGCCTCACCGTCGGCTACGGCGACGGCGCCCCCGTCCTGGACGGCCTGGAGCTCGACGTGCCCGACGGCGCCGTCGTCGCGCTGCTCGGGGCCAACGGCGCGGGCAAGACGACGCTGCTGCGCTCCCTGGTCGGCCTGGTACCGGCGAGAGGCGGGCGCGTCCTGCTCGACGGAGCGGACCTGACCACCCTGAGCACCGAGGACCGGGTGCGACGCGGCCTGGCTCTGGTACCGGAGGGACGCAGCGTGGTGGTCGAGCTGACCGTCGCGGAGAACCTCCGGCTCGGCGCTCTGCGGAAGAGGGGGCGCAGGCACCCGGGACCGGCCCGCGACGCCGCCGTCGGGCGGATGTACGAGCTGTTCGAACCGCTGGCCCGACGCCGCGACGCCGCCGGCCACACCCTGTCCGGCGGCGAACGGCAGATGCTCGCCCTCGCCCGTGCCCTCGTGTCCGATCCCGACGTGCTGCTGCTCGACGAACCCTCCCTCGGGCTGGCGCCGCTCGTGGTCACCCAGCTGCTCGGCGTGCTGCGGGACCAGGCGGCGGCCACCGGGCTGACCGTGCTCCTGGCCGAGCAGAACGTCACCGGCGCGCTGTCGGTCGCCGACCGCGGCGTCGTCCTGTCCCTCGGGGAGGTCGTCGCCGACCGCCCGGCGGCCGAGCTGGCCGCCGACCCCGCCCTCCGCCACGCCTACCTCGGCTTCTGAGGTGGCGACATGACCGAGATGGATCCCACCGTGGAACGACTCGTCTTCCTCCTGTCGACCGGGCTGGCGCGCGGCGCCGTCCTCGCGCTCTTCGCCCTGTCCCTCGTGATCGTCTACCGGGCCGCGCGGGCCGTGAACTTCGCGCAGGCGGCCATGGCGATCGTGCCCGTGTACGTCGCCTTCGCGGTCACCTCCGCCACCGGCTCCTACTGGCTGGGCCTGGCCGTGGCGCTGGTCGCCGGGGCGCTGCTCGGCGCCGTCGTCGAACGATGGCTCATGCGCCTGGTGCCGCAGGGCAACCCCCTGCCCGGCATCATCGTGGCCATCGGCCTGGTCATGGTGCTCCAGGCCGGGCTCGCCATCGCCTTCGGGCCCGACCACCGGCCCGTGCACGCGCCGTTCTCGCAGCGGCCCTTCGAGGTCGCCGGCGTCAACGTGCTCAGCCCCTACGACCTGTTCGTGCTGGTCGTGGCAGCCGTCGTCATGGGAGGTCTCGCCCTCCTGTTCAACCGCACCTCGATCGGCCTCCAGCTGCGCGCCGCCGCCTTCGCCCCCGAGACCTCCCGCCTGCTGGGCGTCCGCGTGCCCCGCATGGTCACGCTCGGCTGGATGCTCTCGATCGCCACCGCGGCGCTCGCGGCCCTCCTGCTGGTGCCCACGGGACTGGGCCTGGACCCGCACGCCGCCGACGTGCTCTTCGTCAACGCGTTCGCCGCCGCCGTCATCGGCGGGCTCGACTCACCCGTCGGGGCGCTGGCCGCCGGACTGGTGGTGGGCGTGCTCGCCGGCCTCGTGACGGGATACGCGTCCGCCGCCGCTGCGCCCCTCGCGGTGCTCGCCCTGCTGACGGTGGTGCTGCTCGTGCGACCGCACGGACTCTTCGCCGCGAAGGAGGCACGCGCCGCATGAAGCTCCTGCTGTGCGCCGGGCTGCTCACCCTGCTGGCCCTCGGTGCCACGTTCCTGCTCGACCCCTACCGCAACTACCAGCTCGCCACCTCCGCCGGGGCGTTCGCGGCCGTCGCGGGCCTCACCCTCCTGGTCGGGCTCACCGGACAGCTCTCGCTCGGGCACGCCGTGCTGATGGCCGCCGGCGGGTACGGGTACGCCCTGACCGCCACCTGGGTGGCGGACACGCTCGACGGCACCCCGGCCGCCGACGGGACGGTGGGCTGGCTGCTGCCCCTGCTCACCGGGGTGGCGGGAGCGCTCGTGGTCTCCGGCATGCTCGGCCTGCTCCTCGGGCTCGCGGCGGCCCGGCTGCGCGGCCCGTACCTGGCGGGCCTGACGCTCGCCCTGGTCATCGCGCTGCCGTCGGCGGCGAGCGCCCTTCCCGGGCTGTCGGGCGAGCAGGGCGTCAGCGCTCCGTTCGTCCCCGTCCCCGAGGCGCTGTCCGCCCTCATCGCGGTGGAGCAGTGGCACGCCTGGCTCGCGATCGTCGTGACCGCCTGCGCGGTCACCCCCCTGGTCGCCGTGCGCTCGGGACGCACGGGCCTGCGCATGCGCGCGGTGCACGACGACGAGACCGCGTCCCGGCTCGCTGGCGTCGACCCAGGCCGGGTCAAGACCGGGGCGTTCGTCATCAGCTCGCTCGCCGCCGGCCTGGGCGGCGTAGTGCTCGCGATCGTCACGCAGCAGGTCAGCCCGGGGGCGTACGGCCTCGGGTTCTCGCTCCTGCTCGTGGTGGCGGCGGTGGTGGGCGGGCTCGGCTCGCTCGGCGGCGCCGCCATCGGTGCGGTGCTCGTGACCCTCCTGCCGTGGGTGGTCGACCAGGTCACGGGCGGGCTGCCCGCCGACCTCGGACATCGCCTGCAGGGAAACCTCGAGATCGTCCTGTTCGGCGTCGTCGTCATCGTCGTCACCGTGCTCTGGCCGGGCGGGCTGGCCCGGCTCCGCACGACCAAGAGGTTCCTCCGCACCTCGCAGCTCTCCCGGAACACGCAGCCTTCCCAGAACACGCCTTCCCAGAACACAGAGAGGTGATCGGAATGCGCACCACACGTTCGACGGCACGATCCACGAGCCTGGCGGCCACCCTCGGCCTGACCGCGGCGACGGCGCTGTCCGCCTGCTCCACCCCGGCGGCGGCCGACGTGCCGGGTGTCACCGACGAGAAGGTCGTCATCGGCACCCACCAGCCGCTCACAGGTCCGGCCGCGGCAGGCTTCGCGTCGATCTCGGCGGCCACCGCGGCGTACTTCGAGTACGTCAACGAACAGGGCGGCGTCCACGGCCGCGAGATCGAGTACATCGTCAAGGACGACGGCTACAACCCCGCCAACACCCAGACGGTGGTGCGCGAGCTGGTCCAGGAGGACGAGGTCTTCGCGATCGTCAACGGCCTGGGCACGCCCACGCACTCCAGCGTGCTCGACTACCTGGACCAGAACGGCGTGCCGGACCTGTTCGTCGCCTCGGGCTCCCTGACCTGGAACCAGCCGGACGAGTACCCGAACACGTTCGGCTTCAACGCCGACTACGTGACCGAGGGAGCGGCGCTGGCGCAGCACGCGCTGGACACCGACCCGGACGCCGTCGTCTGCGTGCTGGGGCAGGACGACGACTTCGGCGAGGGCATCCTGGCCGGTGTCGAGCTGGTGCTGGGCGACGGCGAGGTCGCGACCGAGCAGACCTACTCCACCGCCGACCAGGACGTCACCGCGCAGCTCGGCGCGATGAAGGAGGCCGGCTGCACGCACAACGTGCTCGGCACCATCAACGGCTTCACGGCGCTCGCCGTCGGCACGGCCGCGCAGATGGAGTGGTTCCCGACGTGGCACGTCTCGTCCTCGGGTGCCGACCACCCGACGCTGGTGGAGTACCTCGGCGCGGAGGGCGCACCGGCGCTGGAGGGCCTGGTCTCGGTGAACTACCTGCCCAACAGCCCGTCGTCCCAGTGGTACGAGCTCTTCTCGCAGATCAACGAGGAGTACAACGACGGCGCGCCGTACACGGGCAACACCACGTACGGCATGAGTGTGGGCTATCAGTTCGTCGAGGCGCTGGCCGCGGCGGGGGAGAACCCGACGAGGGAGTCGATCGTGGCCGCGGTGGAGTCCGGTGACCTGAAGGGCAACGGCATCGCGCCGCCGACCTACTCGGCGGACGACCACTTCGGGCACCGCACCGTCCGGATCGCCGTGGTGGCCGACGGCGTGCAGGACTTCACCGACGACGCCTACGAGGTGTCCGGGGCCGGCGCCACCCCCGTCGAGCCGGAGCAGGTCCCGCTGGAGAACGAGGGCGTCCCGGCGGCCGAATGACCCCCGGAGCAGGGGGCACCTGAAACACCGCGTCCGAGAACCTCGGCGCACGAGAGGGGAACCATGACGCACGAGCTGCCCGGCCTGGATGTCGCAGGCCTGGCCACGTGGCTGGCCCGGGAGCACCCGGACCTGGCCGGACCCGACCTGACGGCGAGCCTCATCACCGGCGGGCGCAGCAACCTCACCTACCGGGTGGACGGCGCCGCGCTGCCGCTGGTGGTGCGCCGTCCGCCTCTGGGGCACGTGCTGTCCAGCGCGCACGACATGCGGCGAGAGCACCGGGTCATCACCGCCCTGGCGGGCACGATCCCGGTGCCGCGAACCGTCGCCGTGGTGGACGACACCGGACGGGGCGAGGTCACGGGCACCGTGTTCTTCGTCATGGAGCACGTGGCGGGCACGGTCCTGGCCCGTCCGGCGCACAACGCGGCCTGGACCTCTGAGGGGCTGGGCCGGCTCGGGGTCGAGCTGGCCGAGGTCCTCGCGGACCTGCACGCCACCGACCCCACCTCGGTGGGGCTGGCCGACTTCGGCCGCCCCGCCGGCTATCTGGCCCGCCAGCTGACGACCTGGCGGCGCCAGTACGACGCCTCCCGGTCGCGGCCCCAGCCGCTCCTGGACACGCTCCAGGAGCGGCTGGGGGCGGCGGTGCCCGACGACGGCGCCCGCACCGGGATCGTGCACGGCGACTACCGACTCGACAACGTGCTGGTGACCGGCCCGCCCGGGGATCCGCGCATCGCCGCGGTGCTGGACTGGGAGATGGCCACGCTCGGCGACCCGCTCGTGGACCTCGGCATGCTCGGCATGTACTGGCACATCCGGGAGACGACCACGACCGCGGGGGTCGACGTCGTGCCGGGGGCGATCGTGCCCGGCGCCGGCTACCCGGACTTCGACGAGGTCATCGACGCCTACGCCGCCCGCGCCGGGATCGCCGTGCCCGACCTCTCCTGGTACCGCGCGTTCGCCTGCTACAAGCTCGCGGTCATCCTCGAGGGCATCCACTACCGGTTCACCGGCGGGCAGACCGTCGGCGCCGGGTTCGACCGGATCGGAGAGCTGGTCCAGCCGTTGGCCGCCGAAGGCCTGGACCGCCTCGCCGACGCCCCGCCCACCGGCACCACGACAGCAGGAGGAGCCTGATGGACTTCGCACCCGACCCGACCACCCGGCAGATCACCGACCAGGTCCGGGACTTCGTGACGAGCGAGGTGCTGCCCGCCGAACCCGTGCTCGCCGAGCAGCTCGCCGCCACCCCCGGTGACTGGTCGTTCCGGCCCGTCGTGCGCCACCTGCGGGCCACGGCCCGCGAACGCGGCCTGTGGAACCTGTCCCTGCCCCCGGGCGGCCCGGCCGCCGAGCGCGGCGGCGGCCTCACCAACCTGCAGTACGCGCCGGTCGCCGAGCTCACCGGGTACAGCCCGAAGCTCGCGCCCGTCGCCCTGAACTGCGCCGCCCCCGACACCGGCAACATGGAGCTGCTCGCGCACTTCGCCACACCCGAGCAGCGCGAGCGGTGGCTCGACCCGCTGCTGGACGGCACGCAGCGGTCCGCGTTCTGCATGACCGAGCCCGCCGTCGCGTCGTCGGACGCCACGAACATCGCCACCCGGATCGTGCGCGACGGCGACGAGTACGTCATCACCGGCCGCAAGTGGTTCGCCACCGGCGCCATGAACCCAGACTGCGGCCTGCTGATCGTCATGGGCAAGACCGACCCGGGCGAGACAGGCACAGCGGCGCCCCGCCACCGGCAGCAGTCCATGGTGCTCGTGCCCCGCGACACTCCCGGCGTACGGGTCCTGCGCGGCCTGACCGTCCTCGGCTACGACGACCGCGACCACGGCGGCCACGCCGAGATCGTCTTCGACGACGTCCGCGTGCCGGCCACGAACCTGCTGGGCGGCGCGGGCGAGGGCTTCGCCATGGCCCAGGCCCGCCTCGGACCCGGCCGCATCCACCACTGCATGCGCGCGCTCGGCACCGCCGAACGCGCCATGGACCTCGTGCGCGAACGCGCCGCCGAGCGGGTCGCGTTCGGCGGCCCGCTCGCCGACCAGGGTGTCGTCCGCGAGTGGCTCGCCACCTCCCGTATCGAGATCGAGTCCCTGCGCCTGCTCGTGCTCAAGACCGCCTGGCTCATGGACACCGTCGGCAACAAGGCCGCCATGACCGAGATCCAGGCCATCAAGATCGCCGTACCCCGCGCCGTCGGGCAGATCCTGGACCGCGCCGTCCAGGTCTTCGGCGCCGCCGGCGTCTCCGGCGACCATCCGCTGGCCGAGCTGTCCGCCGGCGTGCGCACCCTGCGCCTCGCCGACGGACCCGACGAGGTGCACCTCGCCTCCCTCGGCCGCGCGGAGCTGCGCCGCCGGGCGCCGTACCTGACACCCCCGACCCCAGCACCCACCCCTCTGGAAGGAGACCCGACATGACGCACGCACCCGACCCCGCCGTCGACGGCCCCGGCTACGGCACCCTCTCGATCGCGAGCATCCTCGCCGAGACCGCCGGCCGGTTCCCCGACCGCACCGCGCTCCACTTCATGGGACAGGCCACCACCTACGGCGACCTCTGGGACCAGACCCGTGCCTACGCGGGGGCGCTCGCGGCCCGCGGCATCGGACCGGGCTCGCGCGTGGCGATGATCGTGCCGAACGTCCCCGACTTCGCACGCGTCTACTACGCCACGCTCGCGCTCGGCGCCGTCGTGGTCCCCGTGCACCTCCTGTTCCGCAGCGAGGAGATCGGGTTCGTCCTCACGGACTCGGGGGCCGACGTCGTCGTGGTCGCCGCCCCGATGCTGGCGGAGGCCGCGCCGGCGGCCGCGAAGGCCGGGGTCCCGCTGGTCACGGTGCTGGTGCCGGACGCTGTCGAGCAGCAGCTCGCCGCGCAGGGTACGGAGGTGGCCCGGTTGGAGGAGGAGGCTGCCGCGGCCACCCCGATCGAGCGGCACGTGGGCACCGACCCGCTGGCCGCCGCCACCATCCTGTACACGAGCGGCACCACCGGTACCCCCAAGGGTGCGGTGGGGTCGCACCTGGCGATGGTCGAGCAGGTGCACTGCTCCCTGATCGACTCGTTCGACCTGCGGCCCGACGACGTCGTGTACGGCGGCCTGCCGTTCTTCCACTCGTTCGGCCAGATGGCGGTGCTCAACATGGCCTTCCGGCGGGCGGCGTCCATCATCCTCCTGCCGAAGTTCGACCCTGACGAGGCCCTCGAGCTGCTGGTGGCCCACGGCGCCACGGTGTTCACGGCGGTGCCCACCAACTTCGCCGGCATGGTCGAGGCGGCCCGGCGGTCGGCGGCGCGGCCACCGCTGCGGTACGCGGTGTCCGGCGGGGCGGCCCTGCCGGTGGCGCTGCTCGAGGCGTTCGAGGAGGCGTACGGCGCCCAGGTGCACGAGGGGTACGGGCTGACCGAGACGTCGCCGTCGTGCACGTTCAACATCACGGCAGAGCCCATCAGGCCGGGCACGGTGGGCCGTTCCATGTGGGGGGTCGACGTCGCGGTGGCCGTCGCGGAGGTCGAGGACCGGGTGGAGCTGCTGCACGCGCCGTCGGGCGAGCTCGGCGAGATCGTGGTGCGCGGGCACAACCTGATGAAGGGCTACCTGGGCCGTCCGGACGCCTCGGCGGCCGCCGTCGTGGACGGCTGGTTCCGCACGGGCGACCTCGGGACCGTCGATGCCGACGGCATCGTCACGATCGTGGACCGCAAGAAGGACATGATCATCCGCAACGGCTACAACGTGTATCCCACGGAGGTCGAGGCCGTGCTGGCGCGCTACCCCGGGGTCGCGATGGCCGCGGTGTTCGGGGTGCCCGACGAGAGGCGCGGCCAGGAGGTGCATGCCGCCGTCGTGCCGTCCTACGGTGCCGACGTCGACCCGGACGCCGTCGTCGCCTACCTGAAGGAGCACGTGGCGGCCTACAAGTACCCGCGCGTGGTGCACGTCTCCCCGGACCTGCCGATCGGGCCGAGCGGCAAGGTCCTCAAGCGCGAGCTGACGGCGCGGTACGCGGCGCCGTCGCCCTGATGGCGGCTACCCGGTGATGTCCGGCAGGCCCAGGTGCTGCTCGACCGCCGCGCGCACCCCGTCGGGGACCGGGACCGGGCGGCGGGCCGTCTGGTCGACGAACACGTGCGTGAAGCTGCCCGTCGCGTACGGCTCGCCGCGGTCGGGCGCGCCCGCGCGGAGGATCGCCAGGTCCCACGTGAGCGACGTCCGCCCGAGGCGTCCGACGGCGACGTCGACCTCGATCTCGTCCGGGAACGACACGGGCGCGAGGAACTCGCAGGAGGAGGCGCGGGCGAGCCCGATCACGTCGCCCGCCGGGTCCATGCCGGTGTGCCGCATGAGCCACAGGTTCACCGCCGTGTCCATCGCCTCGTAGTAGACGGTGTTGTTCATGTGCCCGTACTGGTCGTTGTCGTTCCAGCGCAGCGGGAAGGGGTACCGATAGCCCATGACCGCAGCGTAGCCCGGCACAGAGGGAGGGGTGCAACATAATCGAGATCGATGCATACTGGACACCGACTGGTCGGTCGGTGCTGACCCGGCCAGTACCGGATCGACCCGTACCGACCAACCAGATCGACGATGATCGGAGGACCGATGACGCTCACGCCCGAGTCGCCCCGGACGGACCTGCTGGAGGCCGACTTCTACGCGTTCCAGGACCTGCTCACCCCGGCCGAGCAGAAGAAGGCCCTGGCCGTCCGCGAGTTCATGGAGCGCGAGGTGCGCCCCATCGCGGACGACTACTGGGAGCGCGCCGAGTGCCCCGTCCACCTGTTCAAGCCCTACGCGCAGCTCGGCACCATCGGGTCCGGCTGGGCCGAGACGCAGGGCGAGGAGACCTCCGCCGTGTTCCGCGGCTGGGTCGGCATGGAGACGGCGCGCGTCGACTCCTCCTTCTGCACCTTCATCGGTGTCTCGGGCGGCCTGGCGATGACGTCGATCGGCGTCGGTGGCTCCGCCGAGCAGCGCGCGACGTGGCTCCCGCCCATGGCGAGCGGCGACGTCATCGGAGCGTTCGGCCTGACCGAGCCGCTGGCCGGGTCCGACACCGCCAAGGGTCTGCGCACCACCGCCACCCGCACCGGCGACACCTGGGTGCTGGACGGCGCCAAGCGCTGGATCGGCAACGCCACGTTCGCCGACGTCGTCGTCATCTGGGCCAAGGACACGGCCGACGACCAGGTCAAGGGCTTCCTGGTGCGCAAGGGCACCCCGGGCTTCACGGCCACCAAGATCGAGCGCAAGCAGTCGCTGCGCATCGTGCAGAACGCGGACATCGTGCTCGACGGCGTCGAGGTGCACGAGGCCGACCGCCTGGCGCACATCAACAGCTTCCGCGACCTGGCCAAGGTGCTGCGGATCACCCGCGACGGCGTCTCCTGGCAGGCGCTGGGCACCATGGTCGGCGCGTACGAGGCCGCCGTGGCGTACACGAAGCAGCGCGAGCAGTTCGGCAACCCGATCGCCAGCTACCAGCTGATCCAGGACAAGCTCGCCACCGCGTACGCCAACGTGACCGCCGGCTTCGCCCTGTGCGTGCGCGTGGCCCAGCTCCAGGACAAGGGGACCCAGACCGACGCTCACGCCGCGATGGCCAAGGCGTTCGTCACCACACGCATGCGGGAGACGGTCGCGCTGTGCCGGGAGGCCTGCGGCGGCAACGGGATCACGCTCGATCACGGCGTGGCCCGCTTCTTCGCCGACGCCGAGGCCGTCTACACGTTCGAGGGCACCAAGGACATGAACCAGCTCATCGTGGGCCGCGCCATCACCGGCCACGCCGCGTTCGTCTGAGCTCGCACGCCCGTTCTTCAAGGAGGAAGACATGACCGAGGCCTACATCGTCGCGACGGCCCGATCGCCCATCGGGCGCGCGCACAAGGGGTCGCTCAAGGACGTCCGTCCCGACGACCTCGCCGCGTGGATGGTCGCGGCCGCCGTCGATCAGGTGCCGGGCCTCGACCCGGGCCGGATCGACGACCTGCTGCTCGGGTGCGGCCTGCCCGGCGGCAAGCAGGGCATGAACATGGCCCGTGTCGTCGCGGTGCTGTGCGGCTGGGACACCGTTCCCGGCGCGACCGTCACGCGCTACTGCAGCTCCAGCCTGCAGACCACGCGCATGGCGTTCCACGCCATCAAGGCGGGCGAGGGCGACGTCTTCGTCTCGGCGGGCGTCGAGTCGGTGAGCTCGTTCGCGACCGGGTCGAGCGACGACATCCCCGGCGTCGACCTGACCAACCCCTTGTTCGCCGGCGCCCTGGCCCGCACCGAGAGGCGCGCCGGCGCCGGGACCGGGGTGTGGACCGACCCGCGCCTGGAGGGCGCGCTGCCCGACGCGTACATCAGCATGGGCCAGACCGCGGAGAACGTGGCCGCCCTGCGGCACATCACCCGCGGGGACCAGGACGAGTTCGCCGCCCGCAGCCAGCAGCGCGCACAGGCCGCGATCGCGGCCGGCTTCTGGGCCAGGGACATCACGCCGGTCACCCTCCCGGACGGCACGGTCGTGTCCGCCGACGACGGTCCGCGCCCCGGCACCACCACCGAGACCCTCGCCACGCTCGAACCGGTGTTCCGCCCCGACGGTACGGTCACCGCCGGAAACGCCTGCCCGCTGAACGACGGCGCCGCGGCGCTCGTGATCGTCTCCGGCCGGGTCGTGGAGGAGCTGGGCCTGCAGCCGCTGGCCCGCATCGTGTCCACCGGGGTCAGCGGGCTGTCCCCGGAGATCATGGGGCTCGGCCCCGTCGATGCCAGTCGGCAGGCGCTGCGGCGCGCCGGTCTCACCGTCGACGACATGGATCTCGTGGAGATCAACGAGGCGTTCGCGGCCCAGGTGATCCCGTCGGCGCGTGAGCTCGGCGTGGACGAGGAGAGGCTGAACGTCAACGGCGGTGCGATCGCCGTCGGCCACCCGTTCGGGATGACCGGGGCGCGCATCACGTCCACCCTGATCAACGCGCTCGCCGACACCGGGGGCCGGTACGGTCTGGAGACGATGTGCGTGGGCGGAGGCCAGGGCATGGCGATGGTGCTGGAGAGGCTCTGATGCGCGCCAAGGGCTCGGCCGGAGCCGGGAGGGAGTAGCCGTGCGGATCACCGGTGCGGTGCTGGAGCGCTGCGACGCGCCGCCGCCCTATGCCCGGTCCCGGCCGGTCACGGTGGGTGCGCTGGAGCTCGGTCCGCCGGAGGCGGGCGAGGTCCTGGTGCGGATCGAGGCAGCGGGGCTGTGCCACTCCGACCTGTCGGTCGTCGACGGCAACCGGGTGCGGCCGGTCCCCATGCTGCTCGGCCACGAGGCGGCGGGCCGCGTCGAGGCCGCCGGCCCCGGTGCGCGTCTCGCCGTCGGGCAGCGCGTGGTGATGACGTTCCTGCCGCGCTGCGGCCGGTGTGCGCAGTGCGCCACCGACGGGCGCCTGCCCTGTTCGGTGGGGTCGGCGGCCAACGGGGCGGGCACGCTCGTCGGCGGGGGGCGGCGTCTGTCGAGGGTCGCTCCCTCCGGGGAGGCCCAGGAGGTCCACCACCACCTCGGGGTGAGTGCGTTCGCGAGCCACGCCGTGGTGTCCGAGACCTCGGTGGTGCCCGTGGACGACGACGTCCCGCCCGCCGTCGCAGCCCTGCTCGGCTGCGCCGTCCTGACCGGGGGCGGCGCCGTCGTCAACGCGGGGCGGCCCGCGCAGGGCGACCGCGTGGCCGTCGTAGGGCTGGGCGGGGTCGGCATGGCGGCGCTCCTGGTGGCCGTCGCGCTCGGGCACGAGGTGGTGGGCGTCGACGCCGTGCCCGCCAAGCTGGAGCTGGCGCGCGAGCTGGGTGCGACGACCGCCGTCGGACCGCAGGAGGCCGTCGAGCGAGGGCTGCGGGCGCCCGTCGTGATCGAGGCTGCCGGCTCGGCCCGGGCCTTCGAGACCGCGTACGCCCTCACCGCGCCCGGCGGCACCACCGTCACGGTGGGGCTGCCGCATCCCGACGCCCGGGCGAGCATCTCGCCGCTCAGCCTCACCGCGGAGGCCCGCACCGTCGTGGGCTCCTACCTCGGGTCGGCGGTGCCCAGCCGTGACGTCCCGCGCTACGTCGAGCTGTGGCGGGCCGGACGACTGCCCCTGGACCGGCTCGTCTCCGACCGCATCACCCTGGACGACCTGCCTGCCGCGCTCGACCGCCTCGCCTCCGGCGCGGCGCTGCGGCAGCTCGTGATGTTCTGACTGTTTCATTCGCAACGAAAGGAAATCCCTGATGACCCGTACCGCCATCGTCACCGGAGCGGCCCGCGGCATCGGCGCCGCCACCGCCCGGCGGCTCGCCGAGGACGGCTACGCCGTCGCCGTGCTCGACCTCCTGGAGGACCAGGCCAAGGCCACGGCGGAAGCCATCGTGGCCGACGGCGGCCGCGCGCTCGCCGTGGGCGTCGACGTCGCCGACGAGCAGTCGGTGGCGGACGCCGTCGCGCGGGTCACCGCCGAGCTGGGTGCGCCCACCGTGCTGGTGAACAACGCCGGCATCCTGCGCGACAACCTGCTGTTCCGCATGTCCGTGGACGAGTGGGACGCCGTGCTGGGCGTGCACCTGCGGGGCGCGTTCCTCATGACTCGTGCCGTGCAGGCGCACATGGTGGAGGCCAAGTTCGGGCGCATCGTGAACCTCTCCTCGACGTCGGCCCTCGGCAACCGGGGCCAGGTCAACTACTCGGCCGCCAAGGCGGGCATGCAGGGCTTCACCAAGACCCTCGCGATCGAGCTCGGCAAGTTCGGCGTCACGGCGAACGCCGTCGCGCCAGGGGTGATCGAGACCGACATGATCCGCGAGACCGCCGAGCGCATCGACATGCCGCTGGCCGACTACCTCGGCGTGGCCGCGAAGGACGTGCCCGTGGGGCGGGTGGGCCAGCCCGAGGACATCGCGAACGCTGTGTCGTTCTTCTGCGCGGAGCAGTCCGGGTTCGTGTCGGGTCAGGTGCTGTACGTGGCGGGCGGGCCGAAGGCATGAGTGCAGGTGCGGACACCGGGGCCGGCGACGTGGTCGTGGTGGGCTCGCCGGGTGCTCTCGCCGAGGCCGTGGGCCGGACGGCGACCGGCGAGTGGTTCGAGATCACGCAGGAACGCATCGCCGCGTTCGCCGACGCCACCGAGGACCACCAGTGGATCCACCTCGACGCCGAGCGGGCTGCCGCCGGGCCCTTCGGCTCCACGATCGCGCACGGGTACCTCACCCTGTCGCTGCTGTCCTACCTCGCGTCCCCGCTCGTCTCGGTCGACGGCGCGGCCATGGTGATGAACTACGGCCTGGACCGGTTGCGGTTCCTGGCCCCGGTGCCCTCGGGATCGCGTGTGCGGGCCCGCACCGAGATCCTCTCCGCCGAGCCGACGTCGAGGGGCGTGCGCCTCGCGTGCGAGGTCACCGTCGAGATCGAGGGCTCCGAGAAGCCGGCGTTGGTCGCGCACACGCTGTCGCTGTACGTGCCGGAGGCGTGAGCTCTCGCTGGGTGCTGGGTGCTGGGTGCGTGACGCGCACTGGGAGCTGGGTGCGTGACGCGCACTGGGAGCTGGGTGCTGGTGCGAGGTGCAGGGCGCTGGTGTCGAGGTGGCGGCGGATCTGCGAGTTCGGTCGGTTACTGTGCGGAGCTCGCGACTTCGGTCCCTTGCTCTGAGATCGGTCAATTAAACGACCGATCTCAGAGCAAGGGACCGAAGTCAGTAATGCGCCGGTGCAGGGGACCGAAGTCGGGGCACCAGGAACGGGTGCTGAGCTCGTTGCTGAGCCTGGGTGCTGAGCTCGGGTGCTGGCTCGGTTGCTGGCGGTCGATTGCTGGCGGTCGGCCGCGAGGTGCTGGGCATCGATGTGGATGCCGAGCGCGGAGGGCCGAGAGGGTTGGGGTTCTGAGGTCTGTGCCGGAGTGTGAGTTCCGGGCGCGAGTGGCGAGGCGGATCTGTGAGTTCGGTCGGTTGCTGTGCGGAGCTCGCGACTTCGGTCCCTTGCTCTGAGATCGGTCAATTAAACGACCGATCTCAGAGCAAGGGACCGAAGTCAGTAATGCGCCGGTGCAGGGGACCGAAGTCGGGGCACCAGGAACGGGCGGGCCAGGTCGGCTGAACTGTTCGGCCCGGCCCGCATGTGCGCGCCACGTGCGAACGGTTTTCAGCCCAGCGGGTACCTCCCGGACTGGTGCACCGGCACCTCCCGGGCTAGTGCTCGGCTGTCGCGCCGGAGTGGCCGTGGACGGCCCTCGGCAGGACCTCGATGGCGCTCTCCCAGGTCGGCGCCGTGCGGCGGTGGCGGGTGGGCCGGGCGGCGCAGTGTTGCGAGACAGATGGTTTGACACGTGCGCCCTGGAGAGGTGTACTGGTGTTCTATCGAACATGCGTTCGACGGGGTGCTCGACCGATCCGGTCACCACCGGCAGACACCATCGCTGGAGGGCCATGACCGTTGTAACTGTGTCCTCCGGGGCCGTCGCCGACGTCGACACCGTCGGCCTCGACGTCCTCGACGGCGAGGCCCTGGACAGCACAACCCTCAGTGGCGCAGTCCCCGCGGACACCCGGCACGCACGGGCGCTCGAGGCACTGCGGTCCGCCGAGGTGCGTACCGGTGTGCGGAAGCAGGCCACGACGCCGTCCCGCGAGTCCCGCCGGTTCCACGATCCCCGCGACTCTCATGAGTCCCGCCGGCCCAGCGATCCCCGGCCGCACCAGTCCGGTGAGTCGTCCCACGACGGTTCTCGTGAACAGTCTCGGGCGCAGGTCCTGGCGCTGCCCGGCAGCCTCGCGAGCACCCCCGCGAGCACCCCCACGAACAGCCCCGCCCCGTCGTCGGGCAGCCGGACGGGCGGTCCTGGAGAGAACACACGCGTCCTGCCCGTCCACCCGCGTCTCGCGGGCCTCCTGCCCGACGGTGGCCTGCGTACCGGCACCACCGTCGTGGTCCGGGGTTCGACATCTCTCCTGCTCACCCTGCTCGCCGAGGCCTCCCGTGACGGTGCCTGGACCGTGCTGGTCGGGTACCCGGCCGCCGGGATGGCTGCCGCCGCCGACGCCGGCTGCGACCTGACGCGCACCCTGGTGGTGCCGTTGCCGACAGGGTCGGGCGTGGACGCGCCGGCCGTGCTCGCCGCGCT
Organism: Promicromonospora xylanilytica; assembly: GCF_054782895.1. Taxonomy (NCBI): domain Bacteria; kingdom Bacillati; phylum Actinomycetota; class Actinomycetes; order Micrococcales; family Promicromonosporaceae; genus Promicromonospora; species Promicromonospora xylanilytica. Next base: position 77,464 of record NZ_BAAGRP010000011.1, read on the forward strand.
GATCGACGGGATGGACGTGGTGGTGGTCGGGCCGGAGGTGGCGCTGCTGGACCAGGACCGCCGTCGGCTGACGGCGCGCGCCCGCGAACGAGGAACCGTCCTGGTGGCCGCCCTGCCCACCCCCGCGCTGAGTGCTGGCTCTTCGCCCCTCCAACGGCTGTCAGCAGGGCGAAAGGCCAGCACTCAACACGGGTGGGGCGGGGCTCAGGTGGTGCTCGAGGCGACCGAGGGAGCCTGGGCGGGGATCGATCACGGGGCTGGCTGGCTGCGACGTCGCACCCTGCGGGTGCGGCGCACCGGGCGGGGGAGCGCGGCGCGGCCGCTGTACGTGGCCGTGGAGCTTCCGGTGTACCGGGCGGGCAGCGGTGCGGAGGCTGCCGGGGAAGAGCGCGCCAGGGAGGCAGCGCCGCTGGACGGCGACGTCCAGCGACAGGGTTCCGGGAGCCGGTCGCGGTTGGGGCTCGTGGGATGACCGCGCGTACTGCCCCCGTCGACGGGGCCACCCGCACCGCCTGCCTCTGGGTGCCCGACTGGCCGGTCGTCGCGGCGCTCGTCGTCGCCGGCCTGGGGCCCGAGACCCCGGCGGCCGTCACGGGCGGCCCCGGCGGCCGGATCGTCGCGGTGTCCGCGCCGGCCCGCAGCTCAGGGGTGCGCCGCGGCATGCGCCGTCGCGAGGCCCAGGGGCGCTGCCCCGACCTGCAGCTCTGGCCCGCCGATGACGCGCGTGACGCCCGCGAGTTCGAGCCGGTGGCCGTGGCGGCGGAGACCGTGGTCTCCGGGCTGGAGATCGCCCGCCCGGGCCTGCTCCTGCTGCCGTCGGGCGGCGCCGCCCGGTACCACGGCTCCGAGCAGGACCTGGCCCGTGAGCTGACCGAGCAGGTCGCCGTCCGCACGGGGCACGAGTGTCAGGTAGGGGTCGCCGACGGCTTCCTGGCGGCGGTGCTCGCGGCGCGCGACGACGCCGTCGTGCCGCCCGGCCGATCGCGCGACTACCTCGCGGACCGCCCGGCGGCCGTGCTCGTGCACGCCCGGCCGGGGGACCGTGCCCTGACCGAGCTGGTCGACCTGTGGCGCCGTCTCGGCATCCGCACGCTGGCGGACCTCGCCGCCCTGCCCGACCCCGCCGTCGCCGCGCGCTTCGGCGACCTCGGCGTCTGGGCGCAGCGTCTCGCCAGAGGGCAGGACGTGCGGCCGCCGGCCCGGCGCCGGCTCGAGGAGGACCTGACCGTCGCCGAGGAGCTGGACCCTCCGGCGCACCGGGTCGACGTCGCGACCTTCGCCGCCCGCCGGCTGGCCGAATGGCTCCACGACGACCTGAGCGGCCACGGCCTGGCCTGCGGGCGGCTGCGGATCACGGCGCGCGCCGTCGACCCGGTCACCGGCGAGGCCCGCACCCTGGAACGGCTGTGGCGCACCGACGACACGCTGGGCGGGCTGTCGGCCGCCCGGATCACCGACCGGGTGCGGTGGCAGCTCGAGGGCTGGCTCACGGCGTCGTCCCTGGGGCAGGGCGAGGCGCCCGCCCCGATCGCCGGCCTGACCCTGGCCGCGGAGGAGGTGGCACCTGCCGGAGCCCTGCAGCCGCGCCTGTGGGGGCCCGGCGCGGGTGAGGACCTGCGTGCCCGCCGCGCCGTCGAACGCGTGCAGGCCCTGCTCGGCGGCGACGCCGTGCTCACCGTCCGGCTCCAGGGTGGGCGCGACCCCCGGGACCGCGTCCAGCTCGTCCCCTTCGGTGAGCAGGTCCCACCCGAGCGGGAGCCCGACCGGCCCTGGCCCGGCGCGCTGCCGCCGCCGGCGCCGTCCGTGGTGCTGCCCGAACCCGTCCCCGCGCACGTGCTCGACGCCGCGGGGCACCCCGTCGTCGTCGACGTCCGGCTGGGCGTGAGCGGCGACCCGGCGCGCGTCGTCGTGCCCGGTGAGGGCGCCGGCGACGGCGTCGCGGGCGCCGGCCTGGACGCCGTGGTCGCCGACTGGGCCGGGCCGTGGCCCGTCGCCGAGCGGTGGTGGCTGTCCTCGGGCCGGCGGCGTGTCTTCGTGCAGGTGGTGACCGACGGGGCGGGGGCGCCAGGGCTCGGTCTGCTGCTGTCGTCCTCGGCGGGGCAGTGGCTGCTGGAGGCGCTCTATGACTGACGACGTGCTGACCGGCGGTGTGCCGTACGCAGAGCTGCACGCGCACTCCGCGTTCAGCTTTCTCGACGGGGCCTCCCACCCCGAGGAGCTCGCTGCCGAGGGCGCCCGCCTCGGGCTGAGGTCGCTCGCGATCACCGACCACGACGGGCTGTACGGGGTGGTGCGGTTCTCCCAGGCGGCGAAGAAGGTCGGGCTGAAGACCTCGTTCGGGGCGGAGCTGCACCTGCCGGCCCCGGCAGGTCCTGGCGGCGCGCCCGTGCTCGACCCGCCCACCGGGACCCCCGACCCGCGCGCCACGCACCTGCTCGTGCTCGCGCGCGGAGCGCAGGGCTACCGCAACCTGTCGAGCGCCATCGCCACGGCGCACCTGGACGCCGGGGTCAAGGGCGCCGCCAGCTACACGCTGGAGACCCTGGGCGAGGCGTCGGCCGGCGAGTGGCTGGTCCTGACGGGCTGCCGCAAGGGCGCCGTCCGCCAGGCCCTGACGGCGCCGTTGAGTGCTGGACATTCGTCCTCTCGGAACGTTTCGACAGGGCAGATGTCCAGCACTCAACGATGGGGGGAGGGGCGGGGCGGGCGGTTGGACCGCGCGCGGTGGGAGCTCGGGCGGTTGGTTGATGTCTTCGGGCGGGAGAATGTCGCCGTCGAGATCACCGCCACCGGCGACCCGCGCGACGCCGACCTGCACGACGCGCTCGCCCTGCTGGCCGCCGACGCCCGCCTGCCGCTGGTCGCCACCACCGCCGCGCACTACGCCCAGCCCCGGGACGCCGACCTCGCCGGGGCGCTCGCCGCCGTCCGGGCCCGGTCGAGCCTCGACGACCTGGACGGCTGGCTCCCCGGCGCCCCCACCGCCCACCTGCGCAGCGGCGCGGAGATGGCGCGCCTGCACCGCAGGCACCCGCAGGCCGTGCCGACGGCGGCCGCGCTGGGCGACGAGTGCGCGTTCGACCTGGACCTCATCGCGCCGAACCTGCCGCCCTACGACGTGCCGCCTGGATACGACGAGGCGACCTGGCTGCGCGAGCTCGCCTACCAGGGCGCGGAACGGCGGTACGGCCCACGGGAGGGCAACCGGAAGGCCTGGAAGCAGATCGACTACGAGCTGGAGATCATCGTCCGCCTCGGGTTCCCCGGGTACTTCCTCGTGGTCTACGACATCGTGGAGTTCTGCCGTCTCCACGGGATCCTCGCGCAAGGGCGGGGCAGCGCCGCGAACTCCGCGGTCTGCTACGCCCTGGGGATCACCGCCGTGGATGCGGTGAAGTACGGCCTGCTGTTCGAGCGGTTCCTCGCCGAGGCGCGCAACGGCCCGCCGGACATCGACGTCGACATCGAGTCGGTGCGCCGCGAGGAGGTGATCCAGCACGTCTACGAGAAGTTCGGGCGCAGGCACGCGGCGCAGGTCGCGAACGTCATCTCCTACCGGCCGCGCTCGGCGGTGCGCGACTCCGCCCGCGCGCTCGGCTACGACGTCGGGCAGCAGGACGCCTGGTCCAAGTCCATCGAGCGCTGGGGCACGCTCAAGCCCCCGGCACCGCAGCACACGACGGCCACCGACGACGCCCACGACGTCGTCCCGTTCCGCACGCCGCCGTCGGCCGTCGAGGAGGGGGAGATCCCCGACGACGTGCTCGACCTCGCCGACCGGATGCTCCGCCTGCCCCGGCACCTGGGCATCCACTCGGGCGGCATGGTCATGTGCGACCGGCCGGTGATCGAGGTGGTCCCCGTCGAGTGGGCCCGCATGGAGGGGCGCACCGTGCTGCAGTGGGACAAGGAGGACTGCGCCGACGCCAAGCTGGTCAAGTTCGACCTGCTGGGCCTCGGCATGCTGACCGCCATCCGGTACGCGTTCGAGCTCATCGAGGAGCACACGGGCGAGACCCTCACGCTGCACGGCCTGCCGCAGGACGACGAGCTCGTCTACGACCTGCTGTGCGCCGCCGACACCGTGGGCGTGTTCCAGGTGGAGTCCCGCGCCCAGATGGCGACGCTGCCGCGCCTGCAGCCGCGCACGTTCTACGACATCGTCGTGGAGGTCGCCCTCATCCGGCCCGGCCCCATCCAAGGCGGGTCGGTGCACCCGTACATCGAGCGCGCCCGCGGACGGGAGCCGGTCACGTACCTGCACCCGCTGCTGAAGAACTCCCTGCGCCGCACCCTCGGCGTGCCGCTGTTCCAGGAACAGCTCATGCAGATGGCGATCGACGTGGCCGGGTTCTCTCCCAAGGAGTCCGACCAGCTCCGGCGTGCCATGGGGTCCAAGCGGTCCCAGGAACGCATGGAGGCACTGCGCGAACGGCTCTACGCGGGGATGACCGAGAACAAGATCCCGCCCGAGGCGCAGGAGGAGATCTTCGAGAAGCTCAAGGCGTTCGCCGACTTCGGCTTCCCCGAGTCGCACGCCTACTCCTTCGCGCACCTCGTGTACGTGAGCTCCTGGCTCAAGGTGCACCACCCCGCCGCGTTCTACGCCGGGCTGCTCGCCGCCCAGCCCATGGGCTTCTACTCGCCCCAGTCCCTCGCCGCCGACGCACGCAGGCACGGGGTGCGCGTCCTGCGACCCTCGGTGACGCGGTCACGGGTGCTGTCGTCGGTCGAGCGCGTGGATCCCGCGGAGCCCGGCCCGCCCGCCTCACCCGTGGCGGGGCTCGTCCGGGCCGACCCGGCGCTCGCGGTGCGCATGGGGCTGGAGTCCGTGCGGGGCATCGGCAAGGACAAGGCGGAGGAGATCGTCGCGGTGCGGGACGCCGCGGGGTCGGCGGGGTTCGCGTCGCTGCGGGACCTCGTGCGGCGGGTCGAGCTGTCCACGGCGCAGCTCGAGGCGCTCGCCACGGGCGGCGCGCTGGAGCCGCTCGGCCTCGACCGCAGGGAAGGCCTGTGGGCGGCGGGCGCGCTGGGGCAGGAGGGGCCGACGACGCTGCCCGGCGTCAGCGTCGGCGTCGAGGCCCCCACGCTGCCCGGGATGAGCGAGGTCGAGCTGGCGCAGGCCGACGCGTGGGCCACCGGCGTCACGCCCGACTCGTACCCGACGCAGCACGTGCGGCCGGGGCTGGAGGCGGCGGGCGTGCTGACCGTCGCGCAGGCGATCGCGACCGAGCCGGGGCGCCGGGTCGCCGTCGGCGGGGTGGTGACGCACCGGCAGCGGCCGGGCACGGCCGGGGGAGTGACCTTCCTGTCCCTGGAGGACGAGACGGGGCTGCTCAACGTGGTCTGCAGCGTGGGACTGTGGCAACGGTTCCGCCGGGTCGCGCGCTCGGCGCAGGCCATGGTGGTGCGGGGCAGGATCGAGGCGGCCGACGGCGCCGTGAACCTCGTGGCGGAGCATCTCGCGACGCTGTCGCTGACGGTCCCGGGGCGGTCGAGGGACTTCCAGTAGGTGCGTCAGTCCCGGTTGCGCACCAGGGCGCGCGTGACCGCGGTGACGATCGTGCCGCCCACGAGCGTGCCGACCAGCACGAGCACCGCCCCGACCGCCCAGAGCCCGGAGTCGTCGGTCGACGCGGCCTGGACCGTCCAGGCCGCGGTGAAGGGCAGGCTCACCGCGAGCACCGCCAGCCACGCCGGGAGCAGCAGGGCGCCGACCACCACCAGGGCGACGAGCACGACGACGCACGCGATCACCTGCGGCGCCTCGTACGGACCGGTGACGGCTCCGGTGGCTGGATCGACGTCGCGGGTCGTGTCCCGGCCGAGCGTCCACCAGGTGGCCGTCGTCAGCGCGGCGACGACGAACGTGACGAGAGCGGTGAGGTACCTGTTGCGCATGATGTGCCCCATTGTGCCTCTCGTGTGCTCACCGTCCCCGGTGCAGCTCCCCGGGCAGCGCCGCGAACGTTCGTTCGTGGGACGACCGGGCTTGGCCGGTCATGTACCCGGTGACGGGCCACGGGGCGGTGACCTCCGTCGTCTCCGTGAGCAGGGCGCCGCCCGTGGCCGGTGTCGCCCGGGTGACCGTCACCAGCGTGCAGCCGGGCGCGGCACGTACCGCGGTGCGCATGGCGTCGTCCGCGATGCGCACCACCCGGGCCGGGAACCGGATCGTGTACCGCAGCGGTCCGAGCCGTGGCCGTTCCACGACGTGCCAGTCCTGCCAGGCGCCGTCGGGGCCGAGCCCGCTCGCGACGACGTCGGCGGACACCAGGTAGGGGTGCAGGCCGCGATGCCGGGTGAGGTCCACGAGGAAGTCGATCGTCGCGCGCGGGCCGACAGGGACGGACGTGGTGAGCTCGAATCTGCGGGTGGCCACGGGGAAACCCTAGCCAGCCGGCGTCAGATCACCGTCGTCTCCTCGGTCACCAGCACCTCGACGGACGCCAGGTCGATGAACCGCTACCTCGAGGACACGCGCGATCAGCCCAGGTAGAGCTGGCCGGTGTTGAACGCCCACAGCGCCGCGGAGCCCGCACCGACGAGCACCGCCGCGACCACGTAGAACCAGATCCGCATGCGGTGCCCGACGACACGCAGGAGCACGGCCGTCCCGAACGCGGCGACGGCCAGCGCCGGCGCGGCGAGAAACGGGTCGCCCGCCTGGGTGTCCTGGACGGCGAGCACGTACACGGCACACAGGAGCAGCAGCCGGGGAACCCAGCGCAGCAGGGCACCGAACAGGCGCAGCGGCCAGGGCCTCTTGCGGGCCGAGGTCGGGGCCGGTGCCGCGGTGGGAGGAGCCTGCACGGTGGGCGCAGGGCGGACGGTGGGCGCAGGACGGACGGTGGGCATCGGGCGGGTGGCGTGCGCCGACGGAGCAGGCCCGGCCGGCTGGGGAGCCGGGCCGAGGTGCTTGACCGGACTCTTGCGCGGCTCGAACGACTGCGGCTGCGGGGTCAGCTTGCGGACGACCTGGGTCGCCGCGGCGGACAGAGGCGCAACAGGTGCGGGCAGCACGGACGGCGGCGACGGGTCCGGCCTGCCGCTGACCGCGACCCGTTCGCGCGCCGGGGCAGGCTCCGGGCTGCGGAACGCACGCCAGCCCCGCAGCGTGTCGGCGTGACCGTCAGGGGGCGACGCGACCTGCCAGCGCATCGCCTGCCAGATCCAGTCCTTGATCTCGGCCGGCGTGCGGCCGTCGGCGACGTGCGCCCCGATCTCCGCGACATGGTCGGCCACGACCTGCTCTGCGGCGCCGTCGAAACCGTCCGCGTGGACCTCGGCCAGGACACTCATCAACGCCCGGTCGTACACCAGCGCGTGCCACGGTTCCGGCGTGCGAGTGTTGGGCGTCGCGTCGTCCGACACGTCGAGAGCCTGGGGGAAAAGCCTGGTGTGCCCCCGGCCGGGCAGCACGTCCGTCACGGGGAGCGCGGCCACCTCGGCCGCCGTCACGCCGTCGCTGAGGAGCTGCGACGTCAGCATCAGCGTCGGGTCAGGCGTCGCGCTCGCCAGGCGGGCACGCACCACGCTCGCGATGTTCTCCAGCGGCGGCCGGTGGTTCGGCTGGTAGCGGGTCATGGCGAGGACAAGCGACTCGACGTGCCGGTCGATCGCGGGCGGCTCGGGCGGAGCCTCGTCACCGGCCGCGCGGCCGGCCGGCAGCTCGTCCACGAGATCGGTGGCCGTCAGGTCCCGGCCCAGGAAGTTCAGGTCCAGCGGCAGAGCGCCCGTGCTCGCGTACACGAGCAGCAGACCCAGGCTGTACACGTCGGAGCGCGGGTGCACCCGGCGCCCGAACAGCTCCGGCGCCATGTAGGAGACCGTCCCGGCCGGCTGCGTCGACGTCGCGGCGTCGAAGACCTTCGCGATGCCCAGGTCGATGAGCACCGCCCGGTCGCCGTCGACCATGATGTTCGCCGGCTTGAGGTCGCGGTGCAGGCAGCGCTCCTCCTGCAGCACGAGCAGCGCGTCGACCAGCTGCTGCGCCAGGCGCAGCGCCTCCGGCCCCGACAGCGGCCCCTCCTCACGCACCCGGTCGCGCAGCGTGGTGCCGGGCACGAGCTCCATCGCGAACCACGGCTGGTCCGCGTCCAGGCCGGCCTCCACGAAACGCGGGAAGCCACGGCCGCCCAGACGCTCCAGGAGATCGGCCTCCTGGGTGAAGCGCTCGCGGGCGTCCTCGGGCAGACCCGTCAGAACCTTGAGGGCGACCTCGACGCCGTCGTCGTCCAGCGCCCGGTAGACGTGCGCGAAACCGCCGTGCCCCAGCGACTCCGCGAGCGTGAACCGGCCGAGGCGCTCGCCGCTGGCGGGGATCCGCCGGATGCGGCGGACGGGGAGCGCGGCGGCGGGGGGAGCGGGTGCGGGGGCTGGCTCGGGCTCGGGGGTGTCTGGGACCGGGGAGTTCGCCTCGGGGGCCGGGGGTCCCGGGACCGGCACTTCTCCGGGCTCTGGAGCTGACGCCGCCTCAGGCTCCGAGATCGTTGCCGCCTCGGGCTCCGGGGTCGCGGACGCCTCGGGCTCCGCGTCCGGTACGAGGGCTGGGGCCGCCTCGGCTGGGGGCTCAGGATCGGGCAACGGGACCGGACCGGGGCCGACGGCCGCAGGCGCGACCTCGCCGACGCCTGGCGCTGGTGACGTCATAGCGGAAACCTACCAGCGGGCTCGTGCCGGCCCCAGAAAAGTCCCAGGTCACGTCGTGGCGGGTCGCTCAACCTTCAACCAGGACTTGAACCTGGACCTCTACCTGAACTTGAACGTTACTGCTGTCGCCCGCGAACCCGCGCGCCGTTGAGCACAGCAGTTGCTCCCAGAGCGGCTCAGTCCTGGCAGCAACTGCTGTGCTCATACGCCCTGCTCCCGGTACCAGGCGATCTTCTCCCGCAGCTTCTCCTGCTGTTGACGCAGCCCGTCGATCGACTCCTGCACCCGGCGGTCGTGCTCCTCGAGCAGCGCGACCCGCGCGGCCAGCGTCGCCTCGTCGAGCGACAGCTCCGCGTACCGCTTGAGGTCGGCGATCGGCATGCCGGTGTCGCGCAGGCAGTGCACGAGGTCCAGCCAGCCCAGGTCGTCGTCGGTGTAGGCGCGGTGCCCACCCGACGTGCGCGCGATGGGACGCAGGATGCCCTCACGCTCGTAGTACCGCAGCGTGTCGATGCTGAAACCGGAGACCTCGGCGGCCTGCGCGGGCGAATAGGTGGCCATGTTCTGATCCTGCCCTTGACCTGGAGCGCGCTCCAGGGTTTTCGCTCGTCCCATGACCACATCGCAGACCACCCCACAACCCGTCACCACCCACGCCACCCCGCCCGCCGAACGCCTCGTGCTCGGCGCCATGATGTTCGGCACCGCGGTGGACGAGGCCACGTCGTTCGCCGTGCTCGACCGGTTCGTCGACGCGGGCGGCCGGTGGATCGACACCGCCGACTGCTACGCCTTCTGGGCGAGCGAGTCCGGGTACGGCGGGCAGAGCGAGGAGCTGCTCGGCCGCTGGTTCGCCGCGCGCCCCGGCGTCCGCGACCGCATCCTGCTCGCCACCAAGTTCGGCGCCGAGCCGCGCGACGCCGCCGACTGGCCCGCCTCCCGCACCGGCCTGTCGCCCGCCGCGATCCACGAACAGATCACCGGCAGCCTGCGCCGCCTCGGCACCGACCACGTCGACCTCGCCTGGGGGCACATGGAGGACCGCTCGGTCGCGGTCGAGCAGACCGCCGACGCCTGCGCGGCCCTCGTCTCCGACGGCGTCGCCCGGCGCATCGGCCTCTCCAACCACCCGGCGTGGCGCGTCGAGCGGGCCCGCCGGCACGCCGTCGGGCAGGGCGAGGAGCCGTTCAGCGCGGTGCAGCATGCCTACAGCTATCTCCAGCCCCGGCCGGGCGCGCTCACGGGGAACCACCGCTTCGGCTGGCTGGACGACGAGCTGCTCGACCTCGCCGCCGTCGACGACCTGGAGGTCTGGGCCTACACGCCGCTCCTGGCCGGGGCGTACGACAACCCGGCCAAGCCCGTCCCCGAGGTGTTCGACCACCCGGGCACCGCCCGGCGGCTCGCCGTCCTGGACGACGTCGCGGCCGAGGTCGGCGCGACGCGCGGCCAGGTGGTGCTCGCCTGGCTCGCGGCACGCGGGATCCGGCCCATGCTGGGCGGCAGCAAGGTGCACCAGCTCGACGCCGCCGTCGCCGCCATGGCGCTGGAGCTCCCGGCCGAGCTGGTGGAGCGGATGAGTGCGGTGGACGGCACCCCGCCCACGGCCTGAGTACCGATCCTGGAGGTGCTGACCAGGCACAATGGCGTCGTGCACGGTGGTTCGCGCTGCCGGCCGGGACGGCGCAGGCGGTACGAGACGCCGTGGAGCTACACGGCTGACGCCCACCCGGCGGGGTCGTCCTTGCCGGGGATGGCGTGGAGGCCCTGCCACACCACGAGGATCTCGAACCACCGCGCCTCGGCGGGGCTGAGCGGCCGTACGGACTCGTACCCGGCGCGCAGCGCCTGGCGCACGCCACCCGACGTCGGGCGCCAGTCCGTGAACCGGGTGCCGAGGTACACGCCGGCCTTGGCCAGGTCGTGGACCCGGTGCTCCACCCGCACCTCGTCGAGGTCGAGCACCCCGACGACCGTCGAGTCCCGGGTCAGGATGTTGGCGGCCCGGAAGTCGTTGTGCACCAGCTGAGGTTCGTCGTCGAGCTCCGGGGCCTCGGACAGCAGGTCGCGGAGCCGACGGGACGCCTCTGGCGCGAGCCGGTGGTCGCGAGTCGTGAGCCAGTCGCTGATCGTCTGCCTGAGCCTCCCGGCCTCCGGTGCCGTCGAGTCGCCTGCCGGTGCCGGCTCGCGCGGGCCGGCCTCGAACGCGCCGTCGGCCCCGAGCGATCCCAGCGCCAGGTGCAGCTCCGCCAGGCAGGCCCCGGCCGATCGCACCGCCGCGCGGTCGGTCACGTCCAGCCAGTCTCCCGACAGCTCCGGCAGCACCGTGACGGACAGCTCGCCCGACGGGCCGTCCAGGAGAACGCGGTCGAGCCCGGCCGTCGTCGCGAGCGGCGCGGCCACCGGGATGCCGCGGTCGGCGAGCCCGCGCAGCAGCCGGGTGGAGGCGTCGAGGCTCTCGAAGCGCTCACGGGCCCGCGACCACTTGACCACCAGGTCGCCGCGGTCGCTCCGTGCCCAGACGATCGCGTTCTGGTCGCTGATCACCATGCGTGGGCACGCGTCGACGGTGATGGCCCAGGCCGCGTCGAGCGCCTTGGCGACCCACCCGTGGGCGGCGGCGAGGTCGTCGAACCCGAAACGTTCCCTGAGTGCGGCCTCCGGGACCACCGGTTCCCACAGCATGGACAGTCCGAGCGGCAGCATCACCGAACCGTAGCGCGACCAACCCGTCAGGACAGGTCGATCGCCACCGGCTCGAACGGCGTGCCCACCGGGTAGTTGCCACCCCAGAGCTTCGCGCCGTCGTCCGTGAGCTCGACCTGGCGCCAGGTGAGCCGCGCGCCGTCGTCGGACCGCTCGGGAGGTCCGGCCAGGCGAAAGGCGACCGTGCGTACGTCCGACTCGCGGTCCCGGATGGACATGCTCCAGTCGGGGCCGCCGTCGGAGGGTGCGGTGACCTCGATGTCGGCGATCTCGCCGACGAACGAGCCGAAGTGCCCGATGAAGACCACGGATCCCGTGAACGCGAACAGCGTGGCGTCGGGGGAGGGGGCGGGGCCGCGTTCCGGGTCGAGCGGGAAGTGGAACGAGGCGCCGCTGCCGCCCACGGCGTCGTCCTGCACGATGCGGCCGCCCGGCGCCCCCATCACGTACATCAGCAGGCTTGCCTTGATCTCCCAGTCCAGATGAGCCACCCGAGAACCGTACCCCCGCAGGGCGGTTCGTGACGCTTTGCACCGTGCGCTGATCGCCGCCCGTTCACGTCGGCGTCGCCCGAGGGACGGCGTGGCGCCACGCCGCGGCCACCGCATATGGCCAGGCTCGGGCGCATGAAGACCACCACGACAGCACTCGCCGCGGCCCTCGCGGGCACGCTGGCCCTGGGCGCCGCGCCGGCGTCGGCCCTGCCCGAGGGGCACCACCGGGCGTTCGACCTCCAGGCCCACCGCGGCGGCGTCGCGCTCACCGTCGAGAACACCCTGCCGGCCTTCGACAACGCGCTCGCGCTCGGTGTCAGCACGCTCGAGCTCGACGTGCAGATCACGCAGGACGGCTACGCCGTGGTGACCCACGACCGCGACCCGAACCCGGCCAAGTGCGTCGACACGGAGCCCGCGTTCCCGGGTGACCCCGAGTTCCCGTACGTCCCCGACGAGACGTACATCAAGGACCTCACGCTCGCGCAGGTGCGCACCATCGACTGCGGCTCGCTGCGCCAGCCCCAGTTCCCCGGGCAGGAGCTGCACCCGGGCGAGCGCATGCCGCTGCTGTCCGAGGTGCTGAGCCTGGTCAACCGCCACCGCGCGCGCCAGGTCACCCTCAACATCGAGACCAAGGTCGAGGCCGGTGCCCCCGAGCAGACGGCGCCCCGCGAGCAGTTCGTGCAGGTCGTGGCCCGCGAGGTCCGCGCGGCCGGGCTCGTGGACCAGGTGACGATCCAGAGCTTCGACTGGGGCTCCCTGATGCGGATGAGCGAGGTGGAGCCCCGCTTCCCGCTCGTGGCGCTGACGAACGGCCAGCAGTTCCTGCAGGTGGGCCAGGACGGTGCGTCGCCGTGGCTCGGCGGGCTGGACATCGACGACTTCCCCGGCTCGATCCAGGAGAAGTTCGTCGCCGCCTCCGCCTCGTTCGGCGCCGACGCCGTCTCGCCCGTGCACGGCGACCCCCAGGGCGGCGGCGTGGACGATCCGGGCTACGTGCCCTTCACGACGCAGGAGCTCGTCGACGCCGCGCACGACGCCGGTCTGGCCGTGATCCCGTGGACCATCGACGACCGCGCCACCATCGAGTCGCTGATGGACCTCGGTGTGGACGGGCTCATCACCGACCGCCCCGACCTGCTGCGCACGATCATGGCGGAACGCCACCTGAAGCTCCCGAAGCGCTACTGAGGCGGGCTGGCCGGCCGGCAGGTGTACGGCTGGTCGGCAGAACGTCAGGAGGTCGGCAGCTCGGGTTACCGACCTCCTGACGTCCTGCCGACCACGCGCGGCGCAGGTTCAGCCTGCGGCGCTGCCCGACGGCGCTCCCTGCGTCCCCGGACCAGCTCGGTCGCCAGGGCGTCGAGCGGCTGGGCGAACGTGTCCTCGAAACGGGCGAGCCAGGCGCGCGCCGCAGCCGTCCCGGCGTCGTCCACGGCGTAGAGGCGGCGCGTGCCCTCGGCGCGCACCCTCACCAGGCCGGCCTCGCGCAGCACCTTGAGGTGCTGCGAGACGGCCGGCTGGGTGAGGCGCACCCGGGCCTGCAGCGCGGTGACGAGGGCTCCGGCCGGCTGCTCGCCCGGGACCAGGAGTTCCAGCAGCCGGCGCCGTACCGGGTCGCCGAGGGCCTCGAACACCCCTGCCGGCGCGGAGTCGGGCGCGCCGACCCCGTCCTCCGCGCGGCCGTCCGCCCGAGCGGCGGGCACTCAGGACTCCGGCGGGACGGTGTAGAACGCCAGCGTGCGCTCGGCGGCGGCGCGCGCCTGGGCGGCGTCGTCGCCCGAGGCGATGGCGGCGTCGGCCCAGCCGGTGCTCGCCAGCCGGACGAACTCGATGCCGACGGGGGAGAGGGTCCACTCCTGGAACTCGGCGGCGTCGTTGTCGGAGCCGGTGGCGAGGTGCAGGCCCAGCCCGACGAGCGCGAGGTCCCAGCCGACGCCGACGGCGCCCGGGCCGTACTGCGCCGCGAAGTCCGGGTCCACGGGGGACTCGTGCACCAGCTCGAGGGTGGTGCCGCCGTCGGCCGGGGTGAGCGAGACGGCGAGCCAGGAGACGTTGCCGCCGAACTCCCAGGTGACGGCGAAGTCGTCGGGCGCGGCGCAGCGCTCGACGACGCCGCCCGCGTTGCCCTCGAACTGATAGTGCCCGCCCACCGAGAGGTCTCCGCTGACCGGGAGGAACCACCGGGGGAGGCGTTCGGCGGACGTGAGCGCGTCCCACAGGTCGGCGCGGTCGGCGGCGTAGGTGCGGCGCGCGACGGCGATCTTGGTCGGCGCGCCGTCGCGGGCACCGTCGCGGACCTCGCGGGTCATGAGGCCGGCCGTGGTGACGGGATCGATCGTGCTGGTCATGACGTCTCCTTCTATAAGTGGATACTTATGTTATCCCACAGGGAGGTTCGCGCCGGCAAGCGGACGGCCCGATCCGTTCGCGGGCGGTGTTGCAACCGTCAGTCGCGGCCGCGAATAAAAGTGTGCCAAGCGCGTCGCCGCGCCGCCGGTGTCGGTGAGCCGGAGTAGTTTCACGACATGGCCCAGATCACCGTGCTCCCCGCGACCGCCGAGCGGTTCGGTGACATCGCGCGCGTCCTCAACCCGAACGGGCGCGAGCAGGCGTGCTGGTGCATGCACTGGCGTGCGCCCGCCAAGGAGGACGTCACCACGCGCGCCGCCCGTCTGCGCGAGCTGACCGAGCAGGAGCCGGCGCCCGGGATGCTCGCCTACCTCGGCGCGGAGGCGGAGGTGGCGGGCTGGCTCGGTTTCTCGCGCCGGTCGGCCGCCCGCTCGCTGCAGCGGTCCAGGGTGCTGCCGGTGGGGGAGCCGGAGTCCTGGCCCAGCACCTGGGTGTTCATGTGCGTGACGGTGCGCCCGGGCTTTCGCAGGCAGGGCGTCGCCCAGGCGCTGCTCGACGCCGGGGTGGGCTACGCGGCGGCCCACGGGGCCACGGCGCTCGACGCGTTTCCCGTCGAGCCGGAGCCCGGCCGCAGGGTCCCCGTGAGTGCCGCGTTCGTGGGCACGGTCGGCATGTTCGAGCGCGCGGGCTTCGACCGGCTGGCGCCGACGGACGCCACGAGCGGACGCCTGATCCGCTGGCACGTACGGCGTGCCGTCACGTCGGCCTGACCGCCGCCCGGGTTACTCCTCGACCGGGACGACCACGCACAGCTCGAACGTGTCCCGCCCACGCCTCAGCAGGTAGCGCACCCGCTCCGCCGTCTCCTCCGACGCGTTCTCGTCCTTGTAGCTCCAGCGCACGTCGACCCACAGCAGGGCGTCACCGACCTGCTCGACGGCGCGCACGTCGGGCACGGCGGCGACCAGCCCCTGCTCCCGGTAGGCGGTCAGCATGGAGCCGAGGGCGTCGCGGGCCGCCTCGGCGTCGGGCACGACGAGGGACCGTTCGGCCTCCACCACCACCGACGGGTAGGCGAGGCTGTTCGTCACGGTCTCCAGGTCGCCCGAGCCGAGCGCGACGCCGTAGTCGACGAGGAAGGCGAGCAGGTCGTCCTGGTCATACGGAGTGCTGGACATCCCCTCACGGTAGGCCGACTCCCCGTTGAGTGCTGGACGTTCGCCCACCCAGCGCAGTCGAGAGGGCGAATGTCCAGCACTCAACGACGGGCGTGGGAGAGGGCCTGGGCCAGGTCTCTCCAGAGGTCTTCCACGTCCTCCAGGCCCACCGACAGGCGCACCAGGTCCGGCGAGATGCCCGCGTCCTTGCGGGACACCTCGTCCATGATCCGGTGGGTCAGCGAGGCGGGGTGCTGGATGAGGCTGTCCACGCTGCCCAGGCTCACCGCCGGGGTCATCAGCCGCACGGCGGAGACCAGGGCCACCGGATCGGCCGACGTCTCGAACGAGACCATCGCCCCGCCGAGCCGCGGGTAGTGCACCGTGGTCACACCGGGGTGCTCGGCGAGCCGGCGTGCCAGCTCGGCCGCAGTGGCCGACGCCGCCCGGACGCGCACCGGGAGCGTCGCCAGCCCGCGCAGCAGCTCGTAGCCCGCGATCGGGTGCAGCATGCCGCCGGTGACGAACCGGATCTGCCGCAGCGGCCGGGCGAGCTCCTCGGAGCACGCGACGACGCCGCCCATCACGTCGCCGTGCCCGCCCAGGTACTTCGTGGCGCTGTGCAGCACCATGCTCGCCCCGAGGGTCAACGGACGCTGCAGCACGGGTGTGGCGAAGGTGTTGTCCACCAGCACGGGCACCGGGGCGCAGGCGTCGGCCAGCGCTCGCAGGTCCACCTCGGTGAGGGTGGGGTTCGCCGGGCTCTCGACGACGACCAGCCCGGTCCTGTCCGTGACGGCGGACGCGGCCTCCTCCGGCGACACCCACGTCACCGAGGTGCCCAGCAGGCCCGAGCCGAGCAGGTGGTCGGTGGTGCCGTACAGGGGCCGCACCCCGATGATCTCCGGCTTGCCCGCCGCGACCTGGGCCAGCAGGCAGGCGGACAGCGCGGCCATGCCGCTCGCGAACGCGACGGCGGTCTCGGCGCCCTCGAGCTCGGCCAGGGCCTGCTCGAAGCGGCGCACCGTCGGGTTGGCGACGCGGCCGTAGACGGGCGGGCCGCCGTCGTCGTTGCCGGCGGCGAAGTCGTCCAGGCGCGCGGCCTCGCCGACGACGTCGTGCGACGGGTACGTGGTGGACAGGTCGATCGGCGGGGTGTGGAGTCCCAGGGCGGCCAGGTCGTCCTTGCCGGCGTGCACGGCGCGCGTGTCCCAGGAGTGCGTGCTCCCTGAATGCATGGTCATGGGGGACTATCGGCACTCTCCACCGTCGATGAGGGCCTGACGTGCTAATAATTCGGAGCATGGCCCAGAACGTGATCCTCGATTCGGTCGACCGCGCGCTCATCGACGAGCTGCAGAAGGACGGCCGGCTCTCCAACAAGGTGCTCGCGCAGCGGGTCGGCGTGGCGCCGTCGACCTGCCTGGCCCGCACCCAGCGGCTGCAGAACGCCGGGGTGATCCGCGGGTACCTCGCCGAGATCGATCCGGCGGCCGTCGGGCGTGGGCTGCAGGCCATGCTGAGGGTGCGGCTCACCACGCACTCCCGCCCCCTGCTGGGGCCGTTCGTCGAGTGGGTACGGCGGCTCCCGCAGGCGCGAGCCGTGCACCACGTCTCCGGTCCCGACGACTTCCTGATCAACGTGGCCTGCGCCGACACCGACGAGCTGCAGCGCCTGGTCCTCGACCTCACGGCGCGCGGCGAGGTGGGACGCGTGCAGACCGACCTGGTATTCTCCTCCTGGACCTGCGGCCCGGTCACCCCGGCGGACTGACCGGGCCGGTCCCGTCAGAAGGCCTGCGCCAGCAGGTCGGCGAACAGGGTGTCCGCGTCGACGTCCAGGCCACGGGCCGTGAACCAGGCGCACACCGTGCGGCAGTCCCGCAGCAGCACGTCGCTCGCGAACGGGTTGGACGCGAGGTCCACGACCTGCGGCAGGTCGATGATGACCAGCCGGTCGCCGTCGGCCAGGATGTTGTACGGCGACAGGTCGCCGTGCGCGAACCCGAGCCGGGCCAGCACGGTCATGCCGTGCGTGAGCTGCTCCCAGTACGACTCCAGCCGGTCGTCCGAGGGGCGTTCCCTGGTGAGCCGGGGTGCCGCGACGGCCTGGGTGCGGCCGTCCTCGTCGGTCGTCTCGGTACCCACGAACTCCATGAGCACCTCTGTGCCGTCGATCTGCACCGGGTACGGCACCGGGGCGCCCGCCGACCACAGGTCACGCAGGGCCACGAACTCGGCGTCGGCCCACTGGGTGGCCGACACCGCGCGGCCCCAGGAGGACTTGCGGTCCTCCATGGCACGCTGGTCGCGCGTGCGGCGCAGCCGGCGGCCCTCGGTGTACTCGGTGCCGCGGTGGAACTGGCCGTGCTCCAGGCTGCGGTAGCGCTTCGCCACCAGGAGGCAGCGCTCGGCCCCGCCGGCGTGCGGGACGGCACGCTCCAGCAGGAAGGCGTCCGCCTCCTTTCCGGTCTTGAGGATGCCGAGCTCGGTGTCGAGAGCGGCGTCACGGGTGACCAGCCAGTCGGGCCGGGGTTCGGGTCCGCGCTGGCCCTTGGCGACGGACCGCCAGGTGGACCAGCGCTGACCGGGCCCGGGCTGGGCGAGGTCGGTGTCGTACTCGGTGCCGGCCGGGTCCGCCCGGAGGGTGCTCGGGTGCGGACCCTCCAGGTCCTCGCGGCCGGCCCGCGAGGACCTGCGCTCGGCGCGCACGAGGGAATGCTTCGGTGCTTCGGGAAAACGGGAAGGCAAGACAGTGCTCCTTGATGCCGGAGCACGGCCGGGTCAGCCCCGGGTGCTCCTGGTGACAGTGGCGTCTGCTGCCGCTGAGGCAGCCGCGCGAACGACGTCGTCCATGACCGCCTCCTTCCCTGTGGTTGCTGGCCGGTCATCGAGTGCCTCAGGGGCTGGCCCGGTGACCGTGCGACGAGCATGCCACCCGCACCCGACGACGCGCACCTGAATATCCGACGCGGTTCACTGCCGGCCGCAGCCCCGGCCCGTCAGTTCCAGGGCAGAGCGTTCTCGACCGACTCCCAGACCGAGTCCCGCACGTCCTCCGTGGTCTCCTGGACGCCCTGCTCGATGCCGTCCTGGAGCTGCTCGCGCTGCTGCTCGAAGGACTCGCGCGCGTCCTGGGTGGCCTGCTGCGCGTAGCTGACCACACCCTGCACCGCGATCACGATCACCCACACGACGACGACCAGCCAGAACGGCCACGTCCGCCCGCCGCGGCGCGTGCGCACCGCTCGGAAGAGGTTGACGACGGCGGACGTCACGATGCCGAGCAGCGGGATGGACAGCTCCGCCATGCGGGGCGCCCATGCCGAGTCGAGGTTCAGCATCACCACCGCGAGGTCACCGAGACCCGCGAACAGCGGCAGCCCGGCCGCGCTTGGCATCGCGTCGAAGCCGGGGACGAGGCGCACCAGCTGGTAGACCGCGAGGGCGAGCAGGATGCGCGGCACCCAGCCGAGGATCGTCGCGATCGCCCCGAGGCCGCCGCCGGAGTCCTTGCGCTTGTTGTCCCGGGCACCTCGGGCGTCCTGGTCCTCGCGGCGCGGCGTGGGCGGGGCCGGCTGCACCGGAGGCTGCGTCGGCTGCACCGGGGCCACCGGCTGCGTCGCGGTGGGCCGCTCCGCGGGGGCCGGGGCGGGCGCCGGACGGGCGGCCGGCACCGGTCCGGGACGGTACGCGGGTGCCACCTGCGTGGCCTGCTGGTTCGTGACCGGCGCTCGGCGCGTGGCCGGGCCGCTGGTCTGCCGCCGGGGCGTCGTCGACGTCGGGACGCCGGGGAGGGCGAGGCCGTGACGCTGCCGGTAGGCGACCCAGCCGTCGTAGTTGTCCGCGTAGCCCTCTGGCGTGAAGGCGGGGGCCCAGCGCATCGCGGCCCACAGGTAGTCCTTGATCTCGGCGGGCGCGCGGCCCCCGGCCCGCTGCGGCCCCACGGCCGACAGGTACACGGAGATGACCTCCTCCGCCGCGCCGTCGAACCCGTCGCCGTGCACCTGGTGCAGACGGCCCATGAGCTGCTGGTCGTAGACCAGGTTGGTGATCGGTTCGCCCTGCCGCACCGGGTTGCTCGCCAGCACGCTGGTGGGCGCGACGACGGCGGCCGCCGCCCCGCCCGCGGTCAGCACCTCGGTGACGAGGCCGCGCTCGACGGTGGTGACGTCGGCGGCGGCGAGCAGCGTCGGGTCGATCCGGGCGCTGTCGGACGCGAGCTGCGCCACGGTGCCGATGAGGTTGTGCAGCGGCGGGCGGTCCTCCGGCCGGTGCCTGGTCATCGCCAGGACGAGCGGCAGCAGCCGCTGGTCGACCGGCCCGACGTCGGCCGCCGTCAGGTCCCGTCCCGCGAAGTTGAGGTCGTTCGGCAGCTCGCCCGTGGCGAGGAAGATCAGCAGCAGGCCGAGGCTGTACACGTCGGAGCGCGCGTGCGGCTTGCGCACGAACAGCTCGGGCGCCATGTACGAGATGGTGCCGGCGGCGTGGGTCGAGGTGCTGGTGCCGTGCCCCTTGGCGATGCCGAGGTCGATGAGCACGTACCGGTCGGGCGCCGCGATGATGTTCGCGGGCTTCACGTCCCGGTGCAGGAAGCGCTCCTCCTGGAGCACCGCGAGGGCGTCCAGCACGTCGTCGGCCACGCGCAGCACCTCGTGGGGTGGCATCGGCCCCTCTGCGGCCACCCGCTGGGCCAGGGTGGGCCCCGGCACGAGCTCCATGGCGAACCACGGCGTGGCGGACCGCAGGTCGGCCGTGATGAGTTGCGGGAACCCGCGACCCGCCAGGCGCTCCAGCAGCGCGGCCTCGCCGACGAAGCGGTCCAGCGAGTCGTGCTCCGCGTTGGTCAGCACCTTGAGCGCGACCTCACCGCCCTGCCCGACGGCGCGGTACACGTGGGCGAACCCGCCGTGCCCGAGGGAGCCGTGCAGCTGGTACGGGCCGAGGGTCTCGCCCGTGGCCGGGATCCGCTGCGCGGTGGCGCCGCCCGCGGCCGCTTGCCGTGCGGCCTGCCCCGGGGTGGCCCCGGAGGGCTGGACGATCTCGGTCGCCGCGGTAGGCGGCGGCCCGATCCGTGCGGCCGTCGTACGGATGGTCTGGTCGGACAAGCGAAGGACTCCTCAGCAGCGCACCGGGACTACCGGCTGGACCAGATGAAATCTATCAGCGTCCCGCCCTGCCGCTCAGCGATGTCCCCTACCTGTGACCTGCTAACCGTTCCCGCCCGGCAGGGCGTCCTCGAGGTTCTCGGTCGCGTTCTGCGTGGCATCCTCCACGCCCTGCTGGACCTGGTCCTCGACGGACTTCCTGGCGTCCTCCTTGGCGTCCTCGATGCCGTCGTCCACGGACTGCTGGACGTTCTCCTGGACGCCGGCGGTCGCGTCCTTCGCGTAGCCGACGATGCCGCCGACCGCGAAGACCACGATCCACGCCACGATCGTGAGCCCGTACGGCCAGATGGCCAGCGACGTGTTCAGGGACCGGATCGTGTTGAACAGCCCGGCGAGCGCGATCCCGAGCACCGGGATCGTCAGGTTGGCGGCCTGGTCGGACCACTCGGGGTTGAGGTTGAGCATGCCCAGCACCCCGTCGCCGATCCCGCGGAACAGCGGGAACTGCGACGTGTCCGGCATGACGTCGAACCCGGGGATCAGGCGGACGAGCTGGTAGACGCTCAGCGCGAGCAGGATCCGCGGGATCCATGCGAGGACGGCGCCCGCCATCGAACCGCCGCCGTCGCCCTGGTCCCGGTCCCTGTCCCGCCGAGGCGCAGGGGGAGTCGGCTGGGGCGCGTGCGGGTCGTAACCCTGGTCATAGGCCTGCGGCGCCCGTCCGGGGAACGGACCCTGGCCCGGCTGCTGGCCGTAGCCGGCCTGGCTCGGGCCCGGCTCGCCCGGAAAGGCGCCGGGCGCATAGGCCTGCGTGGGCTGCGCCGCCTGGGTGGGCTGCACGGTCTCGTACGGACGGTAGGGCCGAGCGGGCGGCGGGGTCGCGGCGCGGTAGTCACGTCCCTGGTCGGCTCCCTGGGGCATCCCCGACGGCGGGATCACCTGGGTCTGGTCGCCGTAGCCGGCTGCTCCCTGGGGTGCTCCCGACGCCGGCATCCCCGACGGCGGCATGACCTGCGTGTGGTCGCCGCCGGCCTGGGCGGGCCATGCGCCCTGTCCGGCCTGGCCAGGAGCCTGTCCGCCGCGGGCCATGTCCATCCGCTGGGTCGCGGCATACGATGACGGGGCTTCGGGCTGCGCGACCGGGTGGCCAGGACGAGCGGGTGGCCGCTGGATCTGCGTAGGGTCATCCGCCGGGGGAATTCGGCGGGTGGGCTCGTCAGACACGCGGAGGCTCCTCGGTAGTGGTCCCGGTTTCGACACCTGTTTGCGCGAGAACCTACCAGGTGGGGTGAATGCCCCGTTGGGGTGGCCAGGCGGACGAACATGTCCGACCCTTGCATCGGGGGCGAACCACGCGAGCCGCCTACCCAGGAACTTCGGAGGAAACGCATGAGCTCTGACACCGTGCCCCGCTGGCCCCGGATCGACGCGATCGTCCGGGAGGACGGCTCCGGTGAGGTGACGATCGACGGGACGTTCCACCCGATCACCACCGGCAGCCTGGAAGAGGCGCGGGTGGAGGTGCTGCGCCGGGTGACGGAGAACGCCGCGAAGGTCGGCCGGCCCGTCCGGGCGTCCGCGACCGGTCCGGAGGGGCTCTGGAACCTCATCGTGCACCCGGACGGCACGGTGGTGCCGGAGGAGGACGAGCTCGCGCCGCCGTCGTCCCCGACTCCGCAGGCACCGCCGTCGTCCCCGACGCCGCAGGTGTCGCAGGACCCGACGCCGGGCCCCGTGTTCGAGGGGGCACCCGCCGTGGGCCTGCCCGCCGACCCCGACGCCACGCGGGTCTCGGGTACGGCCGAGACGGCCGAGACCGACCAGGAGGACACGGTGCGCCGCGTCCAGCGGACGCCGGAGCCGCCGCGCACCACGCCGCCGCCCGCGTCGACCTCGTTCGCGCCCGACGGCGGTGGCGCGGACGCCGGGAACGGTTCCGGCGTGGCGGACTGGGTCCGTGAGGCCGCCACGGGGGACAGCACGCCGGACAGCACGCCGGGAGCCACGACCGGCGGCACCGGCAGCACGACCGGCAGCGTGCTGAGCCCCATGCCCGGGCCGGTGGACGCGGTGCCGGCCGCCGGGAGCATGGGCGGCAGCCTGTCCGAGCCGCCGTCGGAGCCGACGCCGGTGACCGACGGCGACGCGCCGCGCTCCCGGCGCGAGGTGCGCGAGTCGTTCCTCACGCACCAGCAGGACGAGGACCCGGCCACGCGGGGCGTGCGCGGGATGCTCACCCGCATCGGCATCCGGGTGGGCCCGAGCGAGTCGGAGCGGGCCGAGCGCGCCGACGAGCGCGCCGTCAGCCAGCACTGGCCCGGGCCGCGCACCATCTCGGTGGTGAACGGCAAGGGCGGCGCGGGCAAGACGCCGTCGACCGTGCTGCTCGCCGCCGTCTTCGCGCAGTTCGGCGGAGCGGGTGTGGTGACGTGGGACAACAACCAGACCCGCGGCACGCTGGGCTGGCGCACCGAGCAGGGACCGCACGAGTCCACGCTGCTGGACCTGCTGCCGCAGACCGACCGCCTCCTCGGGCCGTCGGCACAGGCCGCCGACCTCGCGCGGTACGTGCACCACCAGACGCGCGACCGCTTCGACGTGCTCCGGTCCAAGCCCATAGCCATGGCGAACGAGCAGCGGATCGAGCCGCAGGACGTGGACGCCATCCACTCCGTGCTCTCGAAGTACTACCGGATGATCCTCATCGACTCCGGCAACGACGAGTCCGACCCGATGTGGCAGCGAATGATCGATCTCACCGACCAGCTCGTGGTGGCCACCACCACGCGCGACGACCACGCCGAGGCCGGCGCCCTGCTGCTGGAGGCGCTCGCGACCCGCGACGGACGGTCCGCCTACCTGGCGCAGCAGGCAGTGGTGGTGGTGAGCCAGGCCGACCAGAAGGAGCCGGCGAGCGAGCTGGAGAAGGTGGCCGACGGGTACCGGTCGCTGGCCCGCGAGGTGGTCACCGTCCCGTTCGACCCCGCGATGGTCGACGGCCACCTGCGCTACGGCGCCCTCCGCACGGACACCCGCAGGGCCTGGCTCGCGGCGGGCGCCGCGGTGGCCGGCGGCCTCTGACCCACCGGAGCCGTTGAGTGCGGGATCTTCGCCCCGAATCTGCCCGGGCAGGGGCGAAGATCCCGCACTCAACCGGGCTGGAGGGTCAGGCGGGGAAGAGCGCCACGATCTGGTTCCAGACCGCCATGGTGTCGTAACCCATCTCGTTCAGCAGCGCCCACAGGATGCCGACGATCGCGTAGAGGGAGACGGGCACCAGGAAGATCCACTCGCGCACCGAGCCGGCGTTGCCGAGGATCGGGATGGCGATGTTCCCGCCCGACCGCCAGAACATGTCGAGCTCGATGCCGCGCTTGTTGCGCATCCAGTACGGGGAGCGGAACTTCAGCGGCCACAGCAGGGGCACGCCGGCGGTCGTGATCATGTCGCCGATGATGTGCACGGTGCAGCCGAGCGCCACGCTGAACGGCATCCAGTACCACTCCTCGGGCGCGAAGATCGCGATGAGCACCGCGAGGGTGATGGACGTGGTCCACGGCAGCACCTTCGTGTCCCGCGTGATCTTGAGCGCCTTGAGCGCGAACGCCACGAGCAGCACGCACATGATGCCCGGACCGATGAGGATGGTCCCGAGCTGTTCGTTGCCGGTGTCGATGCTCAGCAGGCTGAGCGCCCAGGCGATCGCCGTGAACACCGCGATGCCGAGGATCGAGTGCGTGCCCTTGCGGTGCCCGCCCGACACGGCCTCGATCCCCTTGACCACCACGTCCGAGACGGGCGACAGCGAGTTCGCGATGGTGCCGGAATGATGGTCGGCGTCGGGCAGCAGCGCGGCCCCGGCACAGACGAGGGCGCCCGCGATCACGCCCGTGTCCGTCACCCCCGGGTACCAGCCGAAGGCGATCGGCGTCGACGCGGTGACTGCTACCCAGGCCGCGGCTCCCGTCGCGGCGTGGTTGCCTCCCATCATGGTGGTGTGCGCTCCAGTTCCCGGGTCTCCCCGACGTGTCAGGCATGGGTCGTCCGACCGGGTTCGTCCCCGGCCGGAGGAAACCCTAGCGTGGGCCGCCGACACCGGCGTCGACGGCGCGCCCAGCGGTCTGAGCAGGCCGAACGCACCTTCCCGCTCAGTCGGGGAGAGGTGGCTCAGGCGCCCGTCACGTAGGCGTAGCGGTGGAAGTGCTCCTCGCGCACGAAGCCCTCGGACTCGTACAGCCCCTGTGCCGCGACGTTGTCCCACGCGGTGGCCAGGGACACGCGGATCGCGCCGGCCTCCTTGGCGCGCCGGCACGTGTCCTGCACCAGGGCGCGCCCCGCGCCGGTCCCGCGCGCGGCGGGTGAGACGAACAGGTCGTTCAGCACCCACGACTGGCTCAGGCTCACGGACGACCAGGTGGGGTAGCTCTGCGCGAAGCCGACCACACCGGCGGCCGACGCCTCGGGCTCGCTGCCGTCCGGGTCCAGCACCGCGACCAGCAGCACGCTGTCATCGGCCGAGCGGCGGGCGGTCAGAAAGGCGCGCGCTTCGGCGTCAGGCACCTCCTGGTCGTAGAACCTGAGGTACTGACGGAAAAGGTCGACCACGGCATCGACGTCGTCGTCGGTCGCGGCGCGCACATCAACAGACACCTCGCGATCATGTCAGGCCAACAGGGGTGGGCGCCATGACCTCACGAGATACCGGGGCACTCCGGGGAGTGATACAGGGCTGACCCAGGAGCGGCCGGCCCGGAACACGCCGGACCTCAGGACGGTTGTCAGAGGCGATGAACACCACGCCACGCTTGTCCGTCCTTGACCTCGTGCCCGTCCGTTCGGGCCAGACCAGCGCCCAGGCCCTGGCGGCCTCGCTCGAGCTGGCGGCGCTCGCCGACCGCCTCGGCTTCGAGCGCTACTGGTTCGCGGAGCACCACAACATGGCGGCCGTCGCCGCCTCGTCCCCGCCGGTCATGATCGCCGCCGCGGCAGCGCGGACCTCGCGCATCCGGGTCGGTTCGGGTGGCGTGATGCTGCCGAACCACGCCCCGCTCGTGGTGGCGGAGCAGTTCGCGGCGCTGGAGGCCGTCGCCCCGGGCCGCATCGACCTCGGTATCGGCCGCGCGCCGGGGAGCGACCCGGTGATCACGTCGCTGCTGCGGGCCACGGGTCCGACGGCGGACGTGGACCGGTTCCCGCAGCACGTCACCGACATCCTCAGCCTCATGGGGCCCGACGGCGCCCGCCTGCGTCTCACCTCCGGTGACATCTACGACGTGCGGGCCACGCCCGCCGCGGCGGGCGTCCCGACCGTCTGGCTGCTCGGTTCCAGCGACTACTCGGCACGTCTCGCCGCGGAGCTGGGCCTGCCCTACGTGTTCGCCAACCACTTCTCCGGCCAGGGCATGGACCAGATCCTCGCCCTGTACCGCGACGGCTACCGGCCGTCCGAGGAGCATCCGGAGCCGCGTACGTTCATCACGGTCAACGCGTCGGTCGCGCCGACGTCGGACGAGGCGTACGAACGAGCCCTGCCGCAGCTGCGGCAGATGGCCAGGCTGCGTTCCGGCCAGAGGCTGGGCCCGCTCGAGACGGTCGAGGAGGCGGTGCGCGCCACGGCGGCCGTGCCGGCCGACGGCGCGCTCGCCCAGTCCATCGAGGCGATGCGCGCCCGCTGGCTGATCGGCGACGGCGCCGAGGTGGCCGCGGAGGTGCGTGGGCTGGCCGAGCGGCACGGCGTCGAGGAGGTCATGCTCGTGCCGGTCGCCGGCTCGCGCGAGGGAGAGCCGATGGACGCGACCCCCGGCCGCACGCAGACCCTGGAGCTGCTGGCGGGCGCGCTGTAGCCCCGCGCCTAGGCCGCTCGCGCCGCCCGGTGCCGGATGGCGCGAGCGTACTCGGCGCGTGGGACGTGCGGCGTCACGTGGAGCACCATGCCGGCCTCCGCGGGCGTGCGGTCCGCCTTGTGCGAGTTGCACGGGTAGCAGGCCGCCACGAGGTTCATCCACGTCGACGGGCCCCCGCGGGAACGCGGCAGGATGTGGTCCACGGTCTCGGCGGGGCCGCCGCAGTACGCGCACAAGCCGTCACGCCGCTTGACGCCCTGCTTGGTGCACGCGGGCGCACCGCCCGACTTGTAGAGCCACCGCATCGTGACGTATCGGACCAGCCGCAGCACGCGCGGTAACGGAAACGGCCCGAAGGAGCGGCCGTCGACCGCCTCCTCGACGACCGCGACCTCGCGCACGAGCATGTGGATGGCATGCCGGACCGATACCCGGTGCAGCGGCTCGTAGCCGGCATTGAGGACGAGGACGTCGGCCACGGGCCTGCTCCTTCCGGTGAGCTTGTCCTTCTTGGTTCTTCGTCGTGCTGTACGGGTCCGAGACGACAAGAGCCGCCCGGGAACAGATGTCCCGAGGCGGCTCACGTTCGCTGGTCCGGCAGAACCGGATCAGCGGCGTATGGCGCCTCGTATGGCCTCGCGGCCGTCTCGCAGGTGCTGCGCGGTGGTCGGGAAGAACGAAGCGGTGGCGGCACTGACATGGCACGGGCTTGACGCCTGGAGTGCGACGCTGGTGCGAACCATCGTGGATCTCGTCCTTCCGTCTTGTTCGGATCTGGCTTCGGCTGGGGGTGCGGACACACCACCAGCCGCCACGGCGCGTGTCCGTGTGTGAAGAAAGGTACAACGGAGACTTGGTAGCGTCTATGGCTTTTCCGGAACTGCAACCCAAGGATGCATCAAGTTGCCGGCGTGGCGCGCCTGCACGGCGTGTCGCGGCGAGCTGGCCGCACGCGAGCGCTCAGGGGACCGCGGCCGGCTCCGGCGCCGGTGGTGGGGCCGCTGGGTCGGTCCGGGACGCGGCGAGCTCCGCCTGCAGCGTGGCGAGCTGGGCACGGATGGCGCGCAGCTCGTCCATGACCTCGGCGTCGGACCGCTCCTCGTGCTCGGCGAGGTCCTCGATGCTCTCCATGCCGCTCACGACCACCGCGATGAAGAGGTTCAGCACGGCGAACGAGACCACCAGGATGAACACGACGAAGAAGATCCAGGCGGTGGGCTCCTCCTGCATGACGTCGGCGGCGATGTCCGGCCACGCCTCGCCGGTCATGACCTGGAAGAGGGTGAACGCCGTGGTCCCGAGGTCGCCGAAGTGCTCCTCGGCGATCGTCCCGTACAGGTTGGTGGCGATCACCACGGACACGTACATGACCAGCACCAGCAGCGCCCCCACCGAGCCCATCCCCGGGACGGCGGCGACCAGGCCGTTGACGACGCGCTTCATCGACGGCACCGAGTCGGCCAGGCGCAGCACCCGCAGGATCCGCAGGGCGCGCAGCACGGACATCGGCCCGGTCGCGGGGATCAGGGCGATCGCGACGACGAGCAGGTCGAACACGCTCCAGGGGTCACGGAAGAACCGCGGCCCGTGCGCGACCAGGCGCAGGGTGATCTCGGTGACGAAGAGCCAGAGCAGCGCGTCGTCGAGGGCCTGCAGCACCTCGTCCGGTGGCCCCGAGACGATCGACGTCTCCAGCCCCAGGATCACGGCGTTGGCGATGATGAGGCCGAGCACCACCTGCTGGAACCGGTGATGCTCGACCAGCCTCCGCAAGCGCTCGCGAACCGTCCCGCCACCGACCGACATCCGGACTCCTTTCAGGGGTTTTGTCCGGGATGCAGGGTAGCCGTCGTACGAACCTGAGCGGGCCTACCAGCTGACGGGCTCGCGGATGATCGGGCACGTCATGCAGTGCCCGCCGCCTCGGCCGCGGCCCAGCTCGCCGCCGGCGATCTCGATCACGTCGACACCGGCCTTGCGCAGCAGGTCGTTCGTCGTGGTGTTGCGGTCGTAGGTGAACACCACGCCCGGCTCGACGGCGACCGAGTTGTTGCCGCTGTCCCACTGCTGGCGCTCCGACTCGTAGACGTCGCCGCCGGTCTCGATGACGCGCAGCTCGCCCAGACCGGAGGCCTGCCCCACCACGTCGAGGAAGGACGACCCGCCGGCGTCGGTCACGGAGACGCCGAGCGGGCCGGAGTCCGGGCGGAGCACGAACGGGTGCACCCGGTCCACGATGCGGGGGTAGACCGTGACGGTGTCGACGTCGACGAACGTCATGATCGTGTCCAGGTGCATGGCAGCCCGCAGCCGGGGCATGCCCGCCACCACGATCTGCTCGGCCGCGCCCTGCTCGAACAGGGACGCCGCCACCTGTGTGATCGCCTGGCGGGAGGTGCGCTCGCTCATGCCCATCAGCACGGTGCCGTTGCCGATCGGCATGATGTCGCCGCCCTCGAACGTGGCCTCGCCGTGGCTGGCCTCGGGGTCGCCCCACCACACGCGGCTGCCCACGAAGTCCGGGTGGAACGCGTACACCGCCTTCATCAGCAGCGTCTCGTCGCGGCGCGCCTGCCAGTACAGCGGGTTCAGGGTGAGGCCGCCGTAGATCCAGCAGGTGGTGTCCCGCGTGAAGAGTGTGTTCGGCAGCGGCGGCATGAGGTACTCGCGCGCGTCGGGGCTCATGTCCGCCAGGGCGCGGAACCCGGGCGGCAGCTCCGGCACGTCGGCGACCGCGAGGCCGCCGATCAGGTACCGGGCCAGCTCGTGCTCCGGCAGGGACTCGAGGTACTCGCGCGTCGCGTCGACCAGCCCGTTGCCCACGATCTCCGGGACGATCTTGCGGTCCAGCAGCCAGTCGCGGGCGCCGGCCACGCGGAGCGTCTCCGCGAGCAGGGCGTGCAGCTCGACGACGTCGACGTCGCGGCTGCGTAGCTCGGCCACGAAGTCGGCGTGGTCCTGCTGGGCGCGCTCGACCCACAGGACGTCGTCGAACAGCAGGTCGGCCGAGTTGGACGGGGTGAGTCGCTGGTGCGCCAGGCCCGGCGCGCAGACCAGGACCTTGCGCAGACGGCCGACCTCGGAGTGCACGCCATAGGCCGACGAGGGTGCGTCGGCAGGGGGCGGTGTGATGTCGATGGTGTTCATCGGGCGCTAACGGTACTCACCCCATCGCCGTCGTGCCGAGCAGGGAGCCGACGGCGAAGGTCGCACCCAGCGCGAGGGCTCCGCCGACCACCACCCGGGCCGTCGCCCGCACGCGTGGTGCGCCACCGATCCAGGCGGCGGTCCAGCCGGTCCCGGCGAGCGCCGCCAGCACGACGACGAAGGTGACCGCGACCCGCCAGGGCTCGGGGATCAGGAGCACCGCCGCGAGCGGCAGCACGGCGCCGAGGGTGAACGCCACCGCGGACGCGACCGCCGCGTTCCAGGGGCTGACCACCTCGTCCTCGTCGATACCGAGCTCCGCGTCCAGGTGCGCGGAGAGGGCGTCGTGCTCGGTGAGCTCGACGGCGACCTGGCGCGCGGTGCCGGGGGAGAGGCCCTTGGCCTCGTAGAGCTCTGCCAGCTCGGCGAGCTCCTCCTCGGGCATCTCGGCGAGCTCGGCCCGCTCCTTGGCGATGAGCGCCTTCTGGCTGTCGGACTGGCTGGAGACCGACACGTACTCGCCGAGCGCCATCGAGATCGCGCCACCCACCAGGGCGGCGAGGCCGGCGGTGAGGATGGGGCCGGTCCGCGTGGTCGCGGCCGCCACGCCGACGGCGACGGCGGCGACGGACACGATGCCGTCGTTGGCGCCGAGGACTCCCGCGCGCAGCCAGTTCAGCCGTTCGGCGAGGCCCTCGGTGTGCGGCTCGTCGGCGTGCCCGACGACGGGGCGGCTCGAACCCTGGTCGGAACGTGAGGTCACCGGGCTATGCCCCCTTCGCCGGCGTGTGCTCTCCCACCGGCACCTCGGCGTCGAGCGTGTTGCCCGGCTGGGCGAGCGGGCACGTCCACGCGGGGTCGTAGGCGCACGACGGGTTGTACGCGAAGTTGAGGTCGAGCACCAGCTCGCCGACGCCGTCGTCGTACCCGCCCGCGTGGCCGTCGGTGCTGCCCGCGTGGCCCAGCCAGGAGCCCTTGATGGTGTCCAGGAGGTAGCGACCGCCGCCGTACGTGCCGCCGGGGGTACCGGCGAGCGCGTCCTTGATCGGCACGAACAAGCCGCCGCCGTAGGAGGCGAGACGCCAGACGTCGAGCGAGCCGAGGCCGGGCAGGACCACCGCGCCGAGCAGCTCGAACGGCACGACACCGTCGGTGCCGGTGGGGACGTCGAGGCGGCGCGGCGCGCCGTCGGGTCCCGGCTCCGCGGGTGCGACGGGGGCGGTGAAGCGCCAGGCGGGGTCGTACGGGGCGACGGCAAGGCCGGTGAAGCCGGGCTTGTCCTCGGGCAGGATCGGCGACGCCGGGTGGGTCGCGAAGAGCTCGTCACGGGTCGCGACCCAGTAGGCGTGGGCACCGGCCGGGTCCTCGGCCGCACGGACACGGACGCCGGCGTACAGCGCGAAGACGCGCCGCCGCCAGTCCGCGGTCCGGAGAGCTGTGGTGGCGGGGGAGGTGGTCGCGGCGTGCGTCATGCCCACGACACTACCCACGGGCACCGACACTCACCCGGGCTCCCGGGTGGGCCGGCGCAGCGCTCAGCGAGGCATCAGCCGGATGACGGGGAGCGTCCGGTCGGTCGTCTGCTCGTACCTGCTGAAGTTCTCCGCCTCGGCGGTGATCCGCTGCCAGGCCTGCTCGCGTTCGGTGCCGTGCAGCTCTTCGGCCGTCACGGCGATCTTGCGCCCACCCTGCTCGACGGTGACCCGGTCCGGGTGGGCGGCGAGGTTGAGGTACCAGGCGGGGTTCGCCGCCGCACCACCGGCGGAGGCGACGACCAGCCAGCCGCCGTCCGGGCCGGCGAACCACGCGAGCGGCGTCTCGCGGGGCTGCCCGCTCTTGCGCCCGACGGTGGTCAGTACCAGGAGGTTCATCCCCATGGTCCTGGCGCCGGTGCGGCGAGCACGCCCCATGATCAGCCGGTTCATCCAGCGGAACATGCGGCCGGGCTGCCGGGCGCCACGCGTGCCGGTGGGGTGGCTGAAGCTCATGTCGTGCCTTCCGGTAGTGGTGCGTCCCAGGATAGGAGGCGGCGCCGGTCCGGCGGGCGTCAGCGGGTCCGCTGGGTACTGACCATTCCGGCGTCGCCGTCGACGGTCAGCGGCTCGCCGTCGCGCAGCGTCGTCATGGCCCCGCGCACCGCGAGCACCGCGGGGATCCCGTGCTCCCGTGCCACGATCGCGGCATGCGACAGCACGCCGCCGGTCTCGGTGACGACGGCGGCCACGACGCCGAACAACGCCGTCCACGCCGGCTCCGTGAACCGGCACACGAGCACGTCACCGGGTAGCACCCTGGCGAAGTCGTCGGGGCCGTGCACCACGCGGGCCGGCCCGGACGCGCGCCCCGGGCTCCCCGGTGTGCCGGTGGCGCGCGAGACGTCGGAGCTGTTCGCCATGACTTCCTCCCTGAGCGTATCTACCTGCGTTGACACCGGTCATCGAACGATGCACCGTGCGAATCATGACGCATAACCCGGCCCTCGGCCGATCGTCGCAGCCCGAGCTGCTCGTGCTCCACTCCGTCCGGATCCAGGGGATGGCCGACGACGAGGCGGTCGCCGCGCGGTTCGGCCTCGACGTGGCGGACACCCGCGAGATCCTGCTCGACGACGAGGCGTACGGCTGGGTCACGTACGCGGAGTTCGCCGGGACCGCCGGCTGGTCCCTGACCGACCGGGGGCGTGCCGAGGACGACCGGCGGTTGGCCGCCGAGCTGGACGACACGGGCGCCCGGCCCGTCGTCGAGCGGGTCCACGAGTCGTTCCGGCCGCTCAACGCACGCCTGCTGCAGGCCTGCACGGACTGGCAGCTGCGCCCTGCGGACGACGACCGCCTCACCCCGAACACCCATACCGACGCGACGTGGGACGCGCAGGTTCTGGGGGAGCTCCAGGCGCTGGACGGTGAGCTGGCCCCGCTGGTCGCGGAGCTGAGCGCCGCGCTCGCGCGGTTCGAGGGGTACGACACCCGGTTCTCCACGGCGCTCGGGCACGCGCGCTCCGGCCGGGGCGAGTGGGTGGCGGGCACCGGCATAGGGTCGTGCCACGTGGTCTGGATGGAGCTGCACGAAGATCTCCTCTCGACCCTCGGCCTCCGGCGCGACGCGTAGCCGCTTCCCGCGCCCAGTAGGTTCTTCGGATGGCGACCAGACACCTGTACCTGGCACGGCACGGCGAGGCGGACGCGTTCGGCGAGCTGACCGACGTCGGACGCCGGCAGGCGAGCCTGCTGGGCGAGCGGCTCAGCGGGCTGCCGGTCGACGCCGTCTGGCACTCGCCGCTGCCCCGTGCGGCGGCCAGCGCGCACGTGATCGGTGAGCACCTGCCGGGCGTACCCGTCGCGGAGGCCGACGAGCTGGTCGACCATGTGCCGCACGTACCGGCGGCAGCGGACCTCCCCTCGGCGTGGGCCGGGTTCTTCGACGGCTACGACGACGCCGAGCGGGCGCCGGGCGAACGGCTCGCCGCAGCGCTGGTGGACCGGTTCGCACGGCCGGCGGAGACCGAGACCCACGAGGTGCTGGTGACCCACGCGTTCCAGGTCGCATGGCTCCTGCGGCACGCCCTGGCCGCGCCACCCGCCCGGTGGCTCGGCCTGAACAGCGGCAACACCGCACTCACGGTGCTCGAGTACCGCGACGGGCTGCCGCCGACGGTCGTGCTGTTCAACGACATGGGCCACCTGCCGCGGGACCTGCGCTGGACGGGCTTCCCGCCGGCCACCCGCCCGTAGCGCGCCCTGGCCGGCGCTAGCCGATCAGGCCCGCCCAGCGGCGGGACAGGTCCACCAGGGGCACCCGGTCCAGTGCGTCGACCTCCTGGTAGGTGTGCCAGGCGACGCCGTCGGTGGACCCGTTCTCCTCGACGCGCAGCTCGCCACCGGTGACGTGCGCCCGGTACACGATGCGCAGCGCGTGGACCGGGCGGTCCGACGGGACGACACGCTCCGGCCCGGGGATGACGAAACTGTCCACACCGAGCAGCCCGTCGAGCTCCACGCGGTAGCCGGTCTCCTCGAAGACCTCGCGGACGGCGGCGTCGGCCGGGTGCTCGCCCGGGTCGATCCCGCCGCCCGGCATGGTCCATCCGCTGCGCGTGCCTTCGTTCCAGTGCGGCAGCAGCATGCGGCCCTGGTCGTCGGTGATGAGCGCGTACGCCGCGACCCGCTGGTCCATCGCGGCCTCTGTGCTGGTGAACATGGTGCACATCATGTCGTCCGGACCCGCCGCGTACGAGATGGCCCGCCTGCGTCGGCCCTAGAACGGTGGCTCACCGGGGTCGTCCGGACCTGCCGGATCGTTCGGGTGAGTGTCCGACCCGGTGGGCCGGTAGCCGCTCGGCAGTGGTTGGCCGGTCAGGGCGCGGAGGGTCAGGTCGTGGCTGGTGTCGGGGTCGATCTGGTCGAGGTCGACGTGGGTGTCCAGAGCGGTGGGCGCCCGTTCGTACCGGCGTCCGGTGGGCGTGGTCCAGGTGGTGATCCCGGTGTCGGGGTCACGCACGACACTCCAGCCCGCGTGGGTCTTGAGCAGGTGGTGTCGGCGGCACAGGGGCTGCAGGTTGGCTGCCCGGGTCTGCCCTGGGGCATCGGGTGGCAGGGCTGCCGGGTCGAGGTCGTGATCGAACGGGACGATGTGGTCGAGGTCGCAGCGTTCCGCGGGGGCATCGCAGCCCCACAGGAAGGTGCAGGTCTGGTCTCTCGTCTCGGCGGCAGCGCGGAGCACTTTTCCGGGTGCGTAGGTGGTGGTGGAGTAGTCCGTGAGGACTCCGGTGCTCGGGTCTGTGAGGAGGCGCTGCCAGGTCGCGTCGGTCGCGATGGTCCGTGCGGTGTCGGCGGGGATGGGTCCGTAGCCGGTCAGGTGGGCGGGGGCGTCGTCGAGGCCGAGGAGTGTGGTGGCCGGGACGGTGACGCGGACGACCGCGCGGGTCGGTGTGATCCGGACGGGTCGCACGATCTCCTGGACGGGTGCGCGGCCGCCACAGGTGCATGCGGGACGGGCGGTGCCGTTCTCGTCGTTGTCGCTGGTGCCGCTGGTGCCGCTGGTGCCGCTGGTGCCGTCGGTGCCGTCGGTGAACCGGTCGGCGGGCAGGAGGCGGCCGGTGACGATCCCGGTCAGGGAGTCGGCCCGGAGCTGGCTCAGGCTGCGGTCCTCGCCGCTGGTGTGTCGTAGCTGGTATGCCATGTCGTCCACGACGCCCCAGACGGCGGTGGCGTCCACGGCGGGCAGGTAGGCGGTCAGCCAGGCCATGTCGTTCTCGGCACGGTCGATCTGCACGGTGCGTCGGGCCGCTTCGGCACGTGCGGTCTCACCGGCGCCGTGGCGGGTCTTGGCGAACGCGAGCATCCGGGTCTGTAGCCATTTCCAGGTGCGGCGGGGCGCGTGGGGCAGGTATCGGGCGATGGCTTCGGCGCGTTCGGTCACGGTGAGCTGGGCTGCGGAACGCAGCAGGGTGTGGGCCTTGCGTACGTCGATGCGTCCCGTGACCAGGGCGGCGATCACGGTGGGGTGCTGGGCTCCGGACTCGGCCCGGACGACGACCTCCGTGGCCTCCTTCTCGGTCACGACGAGCTCGCCGGTGACCTGCCCGATCAGCGAGCTGTGCGCCAGGGCGTGGGTCTCGCGGGCGGCCCGTTCGGCGACCACTCTGGCCTGGAGGCCGGCGGCCCAGGACTGCAGGCGCCCGCACGCGGTGACCAGGTCACCGAGCGCGTCGTCCGACAGCTCGGCCAGGGCCGTCGACTCCGCACCCGAGCCGGCGTCCAGGTTGCCGTCCAGGTCGACCGCCTCCGCGACCACGCGCGCCGTCCCTGCTCCCGGCGCGCCCCGCAACGTCTCCCGCAGAACCCGCTCCGGCCACAGCACGACCGGCACGTCGCCTGGCGGCCACACCGGCTCCGCCTCCGGCGGGAGATTCGGCGTGGGGTCCGTTCCCACGTGGTCATCGGCCGCCCATGCGCTCCATGCCTCGTCGAACCAGGCCTCCTCGCGCGCGGCCTCCTCGGGCGACATGCCGCCGAACGGCTCGCCCGGAGGCAGACCGCCGCCGTCGGAAAGCCTGTTGCGCATGCGGCACACTCCTTTACCGGGTCACATCATGGATAAGCCTCGTCCCATGCATCAATCCTGCGGACGCATGTTCGACCCTAGCCGTCACCACTGACATCCACCTCCGCTGCTGCCCGCCGCGTAGGAACGGGCGTCCCGCCAGCGGAGGGCGTACCGGGGATCGCCCGCGGTCACGAGGCCGCATGGTCAG
This sequence comes from Promicromonospora xylanilytica, assembly GCF_054782895.1. Classification (NCBI taxonomy): domain Bacteria; kingdom Bacillati; phylum Actinomycetota; class Actinomycetes; order Micrococcales; family Promicromonosporaceae; genus Promicromonospora; species Promicromonospora xylanilytica. Next base: position 113,182 of record NZ_BAAGRP010000011.1, read on the forward strand.
CCGACGTCCTCGCCCGCCAAGGCCTTGGCCGCGAGGCTTTCCTCCTCACCGGCCTCCCACACCTCGTGCGCGGCGTGCACCGCCAGGACGATGATCACGCAGCCCAGAACGAGGTCGGGCCACCCGGAGCCGGTCCACGCCGTCGTCAGGGCCATGGCGATGATCGCGAAGTTCACCAGCACGTCGTTCCGGGCCGACAGGAACGCCGCGCGGCCGAGCGACCCGCCGTGGTGGTGCACCCGGGCCAGGAGCCAGGCACTGGTCCCGTTGACGGCGACGGCCCCGAGCGAGGCCAGCACCACGGGGACGACGTCGGGCGGCGGCGGACCGCCGAACCGTTGTGCCACCTCCCAGGCCGCCACGGCGGCCGGCACCAGGATGACCAGGGCCATGGCCTTGCCCAGCACGGCCCGCCGGGCCAGTGGCCAGCCGAGGGCGACCAGGATCAGCACGTTGACGGCGGTGTCCTCGAGAAAATCGACGCTGTCCGCCAGCAGGGACACCGACCCGGCGGCGAGCGCCACGGAGAGCTCGACGAAGAAGTAGGCCAGGTTGAGCGCGGCGACGACCGCCACGGTGCGGCGCAGCCGTGCCGCGTGGGGATCATGGGCGCTGGTCACGCTCGCCATTGTCCGCGTAGTACCCAGGGCTGACCCGAAGGTCCGGATCCTGGTCCGACGACCCGGGCCACCGGCCACGGCAGGGTCGGGGGCATGAGGATCTTCCCGCAGGCTGCCGCCAGCACCGCCAGCACCGCCAGCACCGCCAGCACCGCCACCCCGCCGCTCGACGTCTTTCCCGGCCGGTGGGTCGGCGGCGTGGCCATGGTGGCCGGACCGCTGCTCCTGCTCGTCGGAGCCCTGCTGCGGGTGCCGTTCGACTTCTTCTTTCCCGCGCAGATCGCGGCCTTCGACCGTCACCCCGGTCTCGTGTCCACGGCGTACGCCCTGTTCGCGGTCGGGAACCTGCTGCTCTGGCCCGCAGTGCTGCTCCTGGCCGGGCGGACAGCAGAACGCAGCCCGGGCTGGGGTCTGTGGGGCGGGGTGCTGGTGGTCTCCGGCACGGTTGCCCGGGCGTTCCACGCCGGGATGGACCACATGGCGTTCCGGTTCGCCGACGCCACGGGCGCGTCGGTCACCACGGAGGCGGTCTCGGCGACGTACGGGTCGTTCCAGATCTTCTCGGTGCTGAACGCGGCGATCCTCACCGGGTGGCTCGTGCTCGCCGTCGGTGCCTGGCGCGCGAAGGTGCTGGGCCCCGCGCGGGCCGTGGCGCTCGCGGTGACGTGCGCGCTGCCGCTCGGCCTGCTCAAGGGGACGACCCTGCTGTCCCTGGTCGCGCTGGTCGGGCTGGCTGTCGCGCTCGTCCCGCTCGGGGTGCGCGAGCTGGCACGGTCCCCGCGCCCGCGTCCGGCGGTCGCGCTGCGTCGGGCGGGGGTCGTCGTGCTCGTGCTCGCCGTGATGTTCGCGTTCGGACAGGCCGGCTGAGGGCCGTGCCCAGCGAGCACCCGGTGAGCGGGCGCGGCGGCACCGCCAGCGGATACGGTCACGCCATGGACGACGTGGCGGGCAGGCGGCTCTGGGTCGTCGACCTCGTGGCCGCGCTCGCCCTGACCGCCGCCTATGTCAGCCTGGCCGGGCTGCCCGCCGTCGACGGTCAGCCCACCTATGCCGGCCCTGCCTGGCTCGGCTGGGTCGTCGCGGCCGGCGTCGGGCTGCCGGTCGCGTTGCGCCGACGGTTCCCCGTGCCCGTCCTCGCCGTCGTCGTGCTGGCCCTGACCGCCGCCACCTTCCTCGACCTCACGCGCGAGCCGTACGCCGCCGCCGGGCTGGCCGCCTACCTGGTGGGCCTGGCAGAGCCTGTCCGCCGCTCGGTCGTGGCGCTCGGCGTCACGCTGCCGGTCGTGGCCGGTGGTGTGTACGCGGGCGAGGCGGTGCACACCCCGTCGGGCAGCCCGCAGGACGCGGCGGGCGTGGCCGCCCTGGCGCTGCTGACCGTGGGCGGTTCGTGGGCAGCGGGCCGGGTGGTCAGGGGGCGGCGCGCGGAGGCGCTGCGCGAGGTGCGCCGCCAGGCCGACCGAGCGCTGGACGAGCAGCGCCTGCAGATCGCCCGCGACCTGCACGACATCGTGTCGCACAACCTCAGCCTGATCGCGGTCCGCGCCGGGGTGGCGGCCCACGTCGCCGACGCCGACCCGCACGAGGCCGTCGGCGCGCTGCGGGACATCGAGCAGACGAGCAGGACGGCACTGACCCAGATGCGTCGCACCCTCGGCGTCCTGCGGACGGGCGCCGCGCCGCTCGGGCCGGCGCCGGGCATCGGCGACCTCGGCCGGCTGGCGGACGGCGCGCGGCGGGCCGGGGTCTCCGTGGACCTGGAGGTGCGCGACGCGGCCTCGCTGGCTGCGGCGGACCAGCTCACGGTCTACCGGGTGGTGCAGGAGGGCCTGACCAACGTGGTCCGGCACGCGGGCCCGACGACGTGCCGGGTCTCGGTGGTCGTGGACGGCGGGGAGGCGCGGGTCGACGTCGTCGACGAGGGGAGTGCCGCCGGGGCCGCGAGGTCCGGGAGCGGTCCCCGACCCGGGGGCGGGCACGGGCTGACCGGTGTCCGGGAGCGAGCGCTCCTGTACGGGGGAAGCGTCGAGGCGGGGCCGCGCCCGGGCGGCGGCTTCGCGCTCCGGGCGCGGCTGCCGCTGGGGCAGGGGGCGCGCGCGTGACGCCGAATCCTGTCCGTGTCCTCGTCGCCGACGACCAGGCGATGCTCCGCGGCAGCCTCCGGGTGCTGATCGACCACACGCCGGGGATGATCGGCGTCGCCGAGGCCGCTGACGGCGCCGAGGCGGTCGAGCTGGCGCGTCGCGAGCTGCCCGACGTCGTGCTCATGGACGTCCGCATGCCCGGTGTCGACGGGATCCAGGCCACGCGCGAGATCTGCTCCGGCGCGGCGACGGCCGGCGTCCGCGTGCTCATCCTGACCACCTTCGACCTCGACGAGTACGTCTACGCGGCGCTGCGCGCGGGGGCGGCCGGGTTCCTGCTCAAGGACGCCCCGCCGGCGGACGTGCTGCACGCGATCCGGGTGGTCGCGGCGGGCGAGGCGCTCCTGGCGCCGTCGGTCACCCGCCGGCTCATCGCCGAGTTCGCGAGCCGTCCCGAGCCGGGCAGGCCCCCGGCCCGGACGCTCGACGGCGTCACGGACCGTGAGCTGGAGGTGCTCGGCCTGATCGCGCGCGGCCTGTCCAACGCCGAGCTCGCCGACCACCTCCAGCTCAGTCCCGCCACGATCAAGACGCACGTCGGCCGGCTGCTGGCCAAGCTCCGCGCGCGGGACCGCGCGCAGCTCGTGATCGTCGCCTACAGCACAGGGCTGGTCGGCCGGCGCGACGGCTGACGTCCGCCTCAGTCCGCCTCAGTCCGCCTCAGTCCGCCTCAGTCCGCCGAGCGGACCATCGCACGCACGCCCACCACGAGCCCGAGCACGGCCGTCGCCAGCGCCGCCACCCAGCCCCAGGCCACCGCCGAGGACACGAGGTCGCCGGCGAACGCGGCCCGGCCCGAGTCGACGACGTACCGCAGCGGGTTCACCGTCGACACCGCGCGCATCCACGCCGGGCCGTTCTCCAGCGGCAGGAGCATGCCCGACAGCAGCATCACCGGGAACAGGACGGTCTGCTGCACCACCCAGAACATCCACTCCTGCTTGCGCACGGCGAGCGCCAGCGCGTAGGACAGGGAGCCGACGCCGATCCCGAGCACGGCGAGCTGCAGCAGGGTGAGCGCGGCGCCGAGCGGGTCGGGGCGCAGGCCGAACGGCAGCATGACGAGCAGCACGACGGCGGACTGGGCGACGATCGGCACCATCTCCTTGAGCGCGCGGCCCACGAGCTGCGCGGGGCGGGAGAGCGGGGTGACGAGCATGCGCTCGTGCACGCCCGACGAGAGGTCGAGCTGCAGGTTGGAGCCCGTGACCGACGTGCCGAAGAGCGTGGTCATCGCCAGCACCGCCGGAACGAACCACAACCAGACGTCGCCGCCGAGCGCGCCGCCGGCCGACCCGGCGAGCAGCGGCCCGAACAACCCGAGGAACACCAGCGGCTGCACCAGACCGAAGAGCAGCGAGAACGGGTCGCGGGCCACAGGGCGCAGCTCGCGGACCAGGACGATGCGGGTGTCGCGCAGGAAGCCGCGGCGGGGGAGGCGCTGGGCGGTGGTCAGGGTCGCGGCGCTCATGCCAGGACCTCCTTCGTGGTGGGGTGCTCGGTGGTCAGGTCGTCGGTCAGCGCCTCGTCGACGACCGCGTTCTCCCGCAGGCTGCGACCGGTGAGGCCGAGGAACACGTCGTCGAGGGTGGGGCGTGCGACGTCGACGCGACTGACCGACAGCCCGGCGGCGTCCGCGGCGCGGAGCAGGCCCGGCGTGGCACCCGGCCCGTCGGCCGTGCGGATCTCGACGGTGCTCGCCGTACCGTCCGTCGTGACCCGTACCGTCCGCGTGCCCGGCGCGCGCTCGGCGACCACGGCAGCCTTCGCCGCGTCCTGGGGGCTCACGCGGAGCGTCACGAGGTCGCCGGCCAGCTCCGCCTTGAGGGCGTCGGCGGTGTCGTCCGCGATGACCTGGCCGTGGTCGACGACCAGCACCCGCTCGGCGAACGTGTCCGCCTCGTCGAGGTAGTGGGTGGTCAGCACGATGGTCATGGGCTCGGCCGCGGCGGACCGCATGCGCAGGATGTGCTCCCACAGGTTGGCCCGGCTGTGCGGGTCCAGCCCGGTCGACGGCTCGTCGAGGAACAGCAGCGAGGGCTCGTGGACCAGGCCGACGGCGACGTCGAGGCGGCGCTTCTGGCCGCCGGACAAGCTCTCGACCTTGCGGTCCGCCTGTTCGGTCAGGTCGAGGGCCTCGAGCAGCTCGGCGCCGCGGTGTCGTGCCGTGCGCCGGTCCAGGCCGTAGATCTCGCCCTGCGCGACGAGCTCGTCGCGCACGAGCTGGGACGCGCCGCCGGCGCCGCCCTGGCCCACGTAGCCGATGGCGGCACGTACCCGGTCGGGGTGGGTGGTGACGTCGTACCCGGCGACCTGGGCGGTGCCGGACGTCGGTGGGATGAGCGTGGTGAGCATGCGCAGCGTGGTGGTCTTGCCCGCGCCGTTGGGGCCGAGCACGGCGACCAGCTCGCCGGGCTCGACGTCGAGCGAGATGCCGCGCACGGCGTGCACGGTGCGGCTACGGCTCACCACGAAGTCCTTGGTGAGCGCGTGGGTGCGGATCACCGTGTCTCCTTCTTGCGGTCGGGGGTCCGGCTGTGCGGCCGGTGGCTACGGGGACCACTCTTTCGGCAGTAGCGGTCAGGTCCTGTCCTCTACCGCGTGCGATGCTGGACGGGTGCTCGAGACCTCCGGACGCCTCCTCACCCTCCTGTCGCTGCTCCAGGCCCGGCGGGACTGGCCGGGCGCGCTCCTCGCCGACCGGCTGGGCGTGAGCCCCCGGACGGTGCGGCGCGACGTGGACCGCCTGCGGGAGCTCGGCTACCCCGTGGGCGCCACCAAGGGGCCGGACGGCGGCTACCGCCTCGGCGCGGGTGCCGAGCTACCGCCGCTGCTCTTCGACGACGAGCAGGCCGTCGCGGTGGCGGTCGCGCTGCGCACCGGCACCATCCCGGGCGCCGAGGAGGGGGCGCTGCGGGCGCTGGCCACCATCCGGCAGGTGATGCCGGCCCGGCTCCGGACCAGGCTGGACGCGCTCGAGGTGACCACCGTGCGGCGTCGGACCGGGGCTGCCGAGCCCGTGGTGGACCCCGACCTGCTCCTCGCGCTGGGTTCGGCGTGCCAGGCGCGCGAGGTGGTGCGCTTCGATTACGACGGCGGCACGATGGCCACGGTCGGCGAGGGCGACGGCGCGTTCCGGCCGCCCCGGCGGGCCGAGCCGCACCACCTCGTGACCTCGGAGGGGCGCTGGTACCTCGTCGCCTTCGACCTGGACCGCGACGACTGGCGGCTCTTCCGGGTGGACCGGTTGACGCTCCGCACCGGGACCGGCCCCCGGTTCGTCCGCCGCGAGGTGCCGGGTGGCTCGGTCGCCGGTTTCGTCGGCTCCCGGATCAGCGGGTCCCCGTCCCCGGTGCGGGGCGAGGCGGTGCTGCACGCGCGTGCCGCCGACATCGCGCCCTGGGTGGGCGGCCAGGGCCTGTGCGAGCCGCTGCCCGACGTCGACGGCTCGCCCCGCTGCCGGGTGGTGCTGGGCTCGTGGTCGTGGGGCGGGCTGGCCGGCCGGTTCGGCGCGTTCGACGTGCCGTTCGAGGTGGTGGGCCCGCCCGAGCTCGTCGCGGCGACCGGTGAGCTGGCCGTCCGGTACGCGGCGGCGGCTCCGCGCGGGGCCGGTACCCAGTAGGTTGTGCGCGTTCCTCCCGCCGACCTGCACAGAAGAGAGAACGTGCGCATGACGAAGCTGTCCGACTTCAGCGAGGACGAGCTCGACCAGATCCTCGACGCCCCGGGTGCGGTGCTCAAGGGCGCGACCCTTGCCGACGGGGAGCCGGGTGCCGTCCGGTTCCTGCGCGAGTCCGTGTCGGGGGCCAAGGTGTTCCACGAGGCCCAGGAACACGAGAACGCCCTCGTCCGGTCGGTGGCGACCGCGCTGCGCGACCGGGGCAAGGCACGCGAGGCGGCGGCGGTCGCGGCCGCGGAGAACCCCGCCGCCCAGGTGGGGGTCGCGGCGGCGGCAGCGGCCACGACGGAGGCGGCGAAGGTGGGTGTGCAGCCCGACCCGGAGGGCGCGACGGCCCTGGCGGTCGAGCTGACCGGCGCCGCGGTCGCGCTGCTCCGCGGGCGGGCCGACTCCGCCGACGTCGACGCCTACGGCGCGTGGCTGCTCCGGATCGCCGAGCAGGTCGCCGGAGCGACCAGGTCGAGGACGCGCGGCCTCTTCAGCAAGCGGGTCAAGTTCTCCGAGGGGGAGCGTGCCTACCTCGACCGGCTCGCGGCCGCGATCAAGGGCTGAGCAGCCACGACGAGGAGTCAGACCAGCCGCTGGCGCGCGTACTCGAGCTCCGGCCGCCCGCGCGTCCCGTACCGGGGCGCGCGGGTGGCGACCCCGGCGTCCGCGAGGAACTCCAGGTAGCGCCGCGCCGTGATGCGCGCGAGCCGCAGCTCGTCGGCCACCTCGCTCGCCGACAGTGCCCCGGGCCGCCGTGCGAGCAGGTCCGACACGGAGTCCAGCGTGTCCTGCGACAGCCCCTTCGGGAGCCCGGCGGCGTTGGACGTGCGCAGCGCCGCGAACGCCGTGTCCACCTCGCGCTGGCTCAGCGTCGAGACCGGGGAGCGCATCTGCTCGAAGTACTTGCGGTAGGCGCCGAGCTTCTCGGCGAACGACCCGAACACGAACGGCTTGATCAGGTACTGCACCACGCCGACGGCCACCGCCTCACGCACGGTCTCGAGCTCGCGGGCCGCCGTCACCGCGATCACGTCGACCACCAGGCCCGCGGCGCGCAGCTGGCGGCACAGCACCAGGCCGTGCCGGTCGGGCAGGTTCATGTCCAGCAGGAGCAGGTGCACGTCGGCGCCCTCGGCCCGGGCGTCGCGCAGCGCGCGGACCGTGTCGCCCGCGGTGTGCACCACCCCGGCCAGCTCGAACCCGTCCACCCGGCGCACGAACTCGCCGTGCGCGGCGGCCGTGCGGTGGTCGTCCTCGACGACCAGGACACGGATCATGGTCGGCTCACCGCCCCGCCGACCCGGTCGGGCGGTGCGACGGCGGGCGGGCGGGGGAGCGTGACCGTGAAGACGGCGCCCGCGCCCGGCCCGGTGCCCCGCGACACCTCGACGTCGCCCCCGAGGCTCTCCACCACCTGGCGCACCAGCGCCAGCCCGTAGCCGCGCCCGCCGGCCACCGCGTCCTTGGTGCTCCAGCCCTTGTCGAAGATGCGGTCCGCGTCGGCCTCCGCGACGCCGCTCCCGCTGTCGGAGACCTGGAACACCAGGGACCCGTCGTCGCCGTTGGCGAGGTAGACCTCCACCCACGCCTCCTCCGGTGCGCCCGCCAGCGCCCGGCCGGCCGCCGCGTCGATCGCGTTGTCGATCAGGTTACCGAGCACCGTCACCACGTCGACCGGCTCCAGCCAGTGCGTGCCCGGCGCCAGATGCGTCTCGAAGTGCATCTCCACCGCCCGCTCGCGCGCCTGCGCCGCCTTGCCGAGCACGAGCGCCGCGATGACCGGCTCCTCGATCGCCTGCACCACCCGGTCCGTGAGCCGCTGGCCCAGGTCCCGCTCGCTCGCGACGAACCGCAGCGCCTCGTCGCTGCGGCCCAGCTCGATGAGGGTCGCGATGGTGTGCAGCCGGTTGCTGAAGTCGTGCGTCTGGGCCCGCAGCGCCTCCGAGATGGTGCGCACCGACGACAGCTCCCCGGTGACCCGCTGCAGCTCGGTGCGGTCCCGCAGCGAGACCACCTCACCGACGTTCCGGCCCGATGCCGCCGCGGTGTCGCGGCCCACCAGCAGCACCCGGTCGCCCACCCGGACCGGACCGTCGGGTGCCGCGCCGCCCAGCAGGTCGCGCACCGCCGGGGACAGGCGCGGGTCCGCGACGGCGAACGGTACGGCGAGCTCAGGGACGTCCAACAGCCGCAGCGCCTCGTCGTTGGCGAGCACCACCGTGCCGTCCTCGACGAGCAGCATGCCCTCCTCGACCGAGTGCAGCACCGCCTCGTGCGCCGTGAACAGGTGCGCCAGCTCGTCCGGTCCCTTGCTCTCCGTGATGCGGTCCAGACGGCGCGCCAGCAGCGTCGCCGCCACCGCACCCGTCACGAACGCCAGGAGCGTGCCGATCCCGACGATCACCAGCCGGGGCACGATGCTGTCCCGCAGCCGGTCCAGCGTCACCCCGGCCGAGACGAGGCCGACCACCTCGCCGTCGTCGGCCACGACGGGGACCACCGCACGCACCGACGGGCCGAGCGTGCCGTCGTAGACCTCGGTGAACGTCTCGCCCCGCAGCGCGGGGGCCGTCGTACCGACGAACGAGCCGCCGATCTGCCACGTGTTGCGGTGCGTGTAGCGCGTCCGGTCCGTGTCCATGATCGTCAGGTAGTCGATGCCGGTCACCGCCATGACCCGCTCGGCGTGCGGCTGGAGCCGGCCCGACGCCTCGGCGACCGAGCCCGTACGGTCGTTCCTCGCAGCGGCGTGCGCGCGCGTCACGGTGTCGATCACCAGGGGCTCCGCCGCGATCGTCGCGGCCAGGTCGGTGCTCTCCTCCTCCGCGTGCGTCTCCGCGGACGACCGGGCATCGAGCGCCAGCAGCCCGAACACGATCACCGCACCGGCGAACAGCAGCGCCGTGTGCACCGCGAGGAACCACCTCGCGATGCTCGCACCTCGTCGCTGTGCCACGGACCCATTGTGGCCCGCGCCCGCGATACCGCCGACCGGCCGAGAACCCCGGCTGAGAACACCGGCTGAGAACCCCGGCTGAGAACACTATGGCCGCAATGGTGAGGAACACCGCCCACGCCAGCACTCTTGTCGCTGACCACACAGCGTTGTGAGAGGAACACACCATGGCGGTAACGCAGCCCGCCGGCACCGGGACCACCCCGCGCCGCCGGCTCGACAAGAGTCACTACCTGTACATCGCGGTGATCGTGGCCGTCGTCGCCGGCGTCATCGTCGGACTGGCCTCCCCGGACACCGGAGCGGCGCTGAAGCCGCTCGGCACCGGGTTCGTCGCCCTCATCAAGATGATGATCTCGCCCGTCATCTTCTGCACCATCGTGCTCGGCATCGGCTCCATCGCCAAGGCGGCCACCGTGGGCAGGGTCGGCGGCCTCGCACTGCTCTACTTCCTCGCCATGTCCACGTTCGCGCTCGTGATCGGCCTGGTCGTCGGCAACGTGCTGCACCCGGGCCAGGGCCTGTCCATCGAGGGCGCCACCTACGAGGCGGAAGGCGAGGCCGAGTCCCTCGTCGACTTCGCGCTCGGCATCATCCCCACCACGCTGGTCTCCCCGCTCACCGGCGACTCCGTGCTGCAGACCCTGTTCGTCGCGCTGCTCGTCGGGTTCGCGATCCAGCAGCTCGGCGCTCGCGGCAAGCCCGCGCTGGACGCGATCCGGATCTTCCAGACCATCGTGTTCCGTGTCCTGACGATGATCCTGTGGGTGGCGCCGGTCGGTGCCTTCGGTGCGATCGCCGGCGTCGTGGGCGAGACCGGCTGGGGCGCCGTCGTGGCGCTCGGCACGCTGATGCTCGGGTTCTACGTGACGTGCGTCCTGTTCATCGTCGTCGTGCTCGGCGCCGTGCTGCGGTTCGTGTCCGGCGTGAACATCTTCCGGCTGATGAAGTACCTCGCTCGCGAGTACCTGCTGATCGTCAGCACGTCGTCGTCCGAGGCGGCCCTGCCGCGCCTCATCTCCAAGATGGAGCACCTGGGCGTCTCGAAGCCCGTCGTGGGCATCACCGTGCCGACCGGGTACTCCTTCAACCTGGACGGCACGGCGATCTACCTGACCATGGCCTCGCTGTTCATCGCGTCGGCCCTGGGCACGCCGCTGTCGATCCCCGAGCAGATCGGCATGCTGGCCTTCATGATCATCGCCTCCAAGGGCGCTGCCGGTGTCACGGGCGCCGGCCTGGCGACCCTCGCGGGCGGCCTGCAGACCTACCGTCCCGACCTGGTCGACGGCGTCGGGATCATCGTGGGCATCGACCGCTTCATGTCCGAGGCGCGGGCGCTGACCAACTTCACCGGCAACGCCGTCGCGACCGTCGTGATCGGCACCTGGACGCGCGAGATCGACCGTGGGCGCGTGGACGAGGTCCTCGCGGGCCGACTCCCGTTCGACGAGTCCATGGTGGACGACGCGCACGGCGGTGAGCCCGACGCCGAGTCGACCACCGGTGGCGCCGACGGGCGAGACAGCGGCTCCCGGGAGAAGGTGGTTGAGCCGGCCGCGGTCTGAGCGCCGCGCCCACTGACCGACGGCGGTCCAGGCACTCTGGGGGTGCCTGGACCGCCGTCCTGCGCGCCGGCCTGCGTGCCGGACGGCGCCGGCGCGGCCAGGGCAGCACACTGGTCGCATGCTTCGGAACCTGCGACGGCTGGCGCCTCTGGTCGCCTCGGCCGCACTCGTCCTGTCCGCCTGCACGCCCGGCAGCGCCCAGCCGGCCCCGTCGTCCACGGCCACCGGACCGAGCCCCGCCGGACCGAGCCCCGCCGGCACGGGCTCCGCGGGCCCGGGCTCCGCGGGGCCGAGCGAGCCTCCGCCGGTGCTCGACGTGGCCGGCGAGCTGGACCGCCTCGAGGAGAAGTACCAGGCCACGGTCGGCCTGTACGCGGTCGACACGGGTGACGGGGCGCGGGTGGAGCACCGCGCCGACGAGCGCTTCGCCTTCGCCTCGACCTACAAGGCCCTGGCGGCGGGGGCGGTCCTTGAGCGCAGCGACGCCGACGAGCTCGAGCGCGTCGTCACCTACGACGCCGCGGACCTGGTGGCGTACTCGCCCGTGACCGAGCAGCACGTCGAGACGGGCATGACCATGCTCGAGATCATCGCCGCGGCCGTCGAGACCAGCGACAACACCGCCGGCAACCTCCTGTTCGACGCCGTGGACGGCCCGGCCGGCTTCCAGGAGGCGCTGCGGGCGCTCGGGGACGAGACGACGGTGTCCGCCCGCTACGAGCCAGAGCTGAACGACGTGACGCCCGGCGACGAGCGTGACACCAGCACCGCGCGGGCCCTGGCCGGTGACCTCAGGTCCTACGTGCTCGGGGACGTCCTGGACGACGCCGGGCGCACCATCCTGGTCGAAGCCCTCCGGGGCAGCCGGACGGGTGACGAGACCATCCGCGCGGGCGTGCCCGACGGCTGGGTCGTCGGCAACAAGACCGGCACCACCGGGCACGGGGGCCGTAACGACATCGGCGTGCTCTGGCCGCCCGACGGCGACCCGGTGGTCCTCGCGGTCCTGACCCAGACCGAGGACCCCGAGGCGGAGCCTGACGACGCGCTCCTGGCGGAGGCGACGGCGGTCGCCGTCGAGGCGCTGACCCGCTGAGCCCTCAGCCCAGCAGCAGCGTGACCAGCAGCGACACCGGGAGCGCGAGCAGCATGCTCAGGAGCGTGACATCGCGCACCGACGTCGTCGCCAGCCGGAAGTGGCCCGCGAACAGGAAGACGTTCTGCGCGGTCGGCAGCGCCGCCATGAGCACCACCCCCAGCAGCTCGATGCCGTCGAGCCCGAACAGGAAGCGGCCGGCCGCCCAGGCGAGCGCGGGCATCACCAGTGCCTTGAGCGCGGTGCCGAGCACCACCTCCGCGCGCGCCTCCCGGCCCATCGGCCGCTGTCCGCGCAGCGACATGCCGAACAGCAGCAGGAGGAGCGGCACCGACGCGTTGCCGAGCATCTCGACCGGCTGGGCGAGCACGGCGGGCAGGTCGACGGAGAGCACGGCGGTCAGCAGCCCCAGCGCGGTCGCCACCGTGACGGGGTTGGCGAGCGACCGGCCGAGGGTCGCGCCGAGCCCGCCCGCGGGGTCCGCGACGCCGGCCGCCCGGTCCGCTCGGTGCCGGCACCACGCGAAGACCGACAGGTACAGCGGCGCGATCACCAGCAGCTGCGCGATCAGCACGGAGACCACCGGGGCGGCGCTCCCGACGGCGTAGAGCGCGATCGGCACGCCGATGTTCCCCGCGTTCACGTACGAGCTGGCCATGGCCCCGGCCGCGACCCGCCCGGCGCCGCGCCGGAGCAGACCACCCGCGACCAGGGCGTAGAGCAGCCCCGTCGCCGCCGCCGTGATCAGCGCGATGGGTGTGTACGTGCGCAGCACGGCGCCGAGGTCGGCGTGCGACATCAGCTGGAACATCAGCGCGGGGTTGGTGATGTAGTAGACCAGCGGCGAGATACCCCGCCGCATGGCGTGGGCCTCGCCGGGCAGCACCCACGCGGCCACGTAGCCGATGCCCACCAGCACCAGCACGACCGCGAACCCGAGCAGTACGCCGCTCATGGCCTCAGCCCTCCGGGGACGCTGGACCGCTCAACGGACCAGGCACGGTCGCTTCGGGTCGAACTCCCACCCCTGCACCAGGTACTGCATGGCCACCGCGTCGTCCCGGGCCCCGAGCCCGTGCTCCAGGTAGAGCTGGTGCGCGGCCGCCAGGCGGTCGCGGTCCAGCTCGACGCCGAGCCCCGGCGTCGCCGGCACCTGGATGGCACCGGCACGGATCCGCGGAGGCGCGGTCGTCAGGCCCTGCCCGTCCTGCCAGATCCAGTGCGTGTCCAACGCGGTGATCGCGCCGGGCGCCGCCGCGCCGACGTGCGTGAACATGGCCAGCGAGACGTCGAAGTGGTTGTTGGAGTGCGAACCCCACGTCAGCCCGAACTCGTGGCAGAGCTGCGCCACCCGCACGGAGCCCGCCATGGTCCAGAAGTGCGGGTCGGCCAGCGGGATGTCGACGGCGCCCGCGCGCACGGCGTGCGCCAGCTCGCGCCAATCGGTCGCGATCATGTTGGTGGCGGTCGGCAGGCCCGTCGCGCGGCGGAACTCCGCCATGACCTCGCGGCCGGAGAACCGGCCCTCCGCGCCGCACGGGTCCTCGGCATACGCGACCACGCCGCGCATGCGGTGGCCCAGCCGGATCGCCTCCGCGAGTGGCCAGCCGCCGTTCGGGTCGAGCGTGATGCGGGCACTGGGGAACCGCTCCTTGAGCGCGACGACGGTGTCGACCTCCACGTCGCCCGCCTGCACCCCGCCCTTGAGCTTGAAGTCGGCGAACCCGTAGCGCTCCTGGGCGGCCTCCGCCAGCCGCACGACGTCGCCCGGCGTCATGGCGCGCTCACGCCGCACGCGGCCCCACGCGTCGGACTCGTCGTCGCCGCGCAGGTACGGCAGGTCGGTGGCGTCGGGGTCGCCCACGTAGAAGAGGTAGCCGAGCATCGGCACGCTCTCGCGCTGCGCGCCGTCGCCGAGCAGCTCGGCGACGGGCAGGCCCAGGTCCTGGCCGTGCAGGTCGAGCAGCGCCGACTCCAGGGCGGTGACCGCGTGCACGGTGGTGCGCAGGTCGAAGGTCTGCAGGCCGCGCCCGCCCGCGTCGCGGTCGGCGAAGGCAGCGGAGACGGAGCGCAGCAGACTGCGGTACCGCGCCACCGGCTGCCCGACGACGAGCCGTCCCGCCTCCTCGATCGTGGCCCGGATCTTCTCGCCGCCCGGGACCTCGCCGAGCCCGGTGCGGCCGTCGGAGTCGGTGACGATCGCGATGTTCCGCGTGAAGAACGGGGCGTGCGCGCCGGACAGGTTCAGGAGCATCGAGTCGTGCCCGGCGACGGGCACCACCTCGACGCGCGCGACCGTGGGGTGGGCGCTCACCGGGCCGCCTCCGGCGCCGCGGCCCGCAGCACGCCGTCGACCCGGCGCGCAAGGCCCCACGGGTTGTCCGGCCGGACCGGCTCGGGCAGCAGGTAGTCCGGCAGGTTCTGGTACGCGACAGGGCGCAGGAACCGCTCGATCGCGAGCGTCCCCACCGAGGTGCTGCGGCTGTCCGACGTCGCGGGGAACGGCCCGCCGTGCACCATCGCGTGGCCCACCTCGACGCCGGTGGGCCAGCCGTTCGCGAGGATCCGGCCGGCGGTGCGCTCCAGGACGGGCAGCAGCCGGGCCGCGGTCTCGCGGTCGGCCTCGGTCAGGTGCAGCGTCACGGTGAGCTGCCCCTCCAGGCCGGCAACGGCGGCCAGCAGCTCGTCGGCGTCCGCGTACCGGACCACGAGCGAGGCGGCGCCGAAGATCTCGGCCTGCAGCACCGGGTTGTCCAGCAGGGTGGTCACGTCACTCGCGAAGAGCGCGGGTGGCGGCGCGTTGCGGGTGTCGCCGGGAGCGCCTGCCCCGACAAGCCGGACGCCGCCCTGGGCGGCCAGCGTGTCCACCCCCTGCTGCCACGCCTCGGCGATGCCTGCCGTGAGCATGGTCTGCCCGGCGGCGGCCGCCGCGGCCCGACCGGCGGCCTCGACGAACGCGTCGCCGCGGGGCCCTGCGGGCACGAACACCAGGCCGGGCGCCGTGCAGAGCTGGCCCGACGAGCCGGTCACCGACGTGAGATAGCCGGCGGCGAGGGAATCGACGTCGCCGGCCAGAGCGCCGTCGAGCAGGATGGTCGGGTTGATCGAGCTCATCTCCGCGTACACCGGGATGGGCACGGGCCGGGCCGCCGCGGCGGCGACCAGCGCGAGGCCACCCGCGCGGGAGCCGGTGAAGCCGACCGCCTGGATCGCCGGGTCGGACACGAGTGCCTGGCCCACCACCTTGCCAGGTCCGTAGACCAGGGAGAACACGCCGGGGTGCAGGCCGCACGCCGCGACGGCGTCCGCCACCGCGCGGGCCACGAGCTCGGCCGTGCCCGGGTGCGCGTTGTGCGCCTTGACCACCACGGGGCAGCCCGCGGCGAGCGCCGAGGCGGTGTCGCCGCCCGCCGTGGAGAAGGCGAGCGGGAAGTTGCTCGCGCCGAACACGGCGACGGGGCCGAGAGGTACCTTGCGCTGCCGGATCTCGGCGCGCGGCAGGGGGGTGCGGTCGGGCAGGGCGGGGTCGATCCGCACGCCGCGGTGGTCTCCCTGGCGTACCACCTGGGCGAACAGGCGCAGCTGTCCGGTGGTGCGGGCTACCTCGCCGGTGAGGCGGGCCGTGGGGAGGCCGGTCTCGCGGGCGGCGCGCGCGACGACGTCGGGCGCCAGGGCGTCGATGTTCGCCGCGATCTGCTCGAGGAACCGGGCGTGGGGCTCGGGGGCGAGCGCGGAGAAGGAGGGGAGGGCCTCCTGCGCGGCGGCGGTGGCCCGGGCTACCTGGTCCTCGCCGAGCAGCGAGTAGGCGGGTTCGACGCTCTGGCCGGTCGCCGGGTCCTGGGCGGCGAAGGTGCCTGCGGTGCCGACCAGCGGTGTGCCGGCGACCAGCGAGTGCCCGGTGAGCTGGGTGGTCATCGCGGGTGTCCTTCCGTGGGGGACTCGGGGTGGATGTCGGCGGCCTTGATCAGCGTGGTGAGGTCCGCGAGGTCCTGGGCGGCCAGGTCCTGCAGGGGCGGGCGCACGCTGCCCAGGTCGCGGCCCACGGCCTTGAGGCCGCCCTTGACGATGGACACCCCGTAGCCCTTGGCGCGGTCGCGGATGTCGAGGTAGGGCAGCACGAAGCGGCTCAGCTTCTCGGTGACGGCCGCGTGGTCCTGGTGGCGTACGTCCTGGTAGAAGGCGAGGGCGAACTCGGGCACGAAGTTGTACATGGCTGAGGAGTACGTGCTCATGCCGAGCTGCAGGAGCGGCAGGGCGAAGGTCTCGGCGGTGGGCAGGCCGCCCAGGTAGAACAGGCGGTCGCCGTTGACGGTGTAGACGCGAGTGAGCTGCTCGATGTCGCCGAGCGCGTCCTTGAACCCGATGAAGTTGCGGTGCCGCTCGGCGAGCCGGGCCACGGTCTGCGCGGAGTAGACGGCGTTGCCGCGGTTGTAGACGATGACGCCGAGGCTCGTCGAGGCGCAGACGGCGGAGGCGTGCTCGAGGAGCCCGTCCTGGTCGCACTCGGTCAGGTACGGGGGCAGCAAGAGGAGCCCCTCGGCGCCGGCGGCCTCGGCGGCGCGGGCGTTCTGGATCGCCTGGGCGGTGTTGCCGCCGGCGCTGCCGAGCACCGGGGTACGTCCGGCGGCGGTCCGGACGGCGAGCCGCACCACGCGCGCGGACTCCTCGGGGGTCAGGCTGAAGCCCTCGCCCGTTCCGCCGGCGGCGAAGAGCCCGCCGACGTCGAAGCTCGACTGCCAGTCGATGTGCTCGCGGTACCGCTCCTCGTCGACTTCGCCCTGCGGGGTGAACGGGGTGACCGGGAACGAGAGCAGCCCGTCCTTGAGGACGGCGGCGAGCTCTTGCGGTGCGTACGTGGCCACGGTGGCCCCTCCTATGACTTGGCCCGGCTGGACGCCGCCAACCTAGGAACGTCCGACGATGCCTGTCCAAGCCCGATTTGGCATCGGCTGATACTCCCCAGGTATCGCTCTCCTGTTCAGCGCGGTGGGTCGGTGCGGCGGGTCAGTGCGGCGGGGAGTGGAGGAAGCGGAGGAACTCGTGCAGGGCCGGGTTCTTCGACTCGCGGTTCCAGATGGCGTGCAGCTCGACCACCCCGTGGGGCACGTCGCCCAGCTCCTGGAACGTCACGCCGGACAGGCCCAGCAGGCGCGCCGACTCGGGGACGAACGCCACGCCGCGGCCGGCCGCGACCAGCGAGCACATGGTCAGGATCTGGCTGACGACGTGCACGACGGCGGAGTGCTCGAGCGGGACGTACCGCACCACCATGTCGTAGAAGTACCTGGCCCGGGTGGGGTGATGGCCGATGATCGGCTGGTCGCGCAGGTCGCCGACGGCGACGGGGCGGTCCGTCCGGGCGAGCGGGTGCCCTTCCGGCACGGCGAGCACCAGGTCCTCCGACAGGAGCAGCCGGGAGTCGAAGCTCTCCTGGTCGAACGGCGGACGGCCGAGCGCGAGGTCGAGCTCGCCGCGCCGGATCGCCTCGATCTGCTCGACGGTGACGAGCTCCTGGAGGTCCAGGTCGACGTCGGGCATGAACTCGGCGATCTCCTGGACCAGTGTGCCGAGCAGGCTGAACCCGGACGCCGCGGTGAACCCGAGGCGGAGCACGCCGGCGCGGCCCGCGGCGATCTTCCGGGCCAGCGCGGGTGCGGCGTCGGCGGCGGTGAGGAGGCGGCGGGCCTCCGCGAGGAACACCGCGCCCGCCGTCGTCAGCTCGACGTGCCGGTTGTCCCGCTCCAGGAGCGGGACCCCGACGGCACGCTCGAGCTTCTGGATCTGACGGCTCAGCGGGGGCTGGGTCATGGAGAGCCGCTCGGCGGCACGGCCGAAGTGGAGCTCCTCGGCGACGGCGACGAAGCAGCGGACCTGATCGAGGGTGTACACGATGGCCTTTCCGGGGATTGATGCATTCCGAGAATCAAGCAATGCAGTAAGAGGCTTAGACAGGCATCGTATGGGCTTCCTATGCTCAACGCCCGACGGCCTCCACCCGTCCAAGATCTCCATTCCGTCCAAGATCTCCATCCGTCCAAGATCTCAATGAGGAGAGCTGTGATGACATCTCTGACCCGCCCGGCACACACCCGCAGGGTCCTCCTGGGCGCAGCGGCGGCCGGTGCCGCCCTGACCCTCGCCGCGTGCGGAGGGAACGTGGCCGGCGGGGCCGACGCCGCCGGTGCCGAGTTCCCGACCGGTCCCGTGACCATCACGGTGGGCCAGGACGCCGGCGGCTCCACCGACCTCATCGCGCGCGCCGTCGCCGACGGCATGGCCGAGGACCTCGGCGTGTCCGTACCGGTCGTGAACCGGGCGGGTGCGAACGGCGCGCTGGCCACCGAGGAGGTCGCGGCCGAGCCCGCCGACGGCCACGAGCTGGTGCTGCTGAACGCTTCCCTCATCACGATCACGCCGCTGGCCGTGTCGGACGACGAGGCGGTGGACCTGAGCGACCTCGACGTGCTCAAGGGCCTGTCCCAGGACGACTACGTGCTGCTCGCCAGCGCGGAGTCCGGCTTCGAGAACCTGAAGGACCTCCAGGACGCGTCCGGCGACATCACGTACGGCACCACCGGGGTGGGCACGGGCTCGCAGCTCGCGCAGGCCGCGCTGTTCGCACAGGCAAAGATCGACGGCACCGCCGTCCCGTTCGACTCCGGGTCGCCCGCGCTCACCGCCGTCGTCGGGGACCAGGTGCAGGTCGCGACCGTGCAGCTCGGCGAGGCCAAGCCGCAGATCGACGCGGGCAAGGTCGTGCCGCTGCTGGCCTTCTCCGCCGAGCGCAACCAGTTCCTGCCCGACGTGCCGACCGCCGTCGAGGAGGGCTACGACGTGCCCGTCTCCCAGTACCGGGCCGTCGCCGCGCCGAAGGGCCTGCCCGAGGACGTCAAGGCCCGGCTCGTCGAGTCGATCGACGCGGCCATCGCCGCGGACACCTACACGGCGTTCAACGAGAACAACCTCCTCACCCCGCACGAGATCACCGGCGAAGAGGTCACGGCCGAGTGGACGGAGCTCGCCGAGAAGTACCGCGCGCTCACCGAGGAGTACGACATCAGCCTCGCGGAAGGCTGAGCGGACCCGTGGCAACGGCAACCGAGGAGGCACACGTGGACAGCGCCGCGGCTGGCGAACGGGCCGACGAGCGGGCCGACGGCCCGGCCGAGGACATGCAGCCGCCCGCCGGCGGGGTCGCGAACCTGGCCGCCTGCCTGGTGACCGCGGCCGTCGGCGTTGCCGGTGCGGCGGCGGCGCTGGGCCTCGGCCTCGGCACCCCCGCGCAGCCGGGCGCCGGACTGTGGCCGCTGGCCGTCAGCGTCGCCGTCCTGGTGCTGTCGCTCGCCCAGGCGCTGATCGGACGAGGGGGCGGTGACGGGGAGAAGTTCTCCCGGTACTCGTGGCTGTCCCTGGCCGGGCTCGCGACCCTCCTCGGTCTCGTGGCGCTGCTGCCCGTGATCGGTTTCGAGATCCCGTCCCTGCTGCTCAGCGTCGTCTGGATGAAGTTCCTCGGCGGCGAGACGTGGCGGTCGGCCGTCCTGTGCTCCGTGCTCGTCGTCGGCGTGCTCTACGCGGTCTTCGTCGGCGCGCTCGGCACCAACATCCCGCACCTCTTCTGACCTGCTGAGCGCACCGCCGCCTCAGACCCCACCCAAGGGAACCGCCCGTGGAATCGCTGCAGAACGTCGCCGACGGCTTCGCCGTCGTGCTGGAACCGACCAACCTCCTGTACTGCCTGGTCGGGGTGGTCATCGGCATGCTCATCGGGGTGCTGCCCGGCCTCGGCCCCGCCGCCACGATCGCCATCCTGCTGCCGCTGACCTACGGCGTCGAACCCGTCACCGCGATCATCATGCTCGCGGGCATCTTCTACGGCGCCCAGTACGGCGGCACCATCACCTCGGTGCTGCTGCGCCTGCCGGGCGAGGCGAGCTCCGTCGTCACCGTCCTGGACGGGCACGCCCTCGCCAAGCAGGGCCGGGCCGGCACCGCGCTCGGCGTCGCCGCCGTCGGCTCGTTCGTCGGCGGCACCGTCGCCATCGTCGGGCTGACCTTCCTCGCGCCGCTAGTCGCGGGCTTCGCCCTCGACTTCGGCCCGCCCGAGTACACGGCACTCGCCCTCGTCGGCATCCTCCTGGTCGCGACCATCGCCTCGGGCGCCAAGGTCAAGGCCCTCGTCGCCGCCGCCGTCGGCCTGCTGCTCGCCACCATCGGGCGCGACGCCTTCACAGGCGCCGAACGGTTCACGTTCGACAGCCTCAGCCTGGCCGACGGCATTGACTTCGTCCCCGTCGCCATGGGCCTGTTCGGCCTGGGCGAGATCCTCTACAACCTGGAGGAGCGGCACCGCGCCGTGTCGGCGCCCGGCAAGGTGACGAACGTCTGGCCCAGCCGCAAGGACCTCAAGGAGTCGTCCGGCGCCGTGGCCCGCGGATCGGTGCTCGGGTTCTTCCTCGGCATCCTCCCCGGAGGCGGCGCCACCATCTCCTCCATGGCGGCCTACGCCGCCGAGAAGAAGCGCGCCAAGGACCCGAGCCGGTTCGGCAAGGGCGCCATCGAGGGCGTCGCCGGGCCGGAGACCGCCAACAACGCCGCCGCCACCAGCTCGTTCATCCCGCTGCTCACCCTCGGCATCCCCGCCAACGCGACCATGGCGCTCATGTTCGGCGCGCTGCTCATCCAGGGAGTCACCCCCGGCCCGCAGCTCGTGACCGAGGACCCCGAGCTGTTCTGGGGCGTCGTCAACTCCATGTACATCGGCAACGTGCTGCTCCTGATCATGTCCATCCCGCTGGTGGGCGTCTTCGTCCGGATCCTGCGCGTGCGCGCCGCGATCCTCGCGCCCGTCACCGCGCTGATCACCATGATCGGCGCCTACACCATCAACAACTCCGTCTTCGACGTGCTCCTCGTCGTCCTGTTCGGCGCCGTCGGCTACCTCATGAAGAAGTTCGGGTTCGAGCCCGGCCCCCTCGTGCTGGCGTTCGTGCTGGGCTCCCTGCTGGAGTCCAGCCTGCGGCGCTCGCTGCTGATGTTCGACGGCTCAGCGACCGGCTTCCTCACCCGGCCCATCTCCGCGACGCTCCTGGTGCTGTTCGTGGTGGTGGCCGTGCTGCCGCTGGTCCGGTCGGCCCGCGAGCGGCGGGCGGCCCGGACGGCGGCGGGAGACACATCAGCGCAGGACCGAGAGGAAGAGTCAGTATGAGCATCGTCGTCGGCTATGTGCCCACGCCCGCAGGGGAGGCCGCCGTGCGCGCGGCGATCGCCGAGGCCGTCCTCAGGGACGAAGGGCTGCTGGTCGTGAACTCGGCGCGGGAGGGCTCCCTGGTCGAGTCGACGGTCGCAACGGACGAGGACCTCTCCCGGGTGCTCGCGCTGGCCCAGGACGCCGGGGTGCGCGCCGAGGTGGTGCGGGGCACGCACCGCGACGACTTCACCGACGAGATCCTCGACCTGGCCGAGCAGCACGACGCCACGCTGATCGTGATCGGCCTGCGCCGGCGCAGCACGGTGGGCAAGTTCATCATGGGCTCGGTGGCCCAGCGCATCCTCCTCCAGGCGGACCACCCGGTCCTGGCGGTCAAGCCCCCGCGCTGACCGCCCGGGGGAGAGGTCAGATCCGCCCGTCGGCGGACGACTCCTGGAGCAGGCGGCGGCGCGAGGCCGCCAGGTGGACCCGCATCGCCGCCGACGCGGCGAGCGGGTCCTGTGCGTCCAGGGCCTCGAGCACGGCGCGGTGCTCGTGGACGACGGCGGCGAAGCGGTCGCCGTCGGGAGGCCCGTCCGCGGCCGGCCCGGGCTGGTCGAGCCGGCCGCGGGGCATGGCGATCATCTGCGGTCCGAGCCGGTCCAGCGCCTCCAGCAGGAACCGGTTGGCCGCGGCCTCGGCCACGAGCCGGTGGAACGCGAAGTCGTGCCGCATCGCCGTGGCAGGGTGCCCGCCGGACGCGGCCAGGGCGCCGAGGTGGTCGCCGAGCGCGGCCAGCTGGGCGGGCGTGCGGCGGGTCGCGGCGAGCGCCGCTGCCTCGGCCTCCAGCGCGAGGCGGTACTCCACGAGGGCGAGGCGGTCGTCCAGCGACCGGGCGAGGGGCGGCGCGCCGTCGGTGCCGTCCGCCGGGGGAGTGAGCGCGTAGCTGCCGCTGCCCCGGCGGGTGTGGACCAGCCCCTCCAGGTTGAGGCGGGCGATCGCCTCCCGCACGACGGTGCGGCTGACCTGGTGCTCTGCCGCGAGGCGAGGCTCGCTCGGGAGCTTGTCGCCCGGTGCGATGTCGCCGCTCACGATGCGGGTCCGCAGCGTCTCCACGAGTGTGCCGCTCAGTGTCTGGGCCATGCCCTCATGCTTCCATCGGCGGAGAGGTTCAGCGCGCGCCG
This sequence comes from Promicromonospora xylanilytica, assembly GCF_054782895.1. Taxonomy (NCBI): domain Bacteria; kingdom Bacillati; phylum Actinomycetota; class Actinomycetes; order Micrococcales; family Promicromonosporaceae; genus Promicromonospora; species Promicromonospora xylanilytica. The sequence goes on from NZ_BAAGRP010000011.1 coordinate 135,601, forward strand.
AAGGTGGCGGTGTCCGTGGTCCACGCGCGCGCCTGGTCGCTCAGCGTGACACCCAGGCCCGGGCGGTCCGGGACGAGCATGCGGCCGTCCGTGGTCTCCAAGCGCTCGTCGAACAGCGGGTCGAGCCAGTCGAAGTGCTCCACCCACGGCTCGCGCGGGTAGGTCGCCGCCAGGTGGAGATGGATCTCCATCGCGAAGTGCGGCGCGAGGTCGAGGCCGGCCTGGTCGGCGAGCGTGAGCAGGCGCAGGAACTGGGTGATGCCTCCGACGCGCGGTGCGTCCGGCTGGATGATGTCGCACGCACGGGTCGCGATGAGGCGCTCGTGCTCGGCGACCGACGCCAGCATCTCGCCGGTGGCGATCGGGGTGTCCAGGGCGGCGGCGAGCGCGGCATGGCCCTCGGCGTCGTAGGCGTCCAGCGGCTCCTCGATCCAGTCGAGGTCGAACTGCTCGAGACGCCGGCCCATGCGCAGGGCGGTGGTGCGGTCCCACTGCTGGTTGGCGTCGACCATGAGGGGTACGTCCGGGCCGATGTGCGCGCGTACGGCCTCGACCCGGGCCAGGTCCTGCCGGCCGTCGGGCAGGCCGACCTTGATCTTGATGCCGCCGATCCCCTCGGCGATCGAACGGCTCGCGCGCTCGGTGACCTCCTCGACGCTCGCGTTCAGGAAGCCGCCGGAGGTGTTGTAGGTGCGCACGGAGTCGCGGTGCGCCCCGAGCAGCTTGGCGAGCGGCAGGCCTGCGCGCTTGGCCTTGAGGTCGTACAGCGCGATGTCGATGGCGGCCAGCGCCTGGGTCGCCACGCCGGAGCGGCCCACCGAGGCGCCGGCCCAGAGCAGCTTCGTGTACAGCTTGGCGATGTCGTTGGGATCCTCGCCGACGGCGGCCTGTGCCACCTCCTTCGCGTGCGTGTACTGGGCGGGGCCGCCCGCGCGCTTGGAGTAGGAGAAGCCGAGCCCCTCGAACCCCTGCTCGGTGGTGATCTCCGCGACCAGGAACACGACCTCGGTCATCGGCTTCTGCCGGCCGGTGAAGACCTTGGCGTCCGAGATGGCGGTGGCCAGCGGCAGTGTGAGGGTCGAGAGTCGCACCGTCCGGACGGCGTCGGGGTGGTAGGTCATGGCGCTCCTTTGCGATGGGTGTGCAAGCGAGTATACAAGTAAGGAAGTGGTACGACAGGTGCATGGACCGCCTGCCGTGCCGTGCGGTTCGGTTTGCTAACATCGTCAAATGGCGATGACAGAGGTGATCGACGATCGTGCCCCCGACGGTCCAGCGGCGATGGCGGTGGCGGCCTGTCTGTTCCACGGGTTCTCGGACCCGTCGCGGCTGGCGATCCTGCGACACCTCGCGCTCGGTGAGCACCGGGTCGTCGACCTGACCGGGCACCTCGGCCTGGCGCAGTCGACCGTGTCCAAGCACCTGGCCTGCCTGCGCGACTGCGGGCTGGTCGAGTCCCGGCCGCAGGGCAGGGCCTCGGTGTGCTCGCTGACCCACCCGGAGGCGACGCTCGCCGTGCTGGAGTCCGCCGAGCACCTGCTCGCGCTGACCGGGGACTCCGTGGTGCTCTGCCCGATGTACGGGGTCGAGGGCTCCGCCGTGCAGGCGACGGCGCGGGACGGGGCGTCGTGAGCGCGCAGCCGATCGACGCGCCGGCGCGGCCGCCCGAGGACGCGCCGGGCCCTGCCGGGGCACCCGCCGGAACCTCCGCCCGGACTTCCGCCCGGACGACGGAGGAGCTGACGCGCCGCGGGCTGCGTCTGGCGCGGATCACCGTCGCCTACAACGTGGCCGAGGGGGTCCTGGCGGTCGCGGCGGGCATCGCGGCCGGGCTGGTCTCCGTGATCGGGTACGGCATCGACTCGGGCATCGAGTCGGTCGCCGCCGTGCTCGTGGGTCTCCGGCTGGCCGCCCGGCTGCGGCACGGCGAGGCCGACGAGCGCAGGGAGCTGATCACGCTGCGAGTCGTGGCGGTCACCTTCTTCCTCCTGGCCGCGTACCTCACGGTCGAGGGGGTCCGCGGCCTCGTGGCCGGCGACACGCCACGGGGATCACCCGTCGCCATCGTGCTCCTGGTCGCGTCGCTCGTGGTCATGCCGCTGCTGGCCGCGGCGAAGCGCCGCGTCGGGATCGCCCTGGACGACCCGCTCGTCCTCGCCGACGCGGCGGAGACCCGGATCAACGTGCTCCTGTCCCTGTCCACGCTGCTCGGCCTGGTCGTCTTCGCGCTGACCGGCGCCGGCTGGGTGGACGCGGTGGCCGGCTTCGTGATCGCGGCGTTCGCGATCCGCGAGGGCAGAGAGGCCTGGGCGGGCAGGCTGGAGCACGACCACGTCCACGACCACGACGCGGAGTGCGAGCACGACGCCGACCAGGGGAGGGCCCCGGCCGATGCCTGACCATCAGCACCACCACGGCGCCCACGGTGCCCCCGGCGACCAGACCAACCGGCGGCGCCTCGCGATCGCGTTCGGGACCACCGCGGTGGTCTTCGTGGCCCAGGCTGTCGGCGCGGTGCTCACCGGGAGCCTCGCGCTCCTCGTCGACACGGGCCACATGCTCACCGACGTCGCGGGGCTCGGCATCGCGCTGTTCGCCGCGTCGCTCGCGCTCCGGCCACCGTCACCACGGCGCACCTGGGGCTTTCGCCGGGCCGAGGTGCTGGCGGCGCTGGCCCAGGCGGCCGTGCTGCTCGCCGTGGGCATCTACGCGCTGGTCGAGGGTATCGGCCGCCTGGTCGGTCCGGCACAGGCCCCCGGCCCCGGCCTGCTGGTGTTCGGCATCGTCGGCCTGGTCGGCAACCTCGTGGCGCTGCTCGTGCTCGCGGGCGGCCGGTCGGCGTCGCTCAACCTGCGCGCCGCCTTTCTCGAGGTGGCGAACGACGCGCTCGGGTCGGTGGCCGTGATCGTGGCGGCCGTCGTGATCGCGACTACCGGCTGGCAGCGGGCGGATGCCGTGGCGGGCCTGCTCATCGCCGTGCTGATCCTGCCGCGGGCGGCCAGGCTCCTGGCCGACTCGGCGAACGTGCTGCTGGAGGCCACGCCTGCCGGCATCGACCTCGACCAGGTGCGGGCCCGGCTGCTGGAGGTGGAGAACGTCGAGGCGGTGCACGACCTGCACGCATCCCTCGTCGCCACCGGGCTGCCCACCATCAGCGCGCACGTGGTGGTCCGGGACGCCTGCTTCCGCGACGGGCACGCGCCACCGGTCCTCGACGCCCTGCAGCGGTGCGTGGCCACCGAGTTCGCCGTGCCGATGGCGCACTCGACCTTCCAGCTCGAACCCTCCGAGCACGCGCGGCACGAGGCGCCGACGCACGCGTGACGGCGTCCGGCGCCGCCGGTCAGCCCGCCGGTGTACCCGCCGGACCGCAGACGCGTTCGACCAGGTAGCGCCAGCCCGCCTCGAAGTCGGCGATCAGCGCGGGGCGGTCCCGCTCGGGGACGTCGAAGAGCTGGACCAGGAGCGGCCCCTCCAGTGCGGACGCGAGCTGGCCGGCGAGCAGGTCGATGTCGGCCCCCGGGAGGTCGAGCTCGCGCAGCAGCACGCGGATGTGGATCTGGGACAACGGCGGGCGCCGGCTGCCCGGCCGGCGGCCGCCGATCGCGGCGTGGGCGATGTCCTGGTTCTCCGCGAGGAAGCGGATGCGGGCCGAGCCGTAGGCGACGAGGCGGTCGACCGGCGGGGCTCCGGGGCCGAGCGGCGGCCGACCCGAGAGGATCTCCTGCTGCAGCGCGCGCTCGTTGTCGTCCAGGAGTGCCTGGAAGATTCCCGCCCGGGTCCCGAACCGCCGGAACACCGTGCCCTTGCCCAGCCCGGAGCGCTCGGCGAGCCGGTCCATCGTGAGGCAGCCCGGCCCACCCTCGGCCAGGAGCTCGCGGGCGGTGGTGAGCAGCCGCTGACGGTTCCGAGCCGCGTCGGCGCGCTCAGGCGGCGGAGCGCCCCAGGTCAGCGGTGTACTCATTCCCGGATGCTATCGGGAATCGCGTAACCGGGGTAAAGTCCGGTTACGTCGACCGGCACGGCCGACACGAGACCTGTGGAGGACGACATGGCAGACATGAACACCGGTGTGATCGAGGCGTTCCGGGCGAACGCGGGCGTGGTGGGCGACGACGTGGCGGGCGGGCACTTCACGGGCAAGCGCCTGGTGCTGCTGCACCACACCGGACGCGTGAGCGGCAAGGCGTACGTGACACCGCTCGTGGCCGCGGCCGACGGCGACGCGTACGTGATCACCGGCTCGATGGGTGGCGCACCCAAGGACCCGGCCTGGGTGGCGAACGTCGAGGACGGCCCCGGCGAGACCACCATCGAGATCGGGGACAGGATCATCCAGGTCAAGGCCACGGTGGTTCGCCCCGGTGAGCCCGACTGGGAGCGGCTCTACGGCATCTGGGCCGAGTACTGGCCGGACGCCAAGGTGTACGAGACCCACACCGACCGCAAGTTCCCGGTGATCCGGCTCGAGCCGCAAGCCTGATCCCTCGGCCGGCCGTGCAGCACCAGGAACGCCGGCGCGTCGGCACGGTCGGCGAGGGGGTCAGCGCGGTAGGTCTCTCCGCCGCACTCCCGCGAGCCCTGCCGTGATCAGTCCGGCGGCGAGCGCCAGGAGCACGTACGGCGACCACGGGGTCGTGTAGTACGGGCTGACGTGTGCGAACGGCGAGGTCGTGAGATAGACGACGTCGGGCAGGCCCGCCTTGACCAGGATCTCGCCGAGGACACCGATGGTGAGGGCCAGCCAGGCCACCGGGACGGTGGCCCGTGGCGCGAGCCCGAACGTCAGGGTGACCACGCCGATCAGCACCCAGACGGCCGGGATCAGACGGATCGCGACGGGCAGCACGCCGTCGATGTCGGGCGCGGTCGCCGCAAGAGTGAGGCCGAGGAGGGTGAGGATCGTCGCCGAGCCGGTCAGGGCCGCACCGACGGACGCGGCCACCCAGCGCACCCGTGCGACGGGGGCCGCCAGCGTCAGCTCGGCGATGCCGGAGACCTCGTCGTGGCGTACGCGCAGGAGTGTGAGGAGCGCAGCGGCGGCGACCGGGAACACGAGCACGAACTCGACGTAGACGAAGAACGCGGCGGCGGGGTCGTCGAGGCCCATCGCGGCCGCATTGTCGGCCGCCCAGGGCGATCTGGCATAGTCGGCCACGGCCGCGGCGCCGCCACTGCCGAACGCGAGGCCGAGGGCGATGAATGCCAGCGTCCAGACCAGGAATGGCGTCCGGTTCTGCCGCCAGGCCATGCCGGCGGCACCGCTCAGGTAGGCGGGAGCGGTCGTACGCCCTCGGCGCGTTGGGACGAGCCCAGCGCCCAGGTCCCTGCGGGCCGACAGGACGAACGCGAGAACCAGTGCCGCCAGGACGGCGGCGAGCACCAGCGCGAGCGGCCACCAGCGGTCGCCCGCATAGGCGCGGGTGCCCTCGAGCCAGCCGCTGGGGGAGGCCCAGGTGACCCAGGCGGTGTCGGTGAGGTGGCCGAGCCCGCGGACGAAGTGCAGGGCGTACATGATCACCACGGCGACGGCGCCGACGGTGCGCGCGTGCTCGAAGACCTGGGTGAGCACGGCGGTGAGCGCCACCGCGATCCAGACGGCCCCGGTGGCGATCAGGCCGAGCAGCACGGACCCGGTGGTCGGGAGCCCGGTGGTGGCGAGCCCTGCGGCGGAGACCAGGCCGATCAGCACGCCGGAGAGGCCGACGAGGAGGACGGCGGCAGCGAGCGGCGCGGCGTGCCCGACGGCGGCCGACCGCACCAGCTCCAGGCGCCCGCGCTGCTCCTCCGACCGGGTGTGCCGCACCACGAGCAGAACTGCGCCGATGGCCGCGAAGATCGTGGTGCCGCCGAACGCCTGCTGCGCGACGAGTGCCTCGGACGTCGCGGCGAAGGCCTGCGACTGGAACAGGACGAACATGGGCAGGGCCTGGATCTGGTCGTACCGGTCCTGGACGGCCTGCGGTGTCGGGTACGTGGGCGTGACCGTGGTTCCGGCGCCGACCAGGACCACGATGATCAGCAGCACGAAGACCGGAAGGACCACGCGGTCGCGGCGGAGCGCGGCCGCGAGCAGGTGCCCGGTTCCGGCGAGCGCCTGCCTGCGGGCGACGGTCATGGAGCCGGCTTCGGCTCGGTGGCGCGGTGGCCGGCGTCGGCCCCACGGTCCTCGACGGCGGCGCGGACGCCCTTGCCGGTCGCGGACTCCGCGAACTCGCCCATGGCGGCGTAGAGGTTCACGACTCCCATGGCGACGCGGGCCGAGCCGATCGCCTCCTCCGGCTCCTGACCGAACCGCCGTGCGATCTGGCCGATCAGGAGTGCGATCCCGGAGTGCATGGCAGTCATCACGGTGGCCGTGTCCCTGGCCTCGTCGCTGCTGTCGGGAAACCGGTCCGGCCAGGTCTCGGTGAGGAAGGCCTGGGTGCCGTCGGCGAGCTGGTCGAACACCTCGTCGGCCGCCGCGGAACCGTCCAGCGATGCACGCGCGAGGTAGCGCAGCAGGAGCGGGGACTCGTCGAACAGCTCCCCGAGCGCGTCGGCGTTGGCGAGCTGGTCCTTTGTCGCCAGGTGCAGCACCCGACGGCGGAACACCTCGACGATCAGCTCGTCGCATGCGAGACGCAGCCCGTCCTTCGTCCCGAAGTGGTGCTGCACCAGGCCGAGGGAGACGCCGGCGGCCTGCGCGATCCCCCGCATGGTGGCGCCGCTGATGCCGTGCTGCGCGAACTGTTCCAGCGCCGCGTCGCGGATCCGGGCGCGTGCGTTGAGATCGCTCGCGGAGTACTGGTGGGTCGGCATGTCGTCCACAATACGGATGTATCGCAAACCATACAAGTGTATTGTCATGGACTCGGACTAAACGTTTGTCTAGTCTGGCCGGGTGGCCGCACCCAGGGCTGGTGGTGCACCATTTCGGATCCATGGAGGCGCTACGTCGCGAGTGCGACGCGTACGTGGTGTCGATGGTGCGCGGGACCGAGGACGCAGGGCGTGCCGGGGCACCCGACGGCGTGATGGCCGGCGACCCCGCCGGACTGGCGGGCAGGCTCGAAGTCGCGACCCCGGTCCGGCGGTATCTCGCCTGCGCCTTGCTCGACGGCACGCTCGAGGCCGCGAAGCTGTTCGACGAGATCGTCGAGGTCACCACCGCCTGGCTCGCCGACGGCGAGCGGGACGGGTGGGCCCGGCCGACGTCCGACCCACGCACCTGGGGCGCGATCTTTGTGAGCTGGCTGCTCGCGCCGATCGCCTTCGCCGACCACCTGGAACGCGTGCTCGGGGTCGAGACCTGCACGAGGCCGACGTGACCATCGGGCACGCACGTGTCGCGCTGGAGATGTTCACCCACGGAGTCTTCGCCGACGAGCGTGCGCTCGGGGCGTGGGACAGGGTCGCGAAGGAGCGGAAGAACCCATGAAGGCACTTCTCATCACCCACGGCACCCGAGGCGATGTCCAGCCGTTCGTCGCGCTGGCTGACGCCCTGCGCCGCGCGGGGCACGACGTCCTCCTCGCCGCGCCCGCTGAGATGGCCGAGCTGGTCCAGCGGTACGACGTGCCGTTCGCGCCCCTCAACGACGGCACGAAGGCACTGATGGACGACCCGGAGATCAGCGCGGCGATCGAGACCAACTACCGGGGGTGGCGCGGCAAGGTGGCCGGCGTACGGGCGATGCGCCTGAGCAAACCACTGATGGAGAAGGTGTACGTCGACGCGAGCGCCGCTGCCGACCTTGCCGCGGCGGACAGGGGCGTCGACGTCGTCATCCACCACAGCGGGCTGCCGATGCATTACCTCGCCGAGAAGCTCGGCGTCCCGGCGGTGCCCGTCTGCCTCCAGCCCGGCTGGGTCCCGACCACCAGCTTTCCCGCCCCGCAGCTGCCGGCCGGGTTCCCGCAGCGGTTCAACCGCCTCAGCTACGCGCTGACCACCCCGGTCCTGCGGATGCTGGCCCGGATGGGCGACAGGTGGCGGTCCGAGACCCTCGGGCTGCCGCGTCGACGGCACCAGCACGACATCACCCGGCGGCCCGACGGCGAGCACACACTCGTGCTGCAGGCGTTCAGCCCGCACGTGCTGCCCGGCCCGCCGGAGTTCCCGCACTGGGCGCGGACCACCGGGTTCTGGTTCGTGCCGGAGACCGCGGAACGGACACCGCCGGACGAGGCCAGCGCCTTCCTGGACGCGGGGGAGCGGCCCGTCTACATCGGGTTCGGCAGCATGTCCGGCACCGAACCGGCCCGCGTCGGTCGGACGGTCGCGGAGGCGGTCCGCCGGTCGGGCGTCCGGGCGGTCCTCGTCACCGGCTGGGGAGGGATCGACGCCGCAGAGCTCGGCGACGACGTCCTGGTGCTCGACGAGGCGCCGCACGACTGGCTCTTTCCGCGGATGGCCGCGATCGTCCACCACGGCGGGAGCGGCACCACCTCTGGCGCCTTGTCCTCCGGGCGACCCCAGGTGATCTGCCCGTTCCTGGGCGACCAGCTGTTCTGGGCACGCCGGATGGAGCAGATCGGCGTCGCACCGGCCGGGCAGCCGCAGTCGCGGCTCACCCCGGACGGGCTGGCCCAGGCGCTCGGGCGAGCCGTCTCCGACGAGGCGATGGCGGCGCGGGCGGCCGACCTCGGCGCGACCATCCGTGCCGAGGACGGCCTCGGCACGGCTGTCGACGCGCTGGAACGGCACCTGCAGGCGGGCCGCAGCCCGTCGTAGTCGCCGGACGTACGGGTCAGCCGGCGGCCGGGAGCTCGAGGGTCCGCACCGGCTCCTCGTTGCCGGCCCGGTCGGTGGCCCGGAACTCGATGACCTGGGGCGCGTCGCCGAGGGCCCGCGTGAACGGTTCGCGGAACGTCGCCCAGAACGTGTCCGGTGCTCTCCACCGGATGCTGTCCACGCCGGAGACGTCGTCCGTGGCGGCGAGGTCGATCTCGACGCCGCGCGGGCCCAGGCGCCGGGCCGTTGCCGTGGTCAGGGGAGGAGCGGTGTCCACGCTGACCTCGCTGACAACGTGGCGCTCGCGGCCCTCGGCGTCGACGGCGCGTGCGGTGACCGTGTGCACGCCGTCACCGAGCCGCAGCGGTTCCGGTCCCGCCGGCTCCCACGGCCCGTCGCCGACCCGGAGCTCGACGGTGGGTTCGCCGGTGTCGGCGCGGGCCGCGACGGTGAGCTCCGCGGGCTGGTGGTACCAGCCGGTGACGCCCGGCGCGGTGGCCGGGACCACCTCGACGCGGGGCGCCGAGCCGTCCCGGGCGGCGGTGGGCGCCTCGGCCAGGAGGGCGGCCTCCTCGCGCGCGGCCTCGTCCCGGGCGGCCTCCCCGGTCGAGGCCCGCCCGACACCGGACCGGGCCGCGGCCCGCAGGACGCGGTCGGCCTCGGCGGCGCCGAGCAGCCCGAGCCCGACGAACTCGTGCGCGGTGCGCAGCACCGCGCGCAGGAACTCGGCCCGGGAGCCGAAGCCGCCGTCCGACCAGAGGACGTCGAGGAACGTGCTGCCGTCCCGGCGGGCCACGTTCGGCACACCGGAGTCGGCGCCCGGTCCGGCGAACACGATGCGGGCATCGGACCGGCGCAGGTACATGTGGTACCGCGCGTCGGACCCCGACCAGGCCGGCTCAAGGGTGAGGTCACCCAGCCGCCACGCGCCGTCGTCCGCGGGGGTGAGGGGCGCGTCGAGGGTCCCGTCCAGGCGCCGCCAGGGCGCCGCCGCGACCGGCAGCCAGGTCGTCGCGGCGCTGCGAGCCACCAGGACGGTCGGCCCGAGCTCCAGCGTCACCAGCGAGGTGTCGTCGGGCGCCGGCACCTCCCGGAGGGTCAGCGGCATGCTGATCTCGACGACGGTGCCCGGGCGCCACTCCCGACGCACGGAGACGTACGTCCCGGGCGCGGCGGCCACCGGCTGGGTCTCGCCGTCGACCGTCACGGTGACGTCACCCGTGACCCAGCCAGGCACCCGGAGCCGGAGGTCGAGGTCCCCGGTGGCGTCCACGCGGATCCGGCTGGTGCCCTCCAGCGGGTAGGCGGTCTGCTGGACGAGGCGTACGTCCTGCTCGGCCCAGCGCAGGGTCGAGGCCGCGTAGAGGTTGACCCAGACCGTGCGCTCGGCGCCGGGCACCGACCGGAAGTAGACCGAGTCCTGGTACTTGACGTGGTTCTCCAGGCCCGTGCCACCGCAGCAGGTGCCGACGTTGTCGTACTCGCGCAGCGCGCCGGGGTGGACGGGGAACATGTACGTGACCTCGGGGGAGTCGTCCGAGTCGACGTCGCGCCGCGAGCCGAGGACCTGGTTGGTGACCGCCCGCTCGTAGTAGTCGGCGTACCGCGGGTCGCCGGTGCGCCCGAACAGGGCGCGCGCGAGCTTGAGCATGTTGTAGGTCACGCAGGTCTCGGCGTTGCGGTTGCCGATGTCGCCCGCGACGGCGCCGGCCGGGCCCCACAGCTCGTTCTCGCCGGAACCCCCGTGCGCGTACGTGCGCCCCGGGACGAGCATGTCCCAGATGTTGACGACGGCGTCCAGGTAACGTGCCTCGCCCGTCAGGTCGTGCAGGGCGAGGTAGCCAAGGAGCGTCGCGGCGTGCTGGTTGGCGTGCATGCCGTCCAGCTCGTCCCGGCCCGCCGCCGTCGCCTCCAGCAGGGAGTCCAGGTCGAAGAGCCGGGCGGTCTCGACGAACTCCTTGTCGCCGGTCAGTACCGCGAGGTCGCACAGCACCTCGTTCATGCCGCCGGCCTCGCCGGCGATGTACAGGGACCACATGTCCCGGCGCTGGTCCGCGGGCAGCACGGACAGCCGGCCGTGCACCCAGCGCCCCATCTCGGTAGCGATCTCCAGGGCGGTCCGCGACCCCGCGTGCCGGTAGGCGTCGAGCAGCCCCGCCATGATCTTGTGGCAGGTGTAGTACGGCGCCCAGATCTCGCCGTACGGGGCGAGGTCTTCCAGCCGGGAGAACTGCCACTCGCCGTACGCCGCGAGGAACCCGGGATGGCTGTAGCGGCCCGACGCCGCGAGCGCGTCCTGGACCTCTCGCAGGCCCTCGACCATGTGGTCGATCTTGCCCTTGAGCACGGTCTTCAGCCCGGATCCCGGAGCGGCACCGGCGTGGGCGAGCGCCAGCATGGACAGGAAGTGGCCCGCGTAGTGGCCACGCAGGAGGTTCGCCGTCGGGGCCGCCTCGCGTCCGGGGTAGTCGTCAGGTCCCCACGCCTCCTCGTCGGCGTGGCCGAAGTCCTCCCAGCCGCCGGGCGGCAGCGCCCCGCGCGTGTCCAGGCCCGCGTTGGCCCGGAAGACGGCGAGCACCCGGTCGACCGGGTAGGCGCGCGCCAGGTGCAGCAGCTTGTCCCTGGCACGCGTGAAGATGCCGTCGTACAGCGCGACGGCGTCGAGGGGGAACGGTTCGGCGACCGCGGCGGTGAGGTCGGCGGTGATCGGCTCAGGCATCCGGGATCCGCTCCTGCGTCCAGCGCTCGATGCCGGCGGCGTCGATGGGCAGCGCGTCGGACAGCACCTCGGCGCCGTCGGCCGTGACCAGGAGGTCGTCCTCCAGGCGGACGCCGATGCCGCGCAGCTCCGGCGGCACGGTCTCGTCGTGCGCATGGAAGTAGAGGCCGGGCTCGACGGTCATGACCACGCCGGGCCGCAGGGTCGCGGCCTGGTAGGCCGCGTAGTCGGAGTGGGCGCAGTCGTGCACGTCGAGCCCGAGGTGGTGGCCGATGCCGCACACGAGCCAGCGGCGGTGCTGCTGCCCACCGGGGGACAGGGCCTCGTCCACCGAGACGTCGAGGAGGTCCCAGTCGTGCAGCCCCTGCGCGATCACCTCCATCGAGGCGAAGTGGAAGTCGAGGTACTCGACGCCCGGCCGGATCTGTGCCAGCCCGGCGCGGTGCGCCTTCTCGACCAGGTCGTGCACCTCGCGCTGCACCGGGCTGAAGCTGCCCGACGGCGGGATCGTCCGCGTCACGTCGGCCGTGTACAGCGAGCTCGCCTCGACCCCCATGTCGAGCAGCAGCGGCATGTCGGGTAGCACCGGTCCGTCGCAGCGCACCCAGTGCAGGGTCGGTGCGTGCGGCCCGGAGCCGACGATCGTCGCGTACCCCGGACCGTTGCCGAACGTCCGGGCGTGCCGGTCGAACGTGCCCTGCAGCCAGCGCTCGCCCAGCCCGCCGATCGCGCGCGGCAGCTCAGCGACCACCGCCTCGAAGCCGGTCACCGTGTGGTCGACGGCCTCGCGGAGCTGGGCGATCTCCCAGTCGTCCTTGATCATGCGCAGGTCCGAGAGCGCCCGGGCCAGGTCCTCGGACGGCTTCAGACCGAACCGGCGCACCACGTCGTCGTCGACCGACGGCGTCGCGAGCGCCCCGTCGAGGGTCTCCAGCACGGCGTCGAGCGCCGACAGCGGTTCGACGGCGATGCCGAGCGCCTCCGCCCAGTCGCCCAGGTCGGGTGACGGTCCGACCCACAGCTCGCCGTACGCCGCGTTCCCGAAGAACGCGGTGTCGCCCGGCTTGGCCGGCGGCGGCAGGTAGAGCGTCGGGTCGTGGCCGTCGCCGCTCGCCCGCAGCACGAGCACACCGCCCTCGGCCTGCGCGCCCGTGAGCCAGACGAAGTCGCTGTCCGCGCGGAACCCGTGCTGCACGTCGCCGTTGCGCAGGCTCGCGTGCCCGGCGCTGGCCACCACGTCGCGCGCGCCGAGCCTCGTCGACAGGCGTTCCCGGTGCGCGGCCGCTGCGGCAGGTGCCCCCGGCGTCACCGGCACGGCGACGTCGGGGGCGGCCCACCCGCGTGACATGTGGGCGTTGAACGCCGCGCTCTCGACCAGCCGGGGCGCGCGCGTGCCCGCGTAGGGGGGCCGGTCAGGGGTGATGTGCTGGCTCATCGGATCTCTCCTCCTCGGTCGGGGACCTGCTCGCGGACGCCGATGCCCGGCAGCAGGTAGGACGTCCAGCTGGGGCCGGTACCCGCGCTCATGCCGTGGCCCCGGCCGGCCGGCCCGCGTTCGCGCGGCGCTGCCGCTCCCACTCCGGGCGGATCCGCGGGACCGCGTCGAGCAGGGTGCGGGTGTACTCGTGGCGGGGTGCGCCGAAGACGGCGTCCCGCTCACCCTCCTCGACGATCTGCCCGTGGGTCATCACGGCGACCCGCGTGGCGATCTGCCGCACCACCGCCAGGTCGTGCGCGATGAACAGGTAGGTCAGGGCCTCCTCACGCTGCAGGTCGCGCAGCAGGTTGATCACCTGGGCCTGGACCGAGACGTCCAGCGCCGAGACCGCCTCGTCGCACACGACGACGCGCGGGCCGACCGCCAGCGCTCTGGCGATCCCGATGCGCTGCGCCTGACCGCCGGAGAACTGCGCCGGGTACTTCTGGGAGTGGTCGGGGTCCAGCCCGACCCGCTCCATGAGTGCGCGGGTGAAGGCGCGGGGACCGCCGGGGACCGGCCGCCCCTGATAGACCAGGGGAGCCGTGACGATCCGCTCCACGGTGTGCCGCGGGTTGAGCGACGAGAACGGGTCCTGGAAGACGACCTGCACCTCGCTGCGGAACCGGTTCAGCGCCGACCGCCTCAGCGTGGTGACGTCCTCGCCGTCGAGCTCGACCGTGCCGGACGTGACGTCCAGCAGGCGGGCGGCGAGCCGCGCCGTCGTCGACTTGCCCGAACCGGACTCGCCCACGAGCGCGAGGGTCTCGCCGGTGCGGAGCTCGAAGCTCACGTCGTCGACGGCCCGGAACCGTGCCGGAGGGCGCAGCAGCCCGCCGGTGCCCAGGACCGGGAACTCCTTGACCAGGTGGGTGGCTCTCAGGAGCGGCTCGCTCATGCGGGACCTCCGTTCGTGGGGGCGTTCTCGGGGACGACGGCGCCGGGCGACACCGCGCGCAGCTCGCCGATCTCGTCGTCGATCCGCGGCACGGCGTCGAGCAGCGCCCGGGTGTAGGGGTGCTGCGGCCGGGTGAAGATCTGCTCGACGGCGCCTCGCTCGACGCAGATGCCGTCCTTCATGACGACGATGTGCTCCGTGACCTCGCTGACGACCGCGAGGTCGTGCGTGATCAGCACGAGTCCGGTGCCGGTCTCGCGGCGGATCTCCTGGAGCAGGTCGAGGATCTGCGCCTGGACGGTGACGTCGAGCGCGGTGGTCGGCTCGTCGGCGATCAGCAGCTCCGGCTCGGTGCTCAGTGCCATGGCGATCATGACGCGCTGACGCATGCCGCCGGAGAACTGGTGCGGGTAGTGGTGCGCACGCTGTGCCGCGTCCCGGATGTGCACCCGCTCCAGCGCGGCGATCGCGACCTTGCGGGCCGCCCGGCGGGTGACGCCGGGTCGGTGGGCGCGGTACGCCTCCTCGATCTGGAGCCCCACGGTGTAGTACGGGTTCAGGGAGGACAGGGGGTCCTGGAAGACCATGGCGACACGGTCGCCACGGATCCTTCGCAGGTCGGCCTCGGACCTGCCGACCAGCTCGCGCCCGCGCAGGCGGACGCTCCCGGTGCGCCGCGCCGCGCGGGGCTGCAGGCCCATGATCGCGAGGCTGGTCATGGACTTCCCCGATCCCGACTCGCCGACGATGCCGAGCGCGCCGCCGGGCTCGAGGTCCAGGTCGAGGGACCTGACGGCATCGAGCGGACCGCGTGGCGTGGCGAAGGTGACGGTCAGGTCGCGCACCTCGAGCAGCGCGCCGGTGTCGTTCCTGCTGCCGGTGTCGGTCGTCATGCGTTCACCCGCACTCTCGGGTCGATGGCGGTGTAGACGACGTCGACCACGATGTTGCCGACGACGACGAGGAACCCGGCGAGCAACGTGACGCCCATGATCACCGGCTGGTCGTTGCGGGCGATCGAGTCGGCGGCCATCTTGCCCACGCCGTTGATGCCGAAGACGGTCTCGGTGATGAGCGCCCCGCCCAGCAGGCCGGCGAAGTCCATGCCGAAGATGGTCACCACGGGCGTCAGGGCCGGCCGTAGCGCGTGCCGCCGCCACACGAGCGACTGGGGCAGACCCTTCGCGTGGGCGGTGCGCACGTAGTTCTCGCGGAGCACGTCGAGCACGTTGGCGCGGGTGAGCCGCGTGTAGGCGGCCGCGTACCCGACGGCGAGCACGATCCACGGCATCACGAAGTTCCCGAACCACGCCGCCGGGTCGTCCGCGAACCGGACGGCCTGGGGAAAGGGCAGCCACTGGAGCCTGACGACCAGCACGTACTGCAGCACGAGGGCGAGCACGTAGTTGGGGATCGACATGCCCGTCAGCGACAGGCCGGTGGTGAACCGGTCCAGGAACCGGTCCTCCTTGACGGCGCTGAGCAGTCCGCCGACGAGCCCGGCGAGCAGCCACAGGACGGCGGCGCCGATCGCGATGGTCGCGGAGACCGGGAGCCGTTGCACGATCATGTCCCAGACCGCCTGGCTGGACTGGAACGAGTAGCCGAGGCACGGGGCCGCGCACTCGACGGCGGTGGCGCCGTCGCCGTAGGTGCGGCCCGCGAAGATACCGGCGACGAACAGGAAGAACTGGGTCCAGAACGGCTGGTCCAGCCCGAGGTTGCCCCGGATCTGCTCGATGACCTCCGGCGTGCAGTTCTTGCCGCAGATCTGCACGGCCGGGTCCGGCGAGAGGGCGAAGAACACCAGGTACGTGAACAGGCACACCAGCAGCAGGACCACGAGGCCGGACGAGACGCGGCCGAGGAGGAAACGAGGCATCAGCGACCTTCCTGAGCGTCGATCACGGCCCGCAGGCGGTCACCGATCACGGTGAACGAGAGCACGAGCAGGAACAGGGCCACGCCGGGCACCAGGAAGTAGGCGGGGTCGACGGCGTACCACTTCACGGAGGCGGCGATCATCTGCCCCCAGCTCGGCGCGGGCGGGACCACGCCGACCCCGAGGAACGACAGGCCGGCCTCCGTGCCGATGTACCCGGGCACCGCGAGCGTCGCCATCACGATGATCGTCGAGCGCAGGTTGGGCAGGATCTCGCGGAACACGATGCGCGTACCGCTGGCTCCGGCGGCCCGGGCCGCCTCGACGAACTCGCGCTGCGCCAGGGACATGGTCTGGCCACGGACGACGCGCGCCAGGTACGGCCAGCCGAAGACCGAGATCACCACCACGAGGAGCGTGGACCGGTTGCTCGCCGGCAGGGCGGAGAGCACGGCGATCATGAAGATCAGCGCCGGGAACGCCATGAGGAAGTCCATGACGCGCGAGACGACGAGATCCACCCGGCCGCCGTAGTAGCCCGCCACGAGCCCGAGCGAGACGCCGAGCACCGTGGTCAGCACGGTCGCCGACAGGGCGATACCCATCGAGACCCGCGCTCCGTAGACGATGCGGGCGAAGATGTCGCGCCCGCTGCCCGGCTCGACGCCGAGCCAGTGCTCGGCGCCCATCCCGCCCCACGGGCCGATCGGCATGCCGCCGAGGTTCGGGTCGATGGCGGCCTGGTCGAACTCGTACGGGGTCCAGCCGCTGATCGCGGTGAGCACGGGGGCGAGGACCGCCGCGAGCGCCACGACGGCGATGTAGCCGAGACCGAGCATCGCGCCGACGTCGTGGCGCATCGCCCGCCAAACCCCGTCGGTACGGGCCGGGGTGGCCCTGAGGACGGTCGGGGAGGACGCCATGGGGTCAGCCCTTCTCGGGGTCCTTGAGACCGACGCCGACGTAGTCGATGCCGCCGGTCGCGGCGTTCGCCGAGGGGTGCAGGCCCGCGACGTTCTCGCCGGGCAGCGAGACCGTCTTGGCCACCATGAGCGGTACGACCGGCGCCAGCCCGAGGATCTGCTCGTCGAGGTCGCCCCACTGCTCGTTCGCCGCGTCGATGTCGGTCATCGCCTTGATCTCGTCGATCCGGGTGTTGATCTCCGGGTCGTCGAGCTGGGCGAGGTTCGAGTTGCCCTTCTCGTAGATGGTGCGGCCGTCGAACAGCGGCGGGATGAAGGTCGCCGCCGACGAGGCCCAGTCCGGGCACCAGCCCGTGATGGCCGCGTCGTTCTGCTGGGACGGGGTACCGATGGTCTCGTAGTAGGTGGCGGTGTCGATCAGGTTGAGCTCGACCGTGATGCCGACCCGTTCGAGCGCCTGCTGGACCGCCTCGCCCTGCGCCTGCATGGACTCCTGCGACCGGATGTCCAGGGTGAGCGTGAACCCGTCGGACAGGCCCGCGTCGTCGAGCAGCTCCTTCGCGGCCTCGACGTCGCCCGTGCCGTCCGCGGACGGGTACAGGTCGAAGTCCTTGTGGCCGGCGACGGTGGGCGGGAGGATCGTCGTGGACGGGGCGCCGAGCTGGGTTCCGCCGCTCGCGTTGACGATGGCGTCGCGATCGATGGCGTAGCTGATCGCCTGGCGTACGCGGACGTCGTCGAGCGGCTTCTTCGTGGTGTTCAGGCCCATGTAGGTGGTGCAGATCCCGGGCAGCTCGAGCACTCGCTCCTGGAGCTGCGGCGTCTGCAGCCGGGCGAGGGTGGCGGGCTGGACGGTGCCGGCTATCGCGTTGACGTCGGCGCCCTGTCCGGCGATGAGGCGCTCGTCGATGGTCGCAGGGTCGAGACCGATCGTGAACTCCCAGGCGTCCGGCTTCGCGGTGCGCACCTCGTCGGTGGCCGGGTCCCAGCTCTCGTTGCGGGTCAGCTTGATGCTGCTCCCTGGTACGTACTCGGCGAGCTGGTACGGGCCGGAGGCGACGATGTCGTGGATGAACTCGTCCCCCTCGCCGGTGCCCTCCGGGAAGGGCGTGCCGTTCACCTGCGCGAGAGCGGCGTCGAACTCGGGGAACGGTTCCTTGAGGTGAAAGACGATCGTCTTCTCGTCGGGTGTCTCGATCGTCGGCAGGTCGCCCGACCGGTACGGCCCCTCGTAGCCTTTCGGCGCGTCGATGACCTGCTTGAGATAGGGGGAGCCGATGCCGATCTCGGGGTCCCAGGACCGGGAGATGCCGAACTTGACCTCCGCGGAGGTGATCGGGTCGCCGCCTGCGAACCTCACTCCGTCCTTGAGCCGGTAGGTCCAGGTGAGGCCGTCGTCGGACACCTCACCCAGGCTCTCGGCGAGGTCCGGGACGATCTCGTTCGGGTCCTCGGCCGAGCCGGGCGCCGACGTGGTGAGCTGGCGGTAGACGAGCCGGTAGAAGTTGTTCACCCCGCCGTCGAAGCCGCGTGCCGGATCGAGGTAGGAGAAGTCGGCGTTCTGCAGCACGTGGACGGTGCCGCCCTCGGCGGGCTCAGCGGTGAATCCGCCGCCACCCCCTGAGGAGGCGTCCTGGGTGCCGCCGCCGCAGGCGGCAAGCGCGAGCGTCAGGGCGGCAGCGGCGAACAGGGTCGGGATCCGATGGAGCTTCACGTTCTGGCCTCTCGGTCGGTGACGCGAACGCGTCGAGGTCGTACGGTCAGGACATGGGGCTGTGGCCCCGTACCAGCGCGTCCGCGTCGTCGTCGACGAGGTCGGTGGGTCGGTCCGCGATATGTGATGCGTGATATTTTACTGATCGTCGACGACGGTGTCGATGGGGTGAATGTAAACGTCCGGTTTCGGCCTGACCGGCCAATCCGGCAGGCCACGGGCGGGCCGCGCGCCGACGGCTCGGGTACCCTCTGCGCGAGTTGGCGAGGTGGATCACACCTTGTGTAATATACTACTAGCGTTGCCTGACCACCCAGGAGTGCCCTCATGAGCGCCACGTCACCGACCCCGTCCGTCCGCCGTCTTCCGCCCGTCGCGAGCCTGCGCGAGCAGGTCCATCGCGCCCTCGTGGCGGCCATCGTCGCGGGCGAGCTGGAGCCGGGTGAGCTCGTCTCCGTGCCGACGCTCGCCGCACGGTTCGACGTGTCCGCGACGCCGGTGCGCGAGGCCGTCCTGGACCTCGAGCGCCGGGGATTCCTCGAGGCGGTGCGGAACAAGGGCTTCCGGGTCACCCGGGTGAGCGACCAGACGCTGCGGCACGTCGCCGCCGTCCGCCTCGTGATCGAGCCGGTGTGGATGGAGCGGCTGGCCAAGACGTTTCCCGTCGGGCAGCTGCAGGAGTTCCGGGCGCTCGCCGACGAGATCGTCGAGCGTGCGCGCACGGGGGACCTGATCGCCTACCTCCAGGCGGACCAGACGTTCCACCTGCGGCTGACCGGGCTGCTGGGCAACCCGGTGGCCGGTGAGATCGTGTCCGACCTGCGGGACAGGGCGCGCCTGCTCGGGCTGTCGACCATGGTCGCCAACGACACGCTGGCCAGCTCGGCGCAGGAGCACCACGAGCTGCTCGACCTGCTGGCAGCCGGTGACGGGGCGGGCGCCAAGGCGCTCATGGAGCGGCACATCGGGCACTCGCTGGGCACGTGGGCGGGCAAGCCGGAGGACTGATCTGCCCGTGGCGCAGGGGTGCGCCGTGAGACCTGGACCGACGATCGAGAGGGTGGACGTGGCAACGGACGTGGTCGTGGTGGGCGCCGGGATCGTCGGTGCGGCCTGCGCACGGGCGATCGCCCGGTCCGGGGCGAGCGTGGTGGTGCTCGACCGCGCCGCTGCCGCCTCCGGCACCAGCGCCCACGGGGAGGGCAACCTCCTGGTCTCCGACAAGGGGCCGGGCCCTGAGCTGGACCTCGCCAGTGAGTCCCTGCGGCGCTGGGCGGCGCTCGCCCACGAGCTCCTGGACGAGTTGGGGCCGCGGTTCCCGGCTATCGAGCACGAGGCCAAGGGTGGCCTGGTCGTGGTGTCGTCCGACGGCGGCCTGGACGGGCTGCGCGCCTTCGCGGGCGGCCAGCGGGCCGCGGGGGTCGACGCCGTGGAGGTGTCGGCGGAACAGGCGCGCGAGCTCGAGCCCGACCTGGCGCCCGGCATCCTCGGCGGGGTGCACTACCCGCA
Organism: Promicromonospora xylanilytica; assembly: GCF_054782895.1. Taxonomy (NCBI): domain Bacteria; kingdom Bacillati; phylum Actinomycetota; class Actinomycetes; order Micrococcales; family Promicromonosporaceae; genus Promicromonospora; species Promicromonospora xylanilytica. The sequence goes on from NZ_BAAGRP010000011.1 coordinate 155,438, forward strand.
GGACGCCCAGCTGCAGCCGGTCGCGGCGACGGAGGCGCTTCTCGCCTCGGCGCGCCGGTCCGGGGCCGAGGTCCGCACCGGCGCCGAGGTCACCGGCGCGCTCCGCGGCGTCGGCGGTCGCCTGACCGGTGTCTCCACGACGCGGGGGGACGTGCGCGCGGGCCACGTGGTCGTGGCGGCCGGCCCGTGGTCGGCCGAGGTCGCGCGGCGGCTCGGCAGCGCTGTCCCGGTGCTGCCGCGCCGCGGGATGGTGCTCGTGACCACCCCGATGCGCCCACGCGTGCGGCACAAGGTCTACGACGGCGACTACTTCGCGGCCACGCAGTCGGCGGGCGCCGAGCTGCAGACGTCCGCCGTGATCGAGTCGACGCGGGGCGGGACCGTCCTGATCGGGTCGAGCCGGGAGCAGGTGGGGTTCGACGACCGCCTGCGGGCCGCCGTGCTGAGCGCGATGGCGCGGCGCGCCATCGCCGTGTTCCCGTTCCTGGCGCGGACGAGCGTCATGCGGTCCTACCTCGGCTTCCGCCCGTACACGCCCGACCACCTCCCGGTGATCGGTCCCGACCCGGAGCGTGCGGGGCTCTGGTTCGCCACCGGCCACGAGGGAGCCGGAGTCGGTCTTGCCCCCGCGACCGCCGACCTGCTCGCCGCCCAGCTGCTGGGGCTCGGGCCGGCCGTGGACCCCCGCCCGTTCGCCGTCGGCCGGCCTGGCCTGACCCAGGAGGCAGGATCATGACGTCGTACCGGATACCGGTGGACCAGGACCCCGTACGCCCGGGTGCCGACCGCCCGCTGACGCTCTGGGTCGACGGCGCGCCCGTGCCCGGCACGGCCGGCCAGACGATCGCGGGAGTGCTGCTGGGCGCTGGGCGGCGCGAGTGGCGTACGACCACCGCCGGCGGTGCGCCGCGCGGCGTGTTCTGCGGGATCGGCGTGTGCTTCGACTGCCTCGTCGAGGTCAACGGCCTCCGTGACGTGCGGGCCTGCCTGCGCCGCGCGCACGACGGCGACGTCGTCGTCCGTCAGGGTGGTCCGGACCCGGAGGGGACGACGTGAGGGGCGGGGTGCGGCGGCATGTCGTGGTCGTCGGCGCGGGCCCCGCGGGCCTCGCGGCGGCGCGTGCCGCCGCGGCCGCCGGCGCGGAGGTCACGCTGCTCGACGCCGCCGACGGGCTCGGCGGCCAGTTCTGGCGGCACCTGCCGCCCGAGCGGCCGGCCCGGCGCGAGCACCTGCTGCACCACCGCTGGGGCGAGCTCGGTGCGCTGCGTGACGCGCTGCTGACGCACCCGGCGGTGACGGTGGTCCCGTCCGCGCAGGTCTGGTCGCTCGAACGGCTCGATGCGGGGGTCCGGCTGCACGTGCTGGTGGGGGAGCCCGACTCCGCCGGCCGTGAGGCCAGGTCCCTCGAACCGGACACCCTGGTGCTGGCCACCGGCGCCCACGACCGGACCCTGCCGTTCCCCGGCTGGCAGCTGCCGGGCGTCTACTCGGCAGGTGCCGCGCAGGCGCTCGCGAAGGGAGAACGGGTCGCCGTCGGACGGCGCGTCGTCGTCGCCGGCGCCGGGCCGTTCCTCCTGCCCGTCGCGTCGTCGCTGCTGCGGACCGGCGCGACCGTCGTCGGCGTGCACGAGGCGGGCCGCACCGGTGCCCTCGCGCGCGGCTGGCTGAGCCGGCCGTGGGAGCTCGCCGGCGCGGCCGGAAAAGCCGCCGAGCTGGTCGGGTACGTGAGCGAGCTGGTGCGCCACCGCGTGCCATGGCGTCCCGGCGAGGCGGTGGTCGCGGCGCACGGCGACGGGCAGGTGGAGGCCGTGACCGTGGCCCGCCTCGACGAGCGCTGGTCCCCGGTCGCCGGCACGGAGCGGACGGTCGCGGCGGACGCGGTGTGCGTCAGCCACGGCTTCACGCCGCGCCTCGAGCTGGCGGTCGCCGCCGGCTGCGCGCTCTCGGCGAGCCGATTCGTCGTCGTGGACCACGCGCAGGCGACCTCGGTCCCCGGGGTCCTGGCCGCCGGCGAGATCACCGGTATCGCCGGGGCGGACGCCGCACTCGCCGAGGGCACGATCGCGGGCACCGTGGCCGCCGGCGGGGACCTGGGGACCCGGGCCGTGCGCGCCGCCCTCACCGCGCGGACCAGATCCGGCGCTTTCGCGGCCCGTCTCGACGCCGCGCACGGCGTGCGCGGCGGGTGGGTCCACTGGTTGCGCGACGACACCGTCGTCTGCCGCTGCGAGGAGACCACCTACGGCCGGATCCGCGAGGTCGTCGACGCGACCGCCTCGCACGCGACCCGCTCCGTCAAGCTCACGAGCCGCGCCGGCCTGGGGCCGTGCCAGGCGCGGATGTGCGGCCGGACGCTCCAGGAGCTGCTGGACGGCCCGGCCCCACCCGGTGCGGCCGGGGCGCCGGACACCAGCCCCGGCGTGGACCTCCGTCCCCTCGTCGTCCCGGTACGGCTCGCCGACCTCGCCGACCTTTCCCCTTCTTCCCCCGCGCGTTCTTCCCCCGCACGACCGGCACCTCGACCCACAGGAGAACCGACATGAGCCAGCGCTTCGACCTCGGCGGCGTGATCGTCGCCACCACCCTCGCCTTCACGCCGGACGACTCCGCACCGGCGGGGCTCGCCGTCGACCACGACCGGTTCGCCGCGCACTGCGAGTTCCTGATCGACAACGGCTGCCGCGGCGTGGGCCCGAACGGCTCGCTGGGCGAGTACTCGTCCCTCACCGACGACGAGCGTCGCCGCGTGGTCCAGACCGCCGTGCAGACGGTGGGCGACCGTGGCCTCGTCGTCGCGGGCGTGCACGGCGTCGGCTCGCACCAGGCCAGGCACTGGGCCGAGATCTCCGCGGAGGACGGCGCCGACGCCGTGCTGCTCCTGCCGCCCACCATCTACCGTGCGAACCGGTCGGAGGTCCTCGCCCACTACGCGGCGGTCAACGAGGTGGGCATCCCGATCATGGTCTACAACAACCCGTTCGACACCAAGGTCGACCTCACGCCGGACCTCCTGGCCGAGCTGGCCGAGCTGGAGAACGTCGTGGCCGTCAAGGAGTTCTCCGGCGACGTGCGGCGGGTGCTGGAGATCAAGGAGCTCGCCCCCGACCTCGACGTGATCGCGGGCGCCGACGACCTGCTCTTCGAGTCGCTGGTGGCCGGCGCCACCGGCTGGTTCGCCGGCTACCCCAACGCGTTCCCGCGCGAGGCGGTCGAGATCTACACCCTGGTCACCGAAGGAAGGTTCGTCGAGGCGCGCGAGCTGTACAGCCACCTGGTGGCCGCGTTCCGGTGGGACTCTCGCACCGAGTTCGTCCAGGCGATCAAGCTCTCCATCGACATGGCGGGACAGAGCTACGGTGGGCCCACCCGCCCGCCGCGCGGCCCTCTCAGCGCCGAGCACGAGGCCCAGGTGCGCAAGGACACCGAGGCGGCGCTCAGCTACATCGCATCGCGCTGACCGACCGGGTACCAGGGAGACACCATGCGTTCGAGCAGGACGATCACCGCCGTCGACTCGCACACCGAGGGCATGCCGACGCGCGTCGTCACGGGCGGCGTCGGGCCGATCCCCGGCGACACGATGAACGACAAGCGGCTCTACTTCATGGAGCACCTGGACGAGCTGCGGCTCTTCCTGATGAACGAGCCGCGCGGGCACGCCGCCATGAGCGGCGCCATCCTGCAGCCGCCGACACGGACCGACTGCGACTGGGGCGTCGTCTACATCGAGGTGTCCGGCTGCCTGCCCATGTGCGGGCACGGCACCATCGGCGTGGCCACGGTGCTCGTCGAGACGGGGATGGTCGACGTGGTCGAGCCGGTCACCGAGATCCGGCTCGACACGCCCGCCGGCGTGGTCGTCGCGCAGGTCGCGGTCAGCGACGGCCATGCGGACGCCGTGACCATCGAGAACGTGCCCAGCTTCGTGACGGCGCTCGACCGGGTCGTCGAGGTACCCGGCTACGGGACCGTGCCCTACTCGATGGCGTTCGGCGGCAACTTCTACGCGCTCGTCGACCTCGACGACCTGAAGCTGCCCTTCGACCGGGCCCGCCAGCAGGACCTGCTGGCCGCCGGGCTGTCCGTCATGGACGCGATCAACGAGACGGCGATGCCGAAGCATCCGGCTCTCGACGGCGTCGAGGGCTGCCACCACGTCGAGCTGATCGCGCCCGGCTCCGACGCCCGGCACTCCCGCCACGCGATGGCCATCCGGCCCGGCTGGTTCGACCGGTCGCCCTGCGGCACCGGCACATCGGCCCGCATGGCCGAGCTCTGGGCCCGCGGCGAGCTGGCCCTGGACACCGACTTCGTCAACGAGTCGTTCATCGGCAGCCGGTTCGTCGGCCGGCTGGTCGCCGAGACCACCGTGGGCGACGTGCCCGCCGTCGTACCGACCATCACGGGACGGGCCTGGGTGACCGGCACGGCCAACTACCTGCTCGACCCGAGCGACCCGTTCCCCACGGGGTTCGTCTTCTGAGCCCGCCCACCGCCCGCACGACGCCGACCATCGCACCCGCCATCTGCTGAGGAGCCGATCCATGACCGCCACCGCGGCACCTGACCTCGACCGCACGGTCGACGACGTCGCCCGCCGGGCCACCGACGCCTTCGACCAGCTCTGCCAGACCGCCCCCGGACTGCGCTCCGAGGCCCTGCGGCGTGCCGTCGCCGCCCTCGCCGGCCACGCGGACGAGCTGGTCACGACGGCCCAGGCGGAGACCGGGCTCGCCGAAGCGCGCCTGCGCGGCGAGCTCACGCGCACACAGGTGCAGCTGCGGCTGTTCGCGCACGTCGCCGCCGACGGCGCCTACCTCGACGTCCGGCTCGACGAGGCCGACCCCGGCTTCGTCCTCGGCGCCCGCCCGGACCTGCGCCGTGCCCTCTGGCCCGTCGGCCCCGTGCTGAACTTCGCCGCCGGCAACTTCCCGTTCGCGTTCTCCGTGGCCGGCGGGGACACGGCCGCGGCGCTCGCGGCGGGCTGCCCGGTGATCGTCAAGCCGCACCCGGGGCACCCACGACTGTCCGAGCGGGTCGCCGAGCTGGTCTCGGCCGCGCTGGTCGAGGCAGGGCTGCCCACCTCGACGCTGCAGCTCGTCACCTCGCAGGACGCCGGCGTGGCGCTCCTGGAGCACCCCGCGGTCCGGGCCGTGGCGTTCACCGGGTCCCAGCGCGTGGGGCAGTTCCTCGCCGCCCGGGCGGCCGCGCGGCCCGAGCCGATCCCGTTCTTCGGCGAGCTGGGCTCCGTGAACCCCGTGCTCGTCTCCGGGCAGGCGCTGCGCGAACGGGCGGGGGAGCTGCTCGCCGGCTACGTGGCCAGCGTGTCCGGTTCCGCAGGCCAGCTCTGCACCAAGCCGGGCTTCCTGCTGGTCCCGGAGGGCACCCCGTACGACGACGTCGTGGTCGCCGCCGCGTCGGAGGTGCCGGAGCACCGGCTGCTCAGCCCGCCGATCGCGGACGGCTACGAGCGGCGGGTCGCGCAGGTGCTGGACGTCGACGGCGTGCGGGTGGTCCACGCCGGCGGGTCCCGGCGCGACGGCGAGGGACAGGCCTGGGTGACGCCGACGTTCGTCGCCGTGCCGCTCGACCTGCTGCGGAACGCCGGGGCCACGCTGCTGGACGAGGTGTTCGGGCCGTTCTCCGTGGTCGTGGAGTACCCGGCAGGGGCAGATCTGGGGGCAGTGGTGGCCGAGCTGTTCCCCGGGAACCTGACGGTGACCCTGCACCTGGGGACCGGTGAGACGGCTGGTGAGCAGGGCGCGCTCGTGACCCGGCTGGCCCGCCACGCGGGCCGCGTGCTGCTCGGCGGCTGGCCCACGGGCGTCGCCGTCACGCCCGCGATGCAGCACGGTGGCCCGTGGCCCGCGACGACCACCGACGCGACCTCCGTCGGCACCGCCGCGATCGGCCGGTTCCTGCGCGGGGTCGCGTTCCAGGACGCCCCGCAGGAGCTGCTGCCCCCGCCCTTGCGGGACGACAACCCCTGGGGCGTGCCGCGGACGGTCGCCGCGCGCGGAGAGTCGGTGGCCTGGTGACGCGCGGCTCCTCCCAGCCGTCCGGGGTGCCTACAGACCCGTCATGCGGAGCATCGCCTCGGTGTAGCGCTCGCCGCTGACCTGGATCCGCTCGGCGCCGGCCACGATCTCGTCCAGGTCCGCGGTGGTCAGCTCGAGGTCGGCGGCACCGATGTTCTCCTCGAGGCGGCTGGTCCTGCGGGTTCCCGGGATCGGGACGATCCACGGCCGCTGCGCGAGCAGCCAGGCGAGCGCCACCTGCGCCGTCGTGCACCCCTTGCGCTCGGCGACCGTGCGGAGCAGCTCGACGAAGGCCAGGTTGGCCTCGCGATTCTCCGCGCTGAAGCGAGGCAGGCCGGTCCGCATGTCGTCGTCCTCGAGCGCGGTGTCGAGCGCACCCGTGAGGAAGCCCCGACCGAGAGGGCTGAACGGTACGAACCCGATACCGAGCTCCTCGAGCGTCGGCAGGATCTCCGGCTCGGGGTCACGGGTCCACAGGGAGTACTCGCTCTGCAGCGCCGTCACGGGCTGGACGGCGTGCGCACGGCGGATGGTGTCGGCACCCGCCTCGGACAGCCCGAAGCGGCGTACCTTGCCCGCCTGGATGAGTTCGGCGACCGTGCCGGCGACATCCTCGATCGGCACCTGAGGGTCGACACGGTGCTGGTAGAAGAGGTCGATCACGTCCGTGCCGAGGCGGCGCAGTGCGGCGTCGGCCACCTGCCTGATGTGCTCGGGGCGGCTGTCGGTCCCCACGCTCCGGCCCGCGTCGTCGATCGCGAAGCCGAACTTCGTCGCGATGACCACCTGCTCACGCACGGGGGCGAGCGCCTCACCGACGAGCTCCTCGTTGACGAACGGGCCGTAGACCTCGGCCGTGTCGAAGAGCGTGATGCCACGATCGACGGCCCCGCGCAGCACGGCGATCATCTCGTCGCGCGTGCCCGGGTTGGGGCCGTAGCTCTGGCTCATGCCCATGCAGCCCAGCCCGATGGCGGAGACCTCGAGGCTGCTCGTCCCGGATCCCAGCGTCCGTCTCTGCATGACCGGCTCCTTGTCGTGGTGAAACGGATGGCGCCGAGCGTTGTGGCGCCGGCGTGAGCAGTCTGGCAGGCGACACTGACACGCGGGGTGTCAGTGGGGCTGCGTAGGGTCGATGGTGATGGAGACGGTGACGGTGGCCCGTGGCGTGTGCGGCCGCGTGCGACTCTGAGTCTCGGTTGTCCACATCTTCGGATCTGGGGATGCGGTGCACCCGATTCGAACGTATATTCGACGCGATGACAATGATGAACGGCTGATCGAGTCGAAAGGGGATCGGTATGGACGGGTCGACGGTGCGGGCTGCAAGCAACACGAGCCTGGCCAGCGTCGCGGAGCGGTCCCTGATCACGGGGTTCCCGGCGGCGCCGCCGACCGGTTCGCGCACCGTGTCCGTGGGCCCCGTCCTGAACTGGGGAGCGATGGCTCTCGACGGGGATGGCGCCCTGCCCGCGGCGACGGTCACCTGGCTCGGCCATGGTCGTACCGATCCTGCCGAGCTGGGTGCGTTGCCCGTTGGTGCGGGGCTGGTTGGCACGTTGGCGGAGCTGGAGGTCGCTGATCTCGGGGACGGCACGCTGCTGGACGTGGCTGCGCGGTGGCAGGACGTGGTCTCCTGGGCCACGGCGATGCAGTCCCGGGCCCTGGCCGAGATCACCCGGCGTCGTGGCTGGACGAAGGAGCACAACGCGGCGGCCGCGGAGATCAGTGCCCGGCTCCGCGTGCCGCAGGGCGAGGCGAACAAGCATCTGGCCCGCGGTGCGGGCCTGGCCGAGCACCCCCAGGTCCTGACCGCGCTGCACCAGGGCCTCATCGACACCGCCAAGGCCGACATCCTGCTCCGTAGCGGCAACCCCCTCACGATCGAGGAACGCGATGCCGCCATCACACGGTACCTGCCCCAAGCACCGGACCACACCCGCCGATGGTTACGCGACGCGATGAACGCCTACGCGAACGCCCTGCACGGCCGGACCACGGTGACCAAGCACGCCATGACCCGGCGCGCCGTCTTCCTGGACCCCGCCGACAACACGATGGCCTGGATCAGCGCGAACCTTCCCGCCACCGACGCCACTGCCGTCTGGGACGCCATCGAGCAGGCCGCGCACACCCTGCGCCGTGCACCCGGAGCGACCAGGACCCTGGCCCAGGCACGGGCCGACGCCCTGGTCGCGATCACGACCGGCCGCCTCGTCGTCCCACCCCAGGCACCCTGCGGACCCCCACCGAAAGACCCCACACCGGCGGGTACTACACCGGCGGGTCCCGCACCAGAGGGTCCCGTGCCGGCGGGTTCCGTGCTGGCGGGTTCCGTGCTGCCGCGCACGACCGTGCCCGCGTCGGGCTGCACCTGCGGTGGGTGCACCTGCGACGCAGCCAGCGTGCGCGTCATCCCGGTCAAGCCACACATCCGCATCACCATCGCGGCCACGACTCTCCTGGGACTGGACAACGTCCCCGGCCACCTGGACGGCTACGGGCCGATCCCGGCCGACGTCGCCGCCCGGATCGCGACCGACGCGACCTGGCAACGACTGGTCACCGACCCGATCACCGGGATCCTGACCGACTACTCCACCACCACCTACCAACCAGGCAAGATCCTGCGCCAAGCAGTCATCGCCCGAGACCAGACCTGCGCCTTCCTGCAGTGCGACCGGCCCGCACGGTGGGCCGACCTCGACCACATCACACCCTTCGACCACGACCACGACCCCGACCCCGCGACGGAACCACCCGGCACACCCGGGCAGACCCGCGCGACCAACCTGCAACCCCTGTGCCGCGCACACCACCTCGCCAAGACCCACCACGGCTGGACCCCCGTACGCGACCCAACCACCGGCACCACCACCTGGACCGCACCAACCGGACACCACTACACCCGGCCGGCCACGACACAGGTCGGGCAGGTCAGCGACGACATCACCAGCCTCGCCGAGGACACCCGAGCACGCCTGGGGCAGCCCTCACTGAGAAAGCCGCCGACTCCAGGCCCGCAACCACCGCGTGTCTCCGACGAGCCGCCCTTCTGACATCGTGCCCGTGACGCCGTGACGCCGTGACGCCGTGACGCCGTGACGCCGTGACGCCGTGACGCCGTGACGCCGTGACGCCGTGACGCCGTGACGCCGGAGCGCGCGGCCCACTGCCCTCGTCCCACGCGACGGCCGCACGCCGCCTCGCCCTAGCGCGGCACGGCGCGGTACGGCCGGAAGAAGTCGCGCAGCTCCCGCGCGTAGAGCTCCGGCTCCTCGAACGGCGCGAAGTGCCCGCCGCGCTCGGGTTCGGTCACCCGCACCGTGTTGGCCGTGCGCTCGAGCCAGGCACGCGGCGGACGGACGATGTCGCCGCGGAACAGCGAGAACCCGGACGGCACCTCGACCCGGCGCGTGAGCTGCTGCGCGGGGATCGCCGAGTTCGCGTGGTACATGCGCATCGACGAGCCGATCGTCCCGGTGAACCAGTAGATCGACAGGAGCGTGAGGACCTCGTCCCGCGTGTACGCGCGCTCGACCCCGCCGTCGCTCCACCCGTGGAGCTTCTCGACGATCCAGGCGGCCAGGCCGGCGGGGGAGTCGTTGAGCGCGGCGGCGGCGGTCTGGGGCTTGGTGCGGTGCATCGCGCCGTAGGCACCCTCGGCCGCGGTCCAGGTGGCGGCCTCGGCGAACCAGGCGCGTTCCTCGGGCGTGAGGGTCGCGGGGTCCCCGGCGAACACGGGCAGACCGCCGTCCGTGCGGTGCACGGCGACGACCCGGTCGGGGTGGTCGAGCGCGAGGTACCGGCTCACGTGGCTGCCCATGTCGCCGCCCGAGGCGCCGAACCGCTCGTACCCGAGCGTCCCCATGAGCTCCGCCCACAGCCCCGCGACCCCGACGGAGCTCAGCGGTGCCCCGGTCGGCCGGTCCGAGTACCCGAAGCCGGGCAGGTCCGGGACGACGACGTCGAAGGCGTCGGCCGGGTCGGCGCCGTGCGCACCCGGATCGGTCAGGAGGGGCACGGCCTTCGAGTACCGCCAGAAGGAGTCGGGCCAGCCATGACTGAGGACCAGCGGCAGCACCGGTCCGGCCGGTGCGACCGCGCGGGCGTGCACGAAGTGGATTCCCAGCCCGCCGACCCGGGCACGAAAGCGCGGGAGCCGGGCGAGCGCGGCCTCCTGGGTGGGCCAGTCGAAGCCGTCCGCCCAGTACGCGACCAGCTCGCGGAGGTAGTCGAGGTCGGTGCCCAGCGACCAGCCGGCGTCCTCGGGGGCGTCGGGCCAGCGGGTCATCCGTAGCCGGGTGCGGAGGTCCTCGATCGCCTCGGGGGCGGTCCGTGAGGTGAACGGCTCGGGAGCTGACGAAGTGTCCTGCACGGTGGTCAGCGTACGGGCGCTCGCGGTGGAGAGCAGGGGCAGGCCGTGGTGTCAGCGGGGCACCCCGAGCAGAGTGTCAGGACTGCGTCCTGCGTGCCGCCTCCAGGAGGGCACGGGTCCCGCGTGTGAGCGCGCGCAGGTCCTCGACGTCGAGCAGAGCGAGCAGGTCGGGCGGAAGATCCTCGTCGTGCGCGACGAGACGGCGGATCGCCTCGGCGCCCTTCGGTGTGCTGGTCACGCGGCGCACCCGCCCGTCGGTCGGGTCGGGGGTGCGCACGGTCATGCCGGCGGCGGTCAGCCGGTCGAGGATCCCGGAGACCGTGGCGGCGGAGACGCCGAGCGCCTCGGCCAGACGCTGCGGTGTCGACTCCCGGTCCACCTGGACCAGCGCCAGTGCCCGGAGCTGCTGCACCGTGAGGTCGGTCTCCAGCAGAGGGCGCAGTCGCGTGGCGAAGAACTCCTCGCCGAGCCGGCGGTGCAGCGTGGCGAGCTCGGCGATGAGCTGGTCGCGGGTCTGGTCGGTCACGGCCTGACCCTAGCCGGGATTTTCACCCCCGGAATCCGCACCCGAATCGTCGCTGCCGGGCGGGAACTCGGTCACGATCCTTTGCGTTAGGCAAAATACTGCGCCGAAGGAGTCGTGGGCCCGGAGAACCCCCAGATCTGGAGGCAGTGTGTTTCATCTTGCCCGAATGTCGCTCGCGAACCGTGCGCTCGTCGCACTCGCGACGATCGCCGTCTTTCTCGTCGGCGTCTTCAGCATGGGGCAGCTCCGTCAGGAACTCATCCCGTCGATCAACGTGCCCATGCTCGCGGTCACTGCCGGCTATCCCGGTACCGCACCGGAGATCGTCGCGGACCGGGTCACCGAACCCGTCGAGACGGCGGTCCAGGGGATCGACGGCGTGACCGGTGTGAGCTCGACCGTCTCGACGGGCATCTCGGTGACGACCGTGGAGCTCGAGTACGGCACCGACATCGACGCGATCGAGCAGGAGGTGGCCTCGGCGCTCGGCGGGCTCCAGGGCTTGCCCGCGGATGTCGAGCCCGAGGTGATGGCCGGTTCGCTCGACGACCTGCCGGTCGTGCAGCTCGCGGTCTCGGGTGACGGCAGCGAGAAGGAGCTGTCCGACGCCGTCGACTCCGTGCTGGTCCCCGGGCTGACAGGGATCACCGAGGTCCGGGACGTCACGGTGACCGGCGCCACGGAGCAGCAGGTCGTGATCGACCCGGACGACGAGAAGCTCGCCGCGGCCGGCCTGACCACCGCGCAGCTCTCGTCGGTGCTGCAGGAGAACGGGACCGTCATGCCGGTGGGCGCGGTCACGCAGGGCGGAGAGACGAACAGCGTCCAGGTCGGTACCTCGGTCGACTCCGTCAAGGAGCTCGAGAACCTGCCGATCCTGCCCGCGGCGGGCGCTCCGACCGCGCCCGCCGCGCCTGACGCAGCGCAGGCGCCCGGCGCCCCCGCGCTCCCCGGCGCCCCCACGTCCCCCGACGCCGCCCCGGGCCCGCCCGCCGTCATCCACCTGGGCGACGTCGCCGACGTGAGCGTGCAGGACGTGGCACCCACCTCGTACTCGCGCCTCGACGGCGAGCCGTCGCTCGCGATCGCCCTGACCAAGACGCCGGACGGCAACACGGTGGACGTGTCCCACGCCGTGCACGACGTGCTGGACGGCGCCGAGGACGAGCTGGCCGACGCCGGCGTCACCACGGCCGTCACGTTCGACCAGGCGCCGTTCATCGAGGAGTCGATCGAGGGTCTGACGACGGAGGGCGGCCTCGGCCTGCTCTTCGCGGTGCTGGTGATCCTGGTGTTCCTGGCGTCCCTGCGGGCCACTCTCGTCTCGGCGATCTCCATCCCGCTGTCGCTCGCGGTGACGTTCGCGGTCATGAACCTGACGGGCTACACCCTGAACATCCTCACGCTCGCGGCCATGACCATCTCGATCGGGCGCATCGTGGACGACTCGATCGTGGTGATCGAGAACATCAAGCGGCACCTGTCGTACGGCGAGGACCGGGTGCGGGGGATCGTCACCGCGGTCCGCGAGGTGGGAACGGCCATCACCGCGTCGACCATCTGCACGGTCGCGGTGTTCGCCCCGATCGCGCTCGTGGGCGGTATGGCGGGCGAGCTCTTCCAGCCGTTCGCCGTCACCGTGGCCATCGCGATGGGCGCCTCCCTGGTCGTGGCGCTGGTCGTCGTGCCGGTCCTGGCCTACTGGTTCATCAAGGTCCCGGTCTCGGCCGACGGCGGCGCCGCCCTGCGCGAGGCCGCCGAGCTCAAGGAGCGCCGTGGCATCTGGCAGCGCGCGTACGTGCCGTCGCTGTCCGCCGCGCTGCGCCGTCCGGCCGTGACCCTGGGGGTCGCGGTCGCGCTGCTCGCCGGTACGGTCGCGCTGGTGCCCCGCATGGAGACCAACTTCATCGGGGCGGCGGGCCAGGACACGCTGTCGGTGACGCAGGAGTTCGAGCCGGGCACGTCGCTGGCCGCCCAGGACGACGCGGCCCGGGAGGTCGAGGACGTGCTCGCCGGCGTCGACGGCGTCGAGACGGTGCAGACCACCGTCGGGTCCGGCGACGGGATGGCCGCCGCGTTCGGCATGGGTGGTGGCGGGAGCAGCGCGTCGTTCGCGATGACGCTGGACGAGGATGCCGACGGCGAGGCCGTGCAGGACGACGTGAGCGACGCGATCGGCGCAGCCGCGCTCGACGGTGAGGTCACCGTCGCCGCCGGCGACAGCGGGTTCGCCAGCACCACCGTCGACCTGGTGGTCACGGCACCCGACGCCACGGGTCTGGCCGACGCCGCGAGCGCCGTCGAGGAGACGGTCACGGGCCTGGACGGTGTCGAGGGCGTGACGAACAACCTCGCGGCCGAGCAGTCGAGCGTGCAGGTGACGGTGGACCGGGACGCCGCGGCGGAGGCCGGGCTCACGGAGTCGACGGTCTCCGGTCTGCTGGCGGGCGCGATGAACGAGGCGAGCGTCGGGACGATGGACCTGGACGGGTCGTCGCTGGACGTGGTGGTGGCAGGTGACCTGCCGGAGACCACGGCCGAGATCGAGAAGGTCGAGGTGCCGACGGCGGCGGGTGTGGTCCCGCTGAGTGACCTCGTGACGGTCGAGACGGTCGCGGCGCCCGCGGCGGTCACGCGGGTGGACGGCGAGCGCAGTGCCACGGTCGCGGTGACTCCGGCCGGGCAGGACCTCGGCGCGCTGACGGTGGCCCTGACGGAGGAGGTCGACGGCCTCGACCTGCCGAGCGGTGCCGAGGTGACGATCGGCGGTGTGGCGTCCGACCAGGCCGACGCGTTCGCGGACCTGGGTCTGGCGCTGCTGGCTGCCATCCTCATCGTCTACCTGGTGATGGTGGCGACGTTCCGGAGCATCGGGCAGCCGCTGATCCTGCTGGTCTCGGTGCCGTTCGCGGCCACCGGCGCGCTCGGCGCACTGCTGCTGACCGGCACACCGCTCGACGTCGCCGCGCTGATCGGTGCGCTGATGCTGGTGGGCATCGTGGTGTCGAACGCGATCGTGCTGATCGACCTGATCAACCAGTACCGGGCCGAGGGCCGGCCGCTGGACGAGGCGGTCAGGGAGGGTGCGCGGCAGCGGCTGCGGCCCATCGTCATGACGGCGGCCGCGACGATCCTCGCCCTGACGCCCATGGCGTTCGGTCTGACGGGCGGTGGGGCGTTCATCTCGCAGCCACTGGCCCTGGTGGTGATCGGCGGGCTCGTGTCCTCCACGCTGCTCACGCTGTACGTGGTGCCGGTGATCTACACGCTGTTCGAGCGGCGCTCGGGCCGGCGCGTCTCGCGGCGTGCGGCTCGTGCGGCGGACGCCCCGGGGGAGCTGACCGGGGCGGGAGTGCGGTAGGGCGCGGTCGACGGGATCGGCCGGGGACCGGCGCGCGGGCTCAGAACGACGCCGCGCGCCGGTCGACCCATTCCTTGGCCTCGACGAGGCCGTGACCGGTCGCCTCGCGGTAGAGCTTGATCGCCTCGATCCGCCGGTCGGACCAGATACACCGGTCGATCTCGGCCACCATCTCCTGCGGGATCCCTTCAGCGGCAGGCCCCTCGATGCCGAGGTGCTTGATGACGAGGTCGAGCTTGCGCTCGACCCGTTCCACGTTCCGCCCCGTCGAGCGCAGGTTGCCGGTCACGGTGATGGTGCTGAACAGCAGGATGACGACGGCCGCCGTCACGATGAGATCCATGCGCGCGACCTTATCGATCGCCCCGCCGTGGCGCAGCCATGTCTTGACGCGGATACACCAGGGGGGTATATGGTGACGGCGTACCACTACCCCCTAGGGGTATCAACCATCGAAAGGGCGAGACCATGGCGACCACCAGCGAGTACCAGGTGACCGGAATGACCTGCGGGCACTGCGAGACGGCGGTGCGTGGCGAGGTGGGCGGGCTCCCTGGGGTCGAGCACGTCGACGTCAGCGCGGCGACCGGCAGGCTCGTCGTCACGAGCACGGCGGCGCCGGACGACGCCGCGGTCCTGGCCGCCGTCGACGAGGCCGGGTACGAGGCGGAGCGCGTCTCGTGAACGCGCCCCAGCGCCTCGGCCTCTACGGGGCGGGCCTGGTCGCCCTGTTCGTCGCGGCGTTCACCGTGGCGGGCCTGGTCGTGCCGAAGGCGTCCGTGGCTGCCTGGTCCACGACGGCGGAGGCGGGCGCGGCGGACATGGGCGAGCATGTCGGCGACGGCGACGCCACGCCGGTGCGCGGGCTCTCCCTCGAGCAGGACGGCCTGCTCCTGAGCCCGGTCAGCGCGCCGGGCAGGGCCGGCGAGGAGGGGACGCTCTCGTTCTCGGTCACCACGGCCGACGGCGACGCCGTGACCGCGTTCGAGACCGAGCACGACAAGGAGCTGCACCTCGTCGTGGTGCGCACCGACGGGCAGATGTTCCGCCACGTGCACCCGGAGATGTCGGCCGACGGTGTCTGGTCGATCCCGTGGGCGTGGGAGGCGGCCGGCAGCTACCGCGTGCTCACGGACTTCGTCCCGGAGGCCACGGGCGAGAACGTCACGCTCGGCCGTACGGTCGACGTCGGCGGGCGCACCTCGCCTGAGCGGTCCGCCGCGGTCTCCACGAGCGACACCGTCGACGGGTACACGGCCAGGCTCGACGGAGACCTCGGGGTGAACAGCGAATCCGCGCTCACCGTGACGCTCACGAAGGACGGTGAGCCCGTCACCGCGCTGGAGCCGTACCTCGGTGCCTACGGGCACCTCGTCGCGCTGCGCGACGGCGACCTGGCGTACCTGCACGTGCACCCGGAGGGCGATGAACCGGCCCCCGGCGCGGTGTCCGGACCCGACGTCAGGTTCGTGACGGAGGCCCCCACGCCGGGCCGCTACCTGCTGTACCTGGACTTCAAGATCGACGGGGTGGTGCGCACGGCGCACTTCGTCGTGGACGCGACAGGGAGGGAATGATGTCCGACACCACATCCCGGACGGACCCGCAGGGCACGACCGTCGACCTCGAGATCGGCGGGATGACCTGCGCGTCCTGCGCCATGCGGATCGAGAAGAAGCTCAACCGGCTCGACGGCGTGACCGCGACCGTCAACTACGCCACGGAGAAGGCGAAGGTCACGGCGCCGGCGGGGTACGACCTGGGCGTCGTCGTCGCGGAGGTGGAGAAGACCGGCTACACCGCGGCGCTCCCGGCGCCGAAGGACGCCCCCGCGGGCGGCACCGCCGTCGACGCGCGGGACGCTGAGCTGCTGTCGCTGCGGAACCGGCTGATCACCTCGATCGTGCTCGCCGTGCCGGTGATCGTCCTGGCGATGGTGCCCGCGTGGCAGTTCCCCTTCTGGCAGTGGGCCTCGCTCACGCTCGCGGCCCCGGTGATTGTCTGGGGCGCCTGGCCGTTCCACCAGGCCGCGTGGACCAACCTGCGGCACGGCGCGGCCACGATGGACACCCTCATCTCCCTCGGCGTCTCGGCGGCCTTCCTCTGGTCCCTGTACGCGCTGTTCCTCGGCACCGCCGGTACGCCCGGCATGACGCACGGGTTCGAGCTGACCATCGCGCCGTCGGACGGCGCCGCGAACATCTATCTCGAGGTCGCGGCGGGCGTCACGATGTTCGTGCTCGCCGGGCGGTACTTCGAGAAGCGGTCCAAGCGCCAGGCCGGCGCGGCCCTGCGTGCGCTGCTGGAGCTCGGGGCGAAGGACGTCGCCGTGCTGCGCGGGGGCGTCGAGACCCGCATCCCGGTCGAGCACCTCGCCGTCGGCGACGAGTTCGTGGTGCGCCCGGGCGAGAAGATCGCCACCGACGGCGTCGTCGTCACGGGCTCGTCCGCCGTCGACGCGTCGATGCTGACGGGGGAGTCGGTGCCGGTCGAGGTCGCCGCCGGCGACGCCGTGGCCGGGGCGACCGTGAACTCGGGCGGCCGGCTGGTCGTCCGTGCCACGCAGGTCGGCTCGGACACCCAGCTGGCACGGATCGCGCAGCTCGTCGAGGACGCGCAGTCGGGCAAGGCCGAGGTCCAGCGCCTCGCCGACCGGGTCTCCGGCATCTTCGTGCCGGTCGTCATCGCGATAGCCGTCGCCACGCTCGGCGTCTGGCTCGGCGGCGGTTTCCCGGCGACCGCCGCGCTGACCGCGGCCGTCGCGGTGCTGATCATCGCCTGCCCCTGCGCGCTCGGGCTGGCGACCCCCACGGCCCTCCTGGTCGGCACGGGGCGCGGCGCCCAGCTCGGCATCCTGATCAAGGGTCCGGAGGTGCTCGAGTCGACCCGCAGGGTGGACACCGTCGTGCTGGACAAGACCGGCACCGTGACCACGGGCAGGATGACCCTCCTCGACGTGGTGACCGACGCGGGCACCAGCCGCGAGGAGCTGCTCCGGCTCGCCGGCGCCCTGGAGGACGCCTCCGAGCATCCCGTCGCGCAGGCGATCGCCAAGGGCGCCACACAGCAGGTCGGGAACCTGCCGGCCCCCGAGTCCTTCGAGAACGTCCAGGGGCTGGGCGTGCAGGGGGTCGTCGACGGGCACGCCGTCGTCGTCGGCAGGGAGGCCCTGCTCGCCGACTGGTCGCAGCACCTGCCGGCACACCTGGCGCAGTCCAAGGCTCAGGCTGAGGGTGAGGGCAAGACCGCGGTGGCGGTCGGCTGGGACGGCCAGGCCCGCGGCCTCCTCGTCGTCGCCGACCAGGTCAAGGCGACCAGTGCGGACGCCGTCGCGCGCCTCTCCGCCCTCGGTCTTACTCCGGTGCTGCTCACGGGTGACAACCGCGCGGTGGCCGAGCAGGTCGCCGCGGAGGTGGGCATCACGCAGGTCATCGCGGAGGTGATGCCGCAGGACAAGGCGGACGTCGTCGCGAAGCTGCAGGCGGAGGGCAAGGTCGTCGCGATGGTCGGGGACGGCGTGAACGACGCCCCCGCACTCGCGCAGGCCGACCTGGGCCTCGCGATGGGCACCGGCACCGACGCGGCGATCGAGGCGGCCGACATCACGCTCGTGCGCGGCGACCTCAGCTCGGCGGCCGACGCGATCCGGCTCTCCCGTCGCACCCTCCGCACGATCAAGACCAATCTGTTCTGGGCTTTCGGGTACAACGTGGCGGCGATCCCGCTGGCCGCGCTCGGACTGCTCAACCCGATGCTCGCCGGTGCGGCGATGGCGTTCTCCAGCGTCTTCGTCGTCGGCAACAGCCTGCGCCTGCGCACGTTCGCCGGGCGCTGACAGATCCACCGACAACACGATCACCATCAACGGAGAGGACCCACCATGGGACACGACCATGACCACCACGATGCCGCGAGCGAAAGCTGTCACCACGGGGGTGACCTGTCCGGGCACGCGCCCGAGGACCTCGCCGAGTGCCCCGTGATGCGTGGCAGCACGGTCGTGAAGGCCGACGCCGAGGCCAAGGGGCTGTTCCGCGACTACGAGGGCGAGCGTTACTGGTTCTGCTGCGCGGGGTGCGAGACACCGTTCGACGCCGACCCCGCGAAGTACGCGGCAGCGGTCTGACCTGAGGTGACACCATGGGGACCATGACCGAGACAGGATCCCCTGGCGCCCTCGACGCGACCGGGGAGGGTGACGCACACGCCACCCATGGGTACATCACCGACAAGGCCAACTACCTCGCCCGGCTCAAGCGCATCGAGGGGCAGGCGCGCGGGATCCACCGGATGGTCGACGAGGAGCAGTACTGCATCGACATCCTCACGCAGGTGTCGGCCCTGACCAAGGCGCTGGAGAGCGTGGCGCTGGGCCTGCTCGACGACCACCTCAAGCACTGCGTGGTGGACGCCGCCCGGATGGGCGGGCCGGACGCCGACGCGAAGGTCAAGGAGGCCTCCGACGCGATAGCGCGGCTCGTCCGCTCCTGAGCGCGGCACTCCAACGCATGATCGGTAGAACGTCAGAAGGTCGGCAACCCGGGTTGCCGACCTTCTGACGTTCTACCGACCACATCGATCAGCCTTGACCTCATACCCTAGGGGGGTATAAGTTCCTGAGTGTTGCCGAGCCAGGAGCGATTCCATGAACGAGTCACACGGTCGTCACACCGAGCAGCGTGTGGCGGTTGGTTCCGTGCCGCACCACGAGCACGGTCGTCAGCACGAGGCCACGCACGAGGCGCACGACGAGCACGCGCCGCATCACGAGCACCACGGCGGGCACGCCGGGCACGGCGACCACGTGGGCCAGTTCCGGCGGCTGTTCTGGATCATGCTCGTCCTGGCCGTTCCGGTCGTCACCTTCTCGGACATGTTCGCGATGCTCCTCGGCTACCGGCTGCCCGACGCGACCTGGGCGAACGCGGTCGCACCCGTGCTCGGTGCCGTCATGTACGTGTGGGGCGGGTCGCCGTTCCTCACGGGGGCGGTCGGCGAGCTCCGGTCGCGACGCCCGGGGATGATGCTGCTGATCGGGCTCGCGATCACCGTCGCGTTCATCGCCTCGCTCGGCGCGAGCCTCGGCCTGCTGGATCACCAGCTCGACTTCTGGTGGGAGCTGGCGCTCCTGATCGTGATCATGCTGCTCGGCCACTGGATCGAGATGCGGTCGCTCGCGCAGACGACGTCGGCCCTCGACTCCCTGGCGGCCCTCCTGCCGGACCAGGCCGAACGTGTCGACGGCGACCAGATCGTCACCGTATCGCCCGCCGACCTGGTGGTCGGCGACGTCGTCGTCGTGCGGCCGGGCGGCAGCATCCCCGCCGACGGCCGCGTCGCCGAAGGCCAGGCCGAGATGGACGAGTCCATGGTGACGGGCGAGTCGCGGACCGTCTCGCGCGGCCACGGCGACCTGGTGACGGCCGGTACGGTAGCCACCGACTCCGGCCTCCGGGTCGAGGTGACGGCCACCGGTGACGACACGGCGCTGGCCGGCATCCAGCGCCTGGTCACCGAGGCGCAGGGCTCGTCGTCACGCGCGCAGCGCCTGGCCGACGTCGCGGCCGGGTGGCTGTTCTGGTTCGCCCTGGGCGCCGCCGCCGTGACGGCCGTGGTCTGGTCTCTCGCCGGCCTGCCGGACGACGCGGTCGTGCGCACCGTCACCGTCCTCGTGATCGCCTGCCCCCACGCCCTCGGGCTCGCCATCCCGCTCGTCGTCTCGATCGCCACCGAGCGGGCCGCCCGCGGCGGCGTGCTCGTCAAGGACCGGCTCGCGCTGGAGAGCATGCGCACCGTCGACACCGTGCTGTTCGACAAGACCGGCACCCTCACCAAGGGCGAGCCCACCGTCGCCGATACGCAGCCGGCCGGCGACCTCGACAACGACACGCTGCTGGCGCTCGCGGCCGCAGCGGAGTCGGACAGCGAGCACCCCCTGGCCAGGGCGATCGTGCGTGCGGCCCAGGACCGGGGCCTCCCGGTCCCGCGAGCCTCCGGCTTCTCGTCGTCGCCCGCAGTGGGGGTCACGGCGACCGTCGACGGGCACGAGGTCCGCGTGGGCGGGCCGCGCCTGCTCGAGGAGAGCGAGCAGGCCGAGCTTCCGGTGGCCGACGCCTGGCGCGGGGACGGCGCGATCATCCTGCACGTCCTGCGGGACGGGACGGTGATCGGCGGGATCAAGCTCGCGGACGAGGTGCGCGCGGAGTCCGCGGACGCCGTCCGGGCGCTGCACGACCGGGGCGTGCAGGTGGTCATGATCACGGGTGACGCCGAGGCGGTCGCCCGGTCCGTCGCCGACGAGCTGGGCGTCGACCGCTACTTCGCCGGCGTCCGGCCGGAGGACAAGTCCGCCAAGGTCCAGCAGCTCCAGAGGGAGGGCCGCAAGGTCGCGATGGTGGGCGACGGCGTCAACGACGCCCCGGCCCTGGCGCAGGCGGACGTCGGCATCGCGATCGGTGCCGGCACCGACGTGGCCATCGCGTCCGCCGGGGTGATCCTCGCCAGCGACGACCCGAGGTCGGTCCTTTCGGTGATCGAGCTGTCGCGGGCCAGCTACCGCAAGATGAAGCAGAACCTGTGGTGGGCCGCCGGGTACAACCTGATCTCGGTGCCGCTCGCCGCGGGCGTCCTGGCTCCGGTCGGATTCGTGCTGCCGATGTCCGTGGGCGCGGTGCTCATGTCGCTCTCGACGGTCGTGGTGGCGCTCAACGCCCAGCTGCTGCGCCGGCTCGACCTCCGTCCCGGAGGCCGAGCCGGGCAGTGATGCTGGCTCAGCCGTTCAGGAGCCAGTCGAGGTCGAACGTGGCGAACCGGATGCCGCCGTAGCCCGAGTCGGGCTCGTAGAGCAGGCCGACCTTGCCGTCGGGCAGCGTGGCCAGCGTCGAGTAGGCCATGCCGCCCGGCTGGAACACGCGGGACTCGGGCCAGGTCCTGCCGTCGTCGTAGCTGATCCGTACGGTGCCGTTGCTGCGCGACGACGTGGAGCCCGCGTTGGAGAACAGGAGCACCTTGGCCTCCGCCGACCCCCGCGGGGCGTTGGGGTAGGCGCGGACGATCGCGGCGTTGTTCGTCGGGTCGGGCAGCTCCCGGTCGATCGTCACGCGGCCGTAGGACACCCCGCCGTCGGCGGAGTAGGCGACCTTGCGGTAGCCCGAACGGGCGGAGTCACGCGAGTTGAGCATGACGCGCCCGTCGGACAGCTCGACCGTCTTGTTCTCGTCCATGCCGGTGCCGACCGGCTCGCCGACCTGCCAGGTCTTGCCGTGGTCGTCGGAGTACACCGACACCGCCTGGAACGTGCCCGAGCCGTTGATGATCGTGTACTGCTGGATCAGGCGGCCCGCGTACTTGCCGTACTTGAGCTGGATGCCCTGGCCGGACGCGGCGAACCGGGAGCGCCAGTCGAGGTCGGCCGTGACGTCGGCGGTGATGGTGCGGTGGGTCCAGGTGCGCCCGTCGTCGGTGGACGTGGAGACGTCCGCCTGGATCACGCCGCGGTCGGCAGGGTCGACGCCCGGCCGCGAGCTGCCGAAGCCCGCGTCGTAGGACTTCACGTGGAAGTTGAAGATGTCGCCGGTCTCGCGGTCGACGATGTAGCTCGGGTCGGAGTAGCCCTCGATCGGCGCCGTGGTCTTGCCCGCCGCGACGACCTCCTGCGGGCCCCACGTCGCGCCGTTGTCCGTGGAGCGGCGCTGGAGGATCGAGTTGGGCCCGGGGGAGTCGGCGGCGGTGGGGCGCCCGTCGTAGGAGGCGAGGACGTCACCGCTGTTCGTCACCGTCAGCGCGGGGATCCGGTAGTTGGGAAAACCGCCCTCGCCGTTGGTCGCGAGCTGCTGCTCGGCGTAGGTGCCGGGCCCGCCGGCGGGCGGCGCGACGTCGTAGTCGGGCGCGGCCGTCGAGTGGTGAGCAGGTGTCGTGTGGCGCGAGGGTGCCGTGTGCTGCGTGGCCGCCGTGGCAGTGCCGCTGATGCCGAGCAGGAGAGCGAGTGCTCCCGCCGTGACCGCGACGCGGGACGCCGGCCTGCGGAGGTGTCCGTTCATGCCGTTCCTTCCGGTGGAGGTGTCGTTCGGCACGGCGGCCGGCCGCGAGAGGTGGCGGAGCGCGGCGACGGTGCCGAACTGGACAGAAGATGTCAGATGTCTGACGTCCGGAATGTATCTCTGTCCGGCGGGAGGGTCAAGGGGGTGTTGGTGCGGGGTCGACGGCTGTCAGCTCAGCTCGGCGAAAGATGGCGCAGGTGAGTTCGGTCGCCCGGCGGCAGGCATCCGTGAGATCGGTCCGATGGTGGCTTGCTGCCGTGAGTTCGGTCGGATGGTACGAGATCGGTCGGTTGATTGACCGATCTCATCCCATCCGACCGAACTCACGCTCAGAGCGGGTGCATCCGACCGAACTCACGCTCAGAGCGGGTGCATCCGACCGAACTCACGCCCGGAGCCCGTGCATCCGACCGAACTCACCGCGCCCGCTTGCCGGCCGGGGGTCACAGGCCTTGCCAGTCGGGTTTGTCGGCGTAGGTCTGGCGGTAGTAGTCGGCGAGCTGGAGGCGGGAGGCGGCCGCGTCGTCGACCAGCACGGTCGCGTGCGGGTGGGTCTGCATGATGGTCGCGGGCCACATCGCGGAGATCGGGCCCTCCACGAGCTGGTGCACGGCCTCGGCCTTCGCACGCCCGGACGCGAGCAGCACGAGGTGGCGGGCGGACATGATCGTGGCCAGGCCCTGGGTCAGGCAGTGCCGGGGCACCTGCTCGACCGATCCGCCGAAGAACCGTGCGTTGTCCTGCCGGGTCTGTTTGGTCAGGGTCTTGATCCGGGTGCGTGACGCGAGCGAGGACCCGGGCTCGTTGAACGCGATGTGCCCGTCGGTACCGATGCCGAGCAGCTGCAGGTCCACACCGCCGGCGTCCGTGATCGCGGCCTCGTACGCGGCGCACGCTGCCGGCAGGTCCTGCGCGAGGCCGTCCGGGCCCTGCACCGCACCGGGCGCGAGGTCGACGCGGGAGGTGAACTCCTTCTCGATCACGTTGCGGTACCGCTGGGGGTGGTCCGCGCCCAGGCCGACGTACTCGTCGAGCATGAACGCCCTCGCCCGCGCGAACGACAGGCCGTTCTCGGTGTGGCGGCGGGCCAGCTCGTCGTACACCGCCAGCGGTGACGACCCCGTGGCCAGTCCCAGCACCGCGTCGGGCGTGGTCCCGAGCAGTACCTCGACGGCATCGGCCGCCAGCCGAGCGAGCTCCTGCGCCGGAGCGATCACGACCTCCATCAGACCCGTTCCTCCTTGTGCTGGTGTACATCGTGGTTGTCCCGCGCGCCGCCCACGGCGACGACGTCCCCCGCCTCGACCGACCGGTACGCCGCGTCGATCACCGCGAGCGTCGCCCGCGCCTCCTCGATCCCGTAGTCGGGACGCTCGCCGGCCAGCAGGGCGCCGACCACGTGCCGCAGGTACGCGGCGGCGGCGACCTGGCCGACGTCGTCGGCGATCGTGGTGCGTCCCGAGGCGCCGAACCGGGAGACGGCGGGCGTGTCGTCGTCGGCCACCGCGTGGCCGTGCGAGCCGAGCAGCCGGACCGACGACGTGGTCGGCGTCCCGCCGGGCGCGTACGGCACGCGGCCCAGCGTGATCGTGACGGTGACGCCGCGGTCGAGCTCCAGCGTGACGACGGCCGTGTCCTCGACGCCCGCCGCCCGGTGCGGCTCCAGGAAGAGCGTGCCGATGAAGGCGTGCACCTCGAGGGCCGCCAGCCCCGTGAGGTACAGCGCCGCGTCGGCGCAGTAGCCCAGGAAGTTGAGCATCTCGCCCCCGCCGGACAGGCTCCGGTCGACGACGAGCTCGGGTCGTTCCACCGAGGTGGCGAAGTGGGCGCCCGACGCGAAGAACTCCAGGTCCAGGTGGCGGGGGAGTCCCACGTGGCCCGCGTCCACCCACGCCCGCAGACGGCGCAGGGCGGGGGCGTGCGTGCGGTTCACGACGGCGCACGTCCGCCCGGACCGTTCGGCGACGGCGGCCAGGTGGTCGGCGTCGGCGAGGGTGGTCGCGACGGGCTTGTCGACCACGACGTCGAGCCCCGCCTCCAGCAGCGCCGCCGCGAGGCGTGCGTGTCGGGTGGGTTCCGCGCACACGACCACGAGGTCGACCGGTGTGCCGAGCGCTGCGGCGACCGACGCGACATCGTCGACGAGCGCGAACGGCACACCGGCCCGGTCGGCCACGCCACGGGAGTCCTCGGCGGCCCGGCCGGACGCCGTGCGCTCCTCGACGACGCCGACCACCTCGACCCGGTCGTCCTGGCTCAGCAGAGCGAGGTAGTCGGCGGCGTGGCGTACCGCCGAGGCGAAGGCGACCCGCAGGGCGCTCATGCCGGTGCCCCCACCGGCGTACCCGTGTACCCGGGCACGTCGGCCACCCGTTCCCGGCGGCCCGAGACGAGGGAGCGCTGTGCGGCGAGCGCCGTGGCCAGGGCGGTGCGTACCTGGGAGGTGGTCACGATCTGCGGCGCGTCGCCGCGGACCACGTCGAGCCAGTGCGCGAGCTGGGCGCGCAGGGCGCCGTCGACCGAGGGTGGGGGAGCCGTCGCGGCGTCGGAGTGCAGACCGTCCTCCTCGGACGTCGTGTGGGTCAGGGTGCCCTCGGTGCCGACCAGCACGACGCGGCGCAGCAGCTCGCCGCGGCGGCGCAGCGCGTAGCAGAGCTCGAGGGTGGCCAGGGCGCCGGAGGCGGTGCGGAGCTGGAGGTGGAAGGAGTCGGGCGACTCCATCTCGGGGGAGAACGTGCGCAGGCCGCGCGTGAAGACCTCGACGGGCTCGTCGCCGAGCAGCCACACGGCGGCGTCGACGATGTGGGTGCCGTTGTGCACGGGGTGCCCGCCGGAGAGCTGAGGGTCGAGCTGCCAGCCGCGCCAACCGCCCGGCCAGGCGTGCCCGGTGTACCAGGAGATGTGGGTGAGGCGGGGCGTGCCGATGTCCCCGCGGTGCGCGGCGCGGGCGAGCGCCGCGACGGCGGGCTGGAACCGGACGGTCTGCCCGACGACGAGCGACGTGCCGCTGCCCTCGGTCGCCGCGACCATGGCGTCGAGCTGGCCGAGGCCGAGGGCCGCGGGCTTCTCGACCTGCACGTGCTTGCCCGCGCGCCCCGCGGCGACGGTGTCGCGCGCGTGGTCGGGCGTGGCGGTGACGACGTCGACGGCGGTCACGGCGGTGTCGGACAGCGCCTCGTCGAGGCGGGTCGTGGCGCGGGCGCCCGGGACGAGGGCGGCGAGGGCCGCCGCCCGGCCCTGGTCGTGGCCGA
Source organism: Promicromonospora xylanilytica (assembly GCF_054782895.1). Taxonomy (NCBI): domain Bacteria; kingdom Bacillati; phylum Actinomycetota; class Actinomycetes; order Micrococcales; family Promicromonosporaceae; genus Promicromonospora; species Promicromonospora xylanilytica. The sequence continues at coordinate 181,031 of NZ_BAAGRP010000011.1, forward strand.
CGACCCAGCGGACGGCGGCGCCCGGCAGGGAGGCGAGCGCGAGGAGGTGCTCGCGGGCGAACGCGCCGATGCCGATGACCGCGATGCCGACGGGCGCGCGGGCGATCCGCTGCGGGTCCCTCACGACGTCTTCCCCTCCAGCGCGCGGTCGATCGGCTCGTAGTGGGAGACCACCGCGGCGCGGAACGCCGCGACGTCGCCCGCCTCGGCGGCGGTGATCATCTCGCCGTGCGCGCGTGCCGTCTGGACGAGGTCGGCGGCGACGGAGATGCCGAGCTTGGGGATGACCGCGGTGTGGACGTCCCAGAACGCGGCCACGAGCTGTCCGACGAGCGAGTTGTCGAGCCGGGCGAGCAGCCCGGTGTGGAACGCGCGGTCCTGGGTGGCGAAGCTGCGCCCCTCGCCGGCGGCGGCCACCATCTCGTCGACGAGCGCGTGGAGGTCGGGGTAGGTGGTGCCCGCGAGGCTGTCGACGATGCGCTCGGCCATGGCCAGGTCGAGCGCCTGGCGCACCTCGACGACGTCCCGCAGCGCGCGCAGGTCGTCGCCGGGGCTCAGGACGCCGCGGAAGACGAGGGACTCGACGAGCGCGTCGAGCGACATGTGGCCCACGAAGGTGCCGTGGCCGTGGCGCACCTCGACGATGTCCAGCGTGGAGAGCGTGCGGATGGCCTCGCGCACGCTCGACCGGGAGACCGCGAGCCGCTCGCACAGGGCGGCCTCCGTCGGGAGCGGGTCGCCGGGACGCAGGCCCTCGCCGAGGATGAAGTCCTTGATCTGGTCGGCGGTCGTGGTCCGCCGTGGGGTGGCCGTCATGGTGGTTCGTGTCTCGGTCCCCGTCGGTTCGGGTGCGGTGCTCCGCGGTGTCGCCATCTTGACCCCTTCGGTTTCTGGTCCTAGTGTCATGCTACACAACATCAGACATCAGATGTCCCTCCCTCTCCGCTGAGGTTCGAGGAGGTCTGATCCGACTGCTCTGATCCCACTGTCAGGAGAATCAATGTCGCTTCATGTCAGCTCACCTTCCCGGCGTCGCGCCGTCGCGACCGCCGCGGCAGGTCTCGTCGTGGCCCTCGGCCTCGCGGCCTGCTCGGGCGGCGGCACCACGCAGGACCCGGCCGGCGAAGGCGCCGCCCAGGGCGAGATCGACCAGGACGCCGTGATCGAAGCAGGCATCTCGTACACCCTCTCGGGCGGTTTCGACCCGATGACCACCACCGGTGCCGTGACAGTAGCGGCGAACTGGCACGTGTTCGAGGGACTCACCGAGATCGACCCCGCGACGCGTGAGGTGTACGCGGCGCTCGGCGCCGACCTGCCCGAGAAGATCGACGACACACACTACGAGGTGGACCTGCGCGAGGGCGCCGTGTTCCACGACGGCAGCCCCGTCACGACGGACGACGTCGCCTACAGCTTCGAGCGGGTGCTCGACCCCGAGAACGAGTCCCTCTACGCCGAGTTCGTCGACTTCGTCGACACGGTCACCCCGGTCGACGACGACACGGTGTCCATCGAGCTCAAGTACCCGTTCAGCCTCGTGCCCGAGCGCCTGTCCGCGGTCAAGATCGTCTCCGAGAAGGTCGTCGAGTCCGACTACGAGGCGTTCAACGCCCTGCCCGTCGGCACCGGCCCGTTCACGATCACTCACGCGGCCCCCGACGACAAGATCACGTTCGAGCGCTTCGACGACTACACGGGCCCCCGCCCGGCCCAGGCAGCGGGCCTCGTCTGGAACCTCCTGTCGGACCCCGCCGCCCGCGTCACCGCGATGAGCTCCGGCACGGTCGCCGCCATCGAGGACGTCCCCTACATCGACCTGCCGACGCTCGAGGGCACCGCCGACGTCGAGTCGGTCCAGTCCTTCGGCACGCTGTTCATGATGTTCAACACGGACAAGGAGCCGTTCGACGACGTCCGCGTGCGCCAGGCGTTCTTCTACGCCCTGGACATGGACTCGATCATCGAGACCGGCCTGCTGGGCAACGGCGCCGCCGCGACGAGCTTCCTGCCCGAGAACCACCCGAACTACAACGAGGCCGCAACGGCCTACACCTACGACCCGGAGAAGGCCAAGCAGCTGCTGGCCGACGCCGGCGTCAAGGACCTCTCCGTCAACCTCCTGACCACGGACACCGGCTGGGTCGCCGACCTCGCCCCGCTGATCAAGGAGAACCTCGACGCCGTGGGCGTCGACACCACCCTCGACATCGGCCAGTCCGGTGGCCAGTACACCAAGGTCGACAACGGCAACCTCGACGTCATGGTCGCGCCCGGTGACCCCTCCGTCTTCGGCAACGACCCCGACCTGCTCATGCGCTGGTGGTACGGCGACAACGTCTGGTCGCAGTCCCGCTACCGCTGGGACGACGACCCGAAGTTCGCCGAGCTGCAGGACCTGCTGGACCAGGCCGTGCGCACCGAGGGAGACGAGCAGCAGAAGCTCTGGGACCAGGCCTTCGACCTCGTGTCGGAGGAGGTTCCGCTGTACCCGCTGCTGCACCGCAGCCTGCCCACCGCCTGGGACGGCTCGCGCCTGTCCGGGTTCCAGCCACTGCCCGTGACCGGCCTGTCGTTCCTCGACGTCGGCCAGGTCGGCTGACGACGCACGCCTGACACCCGTACCGCCCCCGGCCCTCTCGCCCGACCGGCGAGAGGGCCGGGACACCAGAACGGACGCCCCATGCCCCGCACCACCACCGAAGGAGGCCCCCGATGAACGCGCTGCTGCGGCTCGTCGGCCGCCGTCTCCTCCAGCTGCCGATCATGATCCTCGGTATCACGTTCCTCGTGTTCGTCGTGATGTCGTTCTCCAAGGTCGACCCCGCCATCCAAGCCCTCGGTGAGGGCGCCTCCGTCGAGGCCCGCGAGGCCTACCGCGCGGCGCACGGGCTCGACGACCCCCTCCTCGTGCGGTACGTCGGCTTCCTCGGCGGCCTCCTGCGGGGCGACCTCGGCACCTTCAGCGCCCGGCAGACCCCCGTCGCCGACGAGGTGGTGCGCGCGCTGCCGATCACGCTCGAGCTCACGTTCATCGGGCTCGTCGTCGCCGCGGTCCTCGCCCTCCTGCTCGGCGTCGTCGCCGCGCTCTTCCGGGACCGCTGGCCGGACAAGGCCATCCGCGTGCTCTCCGTGGCCTCCCTCGCCACCCCGTCGTTCTGGCTCGCCGTACTGCTCATCCAGGCGGTCACGCTGGGTACCGGGGCGCTGCCGGCCAGCGGGCCCCTGCCCGCCCCCGGCGTCGACCTGCCCGGTTACCTCGCCCGCATGGCCCTGCCCGCACTGGCCCTCGCGGTACCCGTCGTCGGCCAGCTCACCCGCGTGGTGCGCACCTCCGTCGTCGAGGAGCTCGACAAGGACTACGTGCGCACGGCGATCGGAGCAGGCCTGCCGCGCCACGTCGTCGTCGGGCGCAACGTGCTGCGCAACGCGCTCATCACGCCCATCACCGTCCTCGGGCTGCGGGTCGGCTACCTCATCGGCGGCGCGGTCGTCATCGAGGTCATCTTCGCCCTGCCCGGCATGGGCACCCTCATCCTCAACGGCGTCACCAACAACGAACCCAACCTCGTGCAGGGCGTGACCCTCGCCGTGGCGCTCGCGTTCGTGCTGGTGAACATCGTCGTCGACATGCTCTACGTACTCGTCAACCCACGAATCAGGACGGTGTGACGTGCGACGACACCTGACGGAACGACTCTCCGAGCCCGCCCTGCGGCTGCGTGCCCTGCCGGCCGGGTCCAAGATCTCGCTCGTGTTCGTGCTGCTCGTGGTGGTGGCGGCGGTCTTCGCCCCCCTCGTCGCCGTGCACGACCCGCTCACGACCGGCGTCCCCGTGCAGGCCCCGGGCGGAGAGCACTGGTTCGGCACCGACCGCCAGGGCCGCGACATCTTCGCCCGCGTCGTGTACGGCGCCCGGTACTCCCTGGTCATCGGCCTCGGCGCGACCGCCATCGCGCTCGTCGCCGCGGCGGTGCTCGGCTCGATCGCCGCCACCGCGAGCAAGGCCGTCTCCGAGACCCTGATGCGGGTCCTCGACATCATCATGTCCTTCCCCGGGATCGCGCTGGCCGCCGTGTTCGTGTCGGTGTTCGGGCGCTCGCTGCCGGTGCTGGTGCTGACCATCGCGTTCCTGTACACGCCGCAGCTCACCCGGGTGGTGCGGGCCAACGTGCTCGACCAGTACGGCGAGGACTACGTGGCCGCGACCCGCGTCATGGGCGCCCGGACCTGGTGGGTGCTCGGGCGACACGTGGCACGCAACTGTGCCGCGCCCGTGCTGGTGTTCACCACCGTGCTGGTCGCCGACGCGATCATCTTCGAGGCGTCCCTGTCGTTCATCCAGGCGGGGGTCCCCGACCCGGAGCCGTCGTGGGGCAACGTGATCGCCGCCGGCCGTGACCTCGTCATGGGCGGCTACTGGTGGGCCACGTTCTTCCCCGGGGCGGCGATCATGCTCACCGTCCTGTGCCTGAACATCCTGTCCGAGGGCATGACCGACGCCATGGTCGCGGCACCGCGCGCAGGCCGTGCCGCCCGCGGGGACGTCGCGGCGGACGCAGCAGCCGAGGTCGAGGACGTGGACCCCGACGTCGAGCCGGCGGAACCCGCCGTACCTCTCGCCAGCCGCCTCGCGACGCTCCGCTCCGCCGAGGAGAAGCGCACGGACCGGCCCGTGCACGACGGCGACCCGACCCCGCTGCTCGAGGTGCGCAACCTCTCGATCCGGTTCCCCGAGCGGCACGGCGATGTCGCCGTCGTGGACGACGTGTCCTTCTCGGTCCGCCCGGGCGAGACCATGGCGCTCGTCGGCGAGTCCGGCTGCGGCAAGTCGATCACCTCCCTGGCAGTGATGGGGCTGCTCGACTCGTCCGCGCAGGTCACGGGACAGATCCTGTACCGCGGCCGGGACCTGCTCACCATGTCGCCGGGCGAGCGGGCGGCCCTGCGGGGCACCGAGACCGCGATGATCTACCAGGACGCGCTGAGCTCGCTCAACCCGTCCATGCTCGTGCGGGCGCAGCTGCGCCAGCTCACCCGGCGTGGCGGGACCCGCACGGCCGAGGAGCTGCTGGAGCTGGTCGGCCTGGACCCGGAGCGCACCCTCAAGAGCTACCCGCACGAGCTGTCCGGCGGGCAGCGCCAGCGGGTCCTCATCGCGATGGCCCTCACCCGTGACCCGAGCCTGGTCATCGCCGACGAGCCGACGACGGCGCTGGACGTGACCGTCCAGGCACAGGTGGTCGAGCTGCTCGACAGCCTGCGCGAGAAGCTCGGCTTCGCCATGGTGTTCGTCAGCCACGACCTCGCGCTCGTCGCGGAGCTCGCGCACCGGATCACCGTCATGTACGCGGGCCAGGTGGTCGAGCAGGCGCCCACCCGTGAGCTGCTCCTGGACCCGCGGCACGAGTACACCCAGGGGCTGCTCGGCGCCGTGCTGTCGATCGAGTCCCGCTCGACGCGCCTGCACCAGATCCCCGGCACCGTTCCCGCGCCGCGCGACTTCCCGGCCGGCGACCGGTTCGCCCCGCGCTCGTCGCACCCGGACCGCGGGCTCGGTGTGCGACCCGTCCTGCGCCCCCTCGACGGCGCACCCGACCACCTCGTCGCCGTGCCCGGCGCGCCGGCCGACCCCGGCGAGCAGCCGGACGGCGCCCCCACCACGATCGGAGCACAGCGATGAGCGGCACCACCACGCCGGGCACCCCGGCGACGCCCGACGAGCCCGTCGTCGAGCTGCGCGGCGTCCACGTCGTGTTCAAGGCCCGCACCGGCACCCTCTTCCGGGCCAACCGGGTGCACGCCGTCGACGACGTGTCGGTCCAGGTGAGCCGTGGGCGGACCCTCGGGATCGTGGGGGAGTCCGGCTCGGGCAAGTCGACCATGGCCAAGGTCCTGGTCGGCCTGCAGGCGCCCACGTCGGGGGAGATCCGCTTCCGCGGCGCCGCCGTGCGCTCCTACACGCCACGCGTGCGCCGCGAGGTCGGCCGGGTCGTGTCGGTCGTCTTCCAGGACCCGGCCACCGCGCTCAACGCCCGCATGCGGGTGCGGGAGGCCCTGCGCGACCCGCTGGACGTGCACCGGGTCGGCACACCGGCGTCCCGGGCCGCGCGGGTGCGCGAGCTCACCCACCTCGTCGGCCTGCCCACGTCGGTGCTCGACGCGCTGCCCGGCCAGCTCTCGGGCGGGCAGCGCCAGCGCGTGGCGATCGCCAGGGCGCTCGCGCTCGAACCGGACGTGATCGTCGCCGACGAGCCCACGTCCGCGCTCGACGTCTCCGTCCGGGCGCAGATCCTCAACCTGCTCGCCGACCTCAAGAGCGAGCTCGGCCTCGGGATGGTCTTCATCTCCCACGACATCCAGACCGTGCGCCACGTCTCCGACGAGATCGTGGTCATGCGCTCGGGCCGGATCGTCGAGTCCGGGCCCGCCGCGCAGGTCCTGGACCACCCGCGGCACGAGTACACGCGCACGCTGCTCGCCGCGGCACCCGCCCTGCTATGAGGCGGCCCGCCCCACCCGGCCCCATGACCGTCCCTGTCCCCACAGACCACACCACCCCAGCACCAGAACCGGAGCCTCACGTGACCACGCCCCTCTTCCGCGGGATCGTCCCGCCCGTCCTGACCCCGCTCACCGCCGGCGGCGAGGTGGACGTGGAGTCGCTCGACCGCCTCGTGCGGCACCTCGTCGAGCGCGGCGTGCACGGCGTGTTCGTGCTCGGCTCGACCGGTGAGGTCGCCTACCTCACCGACACCCAGCGCGACCTCGTCGTGCGGACCGTGGTGGGCGCGGCCGACGGCCGCGTTCCGGTCCTCGGCGGCGCGATCGACCTGACGACCGCCCGCGTCATCGAGCAGGCGCGCGCGCTGGTCGAGGCGGGTGTCGACGCCGTCGTCGCGACGCCCCCGGTGTACGCGATCAACGACACCGCCGAGATCGAGCGGCACCTGCGTGCCGTCGCCGCGGCGGTGGACGTCCCCCTGTTCGCCTACGACATCCCCGTCCGGGTGCGGACCAAGCTGCCCGTCGACCTGCTCGTGCGGCTCGGCGCCGACGGCGTGCTCGCGGGCGTCAAGGACTCGTCGGGCGACGACGTGGCGTTCCGCCGCCTGGTCGCCGCGAACGCGGCCGCCGGTTCGCCGCTCGCCCTGTTCACGGGCCACGAGGTGGTCGTCGACGGCATGCTCCTGCTCGGCGCCGACGGCGTGGTGCCGGGCCTCGGCAACGTGGACCCCGCCGGGTACGTGCGGCTGTGGGACCTCGCGCAGTCGGGCAAGTGGGACGACGTGCGCAAGGAGCAGGAGCGGCTGGCCGCCCTGTTCGAGATCGTCTTCCAGGCGCACGGCCGGTCCGGCGACGCCGCGGGGGTCGGCGCCTTCAAGGTGGCGGTGCAGCGGCAGGGGCTCATCGAGACCGCGGAGCTCTCGTTCCCGCTCGAGGCGCTCGACGGCGACGTCGCCGACCGGATCGAGGAGATCACCCGCGAGGCCGGGCTCCTGCATGGCTGAGCCCGGCCGGGTCGTCGTGGGGGTGGACCTCGGGGGGACAAAGACGGCCGCGGCGACGGTCTCGGCCTCCGGCGAGGTGGGGACGGTACGCACCGTCCCCACCCCGGCGGGCGCCGGCCCGGAAGCCGTGCTCGACGCCGTCGCCACGCTCGTGCGGACGGTGCTGGCGGACGCCGGTGCCGGCACGGCGGGCGTGGGCATCGGCACGGCGGGCGTCGTGGACGTGGCGCGCGGGACGATCGTCTCCGCGACCGACACGTTCCCCGGCTGGCCGGGTACGGACGTGGCCGGCGGGGTGCGCGACCGGCTGGCCGCCCGCGGGGCCGCCCCACTCGTGTTCGTGGAGAACGACGTCGACGCGCACGCGGCGGGCGAGTCCTGGCTGGGCGCCGCCGCCGGCGCCCGGAGCGTGCTGCTCGTGGCCGTCGGGACCGGTGTGGGCGGGGCGGTCGTGCTCGACGGCCGCCCCCTGCGGGGCGCCCACCACCTGGCCGGCGAGCTGGGGCACATGCCGGTACCGGGTGCCGACGGCCTGCCGTGCACGTGCGGCAGGCCCGGGCACCTCGAGGCCGTGGCGGCCGGCCCGGCGATCCACCGCCGCTACCTGGCGCTCGGCGGTGACCCGGCGGCCCGGGACACGCGTGACGTCGTCGCCAGGGCGCAGCGCGACGACGCCCTCGCGGACCGGGTGGTGCGGGAGTCCGCGACGGCGCTCGGGCGGGCGATCGCCGGGCTCGTGACCGTGCTGGACCCGGAGATCGTCGTCGTCGGCGGAGGGGTCGCCGGATCCGGCGACCCCTGGTGGTCGGCGCTCGACCTGGCGCTGCGCGCCGAGGTCGTCGACGTGCTCGTGGACCTGCCGCTGCGCCGCGCGGCGCTGGGCCCCGCCGCTGCGATCATCGGTGCCGCGCGCGGCGCGTGGGACCTGCTGGACCGAACGGGGACGACCGGATGAGCGAGGAGCACATGACCAAGGACTGGGTGCTGGACACGATGCGCGGCCGGCTGACGGTCTCCTGCCAGGCCTATCCCGGGGAGCCGATGCGCGACCCCCGCACGACGGCGCAGGTCGCCCGGTCGGTGGTCACCGGCGGCGCGGCGGCGGTCCGCGTGCAGGGCCTCGACGACATCGCGGCGGTCCGCGCCGTCGTCGACGTCCCCGTGGTCGGTCTGTGGAAGGACGGCGCCGACGGAGTCTTCATCACGCCGACGCTCCGGCACGCCCTGGCCGTGGCCGAGGCGGGCGCGCACGTGGTGGCGCTCGACGGGACGCGGCGGCAGCGGCGGGACGGGCGCACGCTCGCCGAGACGGTCGCGGGCCTGCGCGAGGCCGCGGCCGACGTGCTGGTCATGGCCGACTGCGGGTCGCTCGACGACGCGCTCGCGGCGCAGGAGGCGGGCGTCGACCTGCTCGGGACGACCCTCGCGGGGTACACGGGAGAGCGCCGGAAGACGGACGGCCCCGACCTCGAGCTCGTCGACGCGATGGTCGCCGGATGCGCGCTGCCCGTCGTCGTCGAGGGGCGGGTGCACACGCCGGGCCAGGCGGCCGCCGCCCTGGCGCGCGGCGCGTTCAGCGTCTGCGTGGGGACCGCTATCACGCACCCCGCCACGCTGACGGGGTGGTTCGTCTCGGCCATGGATCCTGACTCGTAGCTTCTGATCAAACGGTTGACCGGGCCGACCGAGTTCCCTAACCTGACCGACGGCGCACCGGGCGCCGTGCTCGTTCGGAGTCAAGGGAGACCTCGTGAAGCTCGTACCCGCGCGCCGCTTGGCGGTCCGTGCAGTGACAGCGGTGTCAGCCCTCGCGCTCGTCGCGAGCGGCCTGGTGGTCGTGGGGAGCGCCGCGAGCGCCGCCCCGGCCACCGCCACCGACGACACCGACACCGAGACGCAGTGGCGGGTGGGTGGCCCGCGGGGATCCGACCTGGACGGGGTGCTGCGTCTCGACGATGCCGGGCAGGTGCTGCTCGACGTGGTCGCGCAGGGCGAGACGGTGGTCTCGGCCACGCGGCTGGGCCTGCGCGGCAGCGACGGCGACCTCACCACCGGCCTGACGTTCACCGGCCGGCAGGACCGCACCGTCGCCGACTCGTACACCATGACGACCGGCAAGAGCGCACGCAGGTCGTACGTCCACGAGGAGTCGGTGTTCACGTTCGAGGCCCCCGACGGCGGGCGGCTCGGCGTCGTGGTGCGGGTGTCCGACGACGGCGTCGCCTACCGCTACCTGCTCGAGGGCGCGGGCGAGCACCGGGTGGACGAGGAGTCCGGCGCGTGGGAGCCGGCCGCGGACGGGCCGGCGTGGATGCAGACCTCGTACGCGGTCAACTACGAGGCGGAGTGGACCACGACGACCGCCGCGGCGGGCAACGGCGGCGGCAGCGTCGGCTTCCCGGTGCTCTTCCAGCAGGCGGACCGGTACGTGCTGGTCACGGAGGCGGACGTGCACGGCGACTACGCCGGTTCGCACCTGACGCACACGCCGGGTTCGCTGCGCTACGACGTGGACCTGTTCGAGGGGCGGCCCGTCACGTCGACGGGCGAGCTGTCGACGCCGTGGCGCGTGGCGATCGTGGGCGACCTGCCCGCCGTGGTCGGCTCCAACCTCGTCGACGACCTCGCCACCCCGAGCGAGCTCGACGGGCAGGACACGTCCTGGATCAAGCCGGGTCGGTCCAGCTGGAGCTGGCTGACCGACTGGAGCAGCCCGCGCGACGAGGCCAGGCAGCGTGACTTCGTCGACCTGGCCGCGCGCAACGGCTGGGAGTACGTGCTCCTGGACGAGGGCTGGGACGCGAGCTGGGTGCCGCGCACCGTCCGCTACGCCCACACCCGGGGCGTCGACGTCCTCGCCTGGTTCCACAGCCGTGACCTGCGCACGCAGGAGCAGCGCGACGAGTGGCTGCCACGGCTGAAGTCGTGGGGCGTGAGCGGCCTCAAGGTCGACTTCATGGACTCCGACTCGCAGGAGATCCACCAGTGGTACGACGACGTCGCCCGGGACACCGCCCGGTACGAGCTGATGATCAACTTCCACGGGTCGGCCCTGCCGACCGGCATGCAGCGCACCTGGCCGCACATCATGAGCTACGAGTCGGTGCGTGGCATGGAGAACGGCATCAGCCCGGAGCGCAGCCTCATCGTGCCGTTCACGCGCAACGTCACGGGGTCGATGGACTTCACGCCCGTGGTGTTCTCCCGCGACAACGACAAGACGTCCAAGGCGCAGCAGGCGGCGATGAGCGTCGCGTACGAGTCGGGCTGGCAGCACATCTCGGACAAGCCCGAAGGATACGACGCCGAGCCGGCCGCGATGCCGTTCCTGCAGAACATCCCGGCGCACTGGGACGAGACGCGCCTGCTGGGCGGCACGCCCGGACAGCACGCGGTGATCGCCCGCCGTTCGGGGGACCGGTGGTTCGTGGGCGGCCTGCGCGCGGGCTCCGGCGACGCGCTGGAGCTGCCGCTGGCCGGGCTCGCCAGGGGCGGGCAGGAGGTCGTCGTGGACCTGCTGACCGACGACGGTGCGAACGGGTCGGCCACCGTGCACACCACGGTCCGGGCCGCGGCGTCCGAGACGCTCCACGTCCCGACCGCGAACAACGGCGGGTTCGTCGCCGTGGTGTGCGCGGCGACCGAGGGCCGTACCAGCTGCCTCGAGCCGGTCGAAGCCCGTCCGGCCGCGGTGCTCGCCGTCGAGCCGGTGCAGGCCGACGTGGAGCCGGGGAGCACGGTCGAGGTGGATGCCACGTTCTCGGTGGCCGACCGTGACGTCACCCGCGTGCGGCTGACCCCGCAGCTGCCGGACGGCTGGACGGCGGACCAGGGCGCCCGGACCGTCACCCGGCTCCCCGCCGGTCAGGAGGCACGGATCACCTGGCAGGTCCGGGTCCCGGAGGATGCGGTCGGCACGCACGAGGTGCCGGTCGCGGTCACCTACCGTGCCACGGGCGACGCGGGCGCGGCGGGAGATTCGGGCACCGGTCGCTACACGGCGGCGAACCAGGCCACGCTGTGGGTCACGCCGCCGGCACTGACCGGGGACCACTACGTCTCCGACCTCGACTGGATCGAGCAGTCCAACGGCTACGGCCCGGTCGAGCGTGACGCGTCGAACGGTGAGGCCGTGGCGGGGGACGGGCAGCCGATCACGATCGCGGGTGTCACCTACGCCAAGGGCGTCGGTATGCATGCCCCGGGCTCCCTGACCGCTTGGCTCGGCGGCACGTGCACGACGTTCCGTGCGGTGGTCGGCATCGACGACGAGGTGTCCGGGGCCGCGTCGGTGCGGTTCCATGTCTACGGTGACGACGTCCTGCTGGCCGAGACCCCGGTGCTGACGGCTGCCGACGGCGGGGTGCCGCTCGACGTCGACGTCACCGACGTCCGCCGGCTGCGCCTGGCCGTCTCGGACGGCGGCGACGGCAAGAACTTCGACCACGCCGACTGGGCCGACGCCCTCGTCGAGTGCGGCGAACGCTGAGCTCGACGTGTCGCCCCGCACCTGATGCCCGGTGACGGGCCGTGATTGCATAAGGTGCGGGGCATGACGACACATCGATCGGAGCGGGGTATGCCGTGGGTGGACTGATGGGACTGCTGGACGACATCGCGGCGCTGGCGAGACTGGCTGCGGCGTCGATCGACGACGTCGGCGCCGCCACAGGGCGCGCGACCGCCAAGGCCGCGGGTGTCGTCGTGGACGACACCGCCGTCACACCGCAGTACCTGCGCAGCGTCGCGGCGAAGCGCGAGCTGCCGATCGTGAAGCAGATAGCGATCGGGTCGATCCGCAACAAGCTCCTCTTCATCCTCCCCGCGGCACTGCTGCTGAGCCAGTTCCTGCCGTGGCTGCTGCCGATCATCCTCATGATCGGTGGTACCTACCTCGCCTTCGAGGGCGCCGAGAAGATCTGGCACAAGGTCGCCGGCCACCACGAGGCCGAGGTGCCGGCCACGGAGGTCAGCCCGGAGGCCGAGAAGAAGATGATCGCGGGCGCCGTCCGCACCGACCTCATCCTGTCGGCCGAGATCATGGTGATCGCACTGGCCGAGGTGGCGAGCGAGCCGTTCTGGTCCCGCCTGACGATCCTCGTCGTGGTCGCCCTGGTCATCACGATCATCGTCTACGGCGTGGTCGCGGCCATCGTCAAGATGGACGACGTGGGGCTGCGGCTGGCCGAGAACGACTCCGGGTTCTCCAAGTCCCTGGGCCGCGGACTCGTCAAGGCCATGCCGCGGGTGCTCGCGGTGATCTCCGTGGTCGGCACCGTGGCCATGCTCTGGGTCGGTGGGCACATCCTGCTGGTCAACCTCGGGGCGGACGGCACCGGCTGGGTGCCGGCGCCGTACGAGTGGGTGCACCACGTCGAGGTCGCGATCCACGACGCCACCGGCGCGTTCGGCGGCACGCTCGGCTGGCTGTTCAACACGCTGTGCTCGGCCGTCGTCGGCCTGATCGTCGGTGCCGCCGTGGTCGCGGTGATGCACCTGCTGCCGTCCCGCAAGAAGAAGGACGAACCGGTCAGCCACTGACCGGTTCGCCGGCGACCGGCGTGCGCACGGTGCCGAACGTCAGGCGCCGGCGCAGCCGGAAGCCGAGGCCCTCGTAGAGCCGGATCGCGTTCGTGTTGCCCGCCGAGGCGTGCATCATCGCGCGCGCCCCGCGTTCGTGGACGTGGTGGACGACGTCCAGGACGAGGCGCGAGGCCAGCCCCTGCCCGCGGTGCCGCTCGTCGGTGGCGACGGCACTGATCTCCGTCCAGCCGGCGGGCTGCAGGCGCTCGCCGGCCATGGCCACGAGCTCCCCGTCGCGCCGGATGCCGACGTACCGGCCCAGCAGGTAGGTCCTGGGCAGGAACGGCCCCGGCTGCGCGCGCGCCACCAGGTCGAGCATCTCCGGGACGTCGGCGGCACCGAGGACCACCGCCTCGTCGTCGGGCCGGCCGTGCAGGCGGTCGGTCTCGACGAGCTGGACGCCCGCGAACGGCTCCCCGCGGACCCACCCCGCCGGGAGCCGGACGGACTCCGGCGGGGCGGGGAAGTCCGCGTCGTGACCGACCAGGTCGATGATCGCCGCCCAGACGCCGGGATCGTCCCAGCTGCGCACGGCGGCGAACGGCGAGACGTCGGCCGGGTACCGGCGGGCGAGGTCGCCGCCCTCCGCCAGGTGGGCGTGTGCGCCCGAGAGCGCTGACCACGCCGCGTTGTCCAGCACGGGGTCCTCGAGCGCCGGGTCGTCGTGGCCTGCGGCGCGGTCGGTGTCGATGATGCTCACGCCCATCCCAACCGGGTCCCGGTCGGGCGCATTCCAGGTCAACTCCAGTTCCGGGCAGTTGCCGGGCAGCGGTTCCTGGAGCCCTAGACGGAGTCCTTGGTGATGCTCCAGCCGCCGTCCACCGGCAGCTCGACGCCCGTGACGTACGAGGCGCGGTCGGAGCAGAGGTAGGCGATCGCGTCCGCTACCTCGGTCGCCTCGCCCAGGCGTCCGAGGGCGGTGGCGCGGGCCGCGCTCGCCCGGTCCGCCTCGCCGATCCCGTCCCAGTGGGGCGTCAGCACCGGCCCCGGCAGCACGCTGTTGACCCGCACGGCCGGGGCGTACTCGGCGGCGAGCTGCCGCGCGAGCCCCGTCATCCCCGCCTTCGACGAGGCGTAGGCCGCACGGCCGGGGAGCCCGAAGCGCGCGTGCACCGACGACACCATGACGATCGCGCCCCGACCTGACGCCGTCAGGTCGCCCAGCAGCGCGCGGGTCCCGAGATAGGCGCTGGTGAGGGATACGCGGAGCTGATGCTCCCAGCTGGAGAGCTGAGTGTCCTCGAGCGACGCGACCGTGGTGGCGTAGGCGTTGTGGACCAGGACCTGCGGCGGCCCCAGCTCGGCCCGGCAGGCGGCCGCCGCCGCGGACCAGGCGCCCTCGTCGGCGACGTCCATGACGGCCGCGGCGGCCCGGTGGCCGGCGGTGCGCAGCTCGTCACGGAGGTCGAGCACGGTGGGGGAGATGTCGAGGAGGAAGACGTCGGCGCCCTGCTCCGCGAGCCGCCGGGCGGTAGCGGCACCGATACCCCTCGCGGCGCCGGTGACGACCGCGGTGCGTCCGTCCAGGTCGCGTGTCATAGCTGGTGCCTCTCGTCGGTGGGCGGTTCCCCGGCAGGCTACCCGCGGTGGCGCCCGAGGGCGCTTGTATCTATTACCGCTATTACCATACGTTGACATAGTGGTAATCCGTTCGTACGCTGCTCGGCAGGTCGGACCAACGTCGGCACGACCGAGAAGGAGACGGACGATGGAGTTCGGACGATGACCGCTACACCTGCCCTGTACAGCCGCGAGATCCTGGCCGGGCTCGTCGCCGAGGTGGCCGACCGGCTGGGCGACCGGGTCGCGGACGCCGTCGGGCGCTGCATGTCGGACACCCTCGCCCGGACCATCACCCGGCACCCCGACGGCACGGCGTTCGTGATCACCGGGGACATCCCCGCGATGTGGCTGCGGGACTCGACCGCGCAGCTCGCCCCCTTCCTGCACCTCGCCGAGAAGGACGAGCGGCTCGCCGAGACCATCGCGGCGGTGTCGCGGTGCCAGCAGGCCTCGATCCTGCGTGACCCCTACGCCAACGCGTTCAACGACGGTCCCACCGGGGCGGGGCACCGGGACCGCACCGGTCCGCCCGGCACCGGCCAGTCGGCCTGGGTGTGGGAGCGCAAGTACGAGATCGACTCCCTTGCCTACCCGGTGCAGCTCGCCCACGACCTGTGGAGCGCCACCGGGCGCACCGACCACCTCGACCAGCTCGGGCAGGTCGCCCGCACCGTCGTCGACCTGTGGCGCACCGAGCAGCGGCACGACGGCTCCCCGTACACGTTCGAACGAACCGACTGCCCACCGTCGGACACGCTGGTCCGCGCCGGGCGCGGCCCCGAGGTCGCGTTCACCGGCATGACCTGGGCCGGGTTCCGGCCCAGCGATGACGCCTGCCGGTACGGCTACAACGTGCCGGGCAACGCGCTGGCCGCCGTCGCGCTCGGCTACCTGGACCGCCTCGCCACCGAGGTGCTGCACGACGACGCCCTCGCCGCCGACGCCGCCGCCCTGCGGTCCGACATCGAGCGTGGCATCCGCGAGCACGGCATCGTCACCGGGCCCGACGGCCGGCCGGTCTACGCGTACGAGGTCGACGGCCGCGGCGGTGTGCTCCTGGCCGACGACGCCAACTCGCCCAGCCTGCTCTCCCTGCCGATGCTGGGCTGGTGCGCCGCCGACGACCCGCTCTACGCCGCCACCCGCGACCTGATCCTCAGCGACGCCAACCCGTACTACTACAGCGGCTCGGCGGCGTCGGGCATCGGTAGCCCGCACACGCCCGCCGGGCACGTCTGGCCGATCGCCCTGGCGATCCAGGGGCTGACCACCACCGATCCCGACGAGGCCGGCGCGCTGCTCGACCTGATCCTGGCGACCGACGCGGGAACCGGAGCGGTGCACGAGTCGTTCCACGTCGACGATCCCGCCACGTACACGCGCGAGTGGTTCTCCTGGGCGAACTCGATGTTCTGCGAACTCGCCCTCGAGACCGCCGGCCTGCGCACGTACCGCCGTCCGACTCTCACGCCGGCTCGCGGCGGAGAAGCGCCGTGAGTGCCGCCGTCAGCGCCACCCGGCGTCAGCAGTCCATCAGCGCCTGGATCTTCCTCGGCGTACCCGTGGCGCTGTTCGCGGTCTTCCTGCTGCTGCCGGTCGTCATGGCGATCGGGCTCAGCCTCACCGACTACGCCGTCATCGGCGACTTCGAGTGGGTAGGCCTCGCGAACTACGCGCGCATCGCCGACGACCCCATCTTCTGGGTCGCCGTACGCAACACGGCGCTGTACACGGTGCTGTACGTGCCCGCCGGGCTCCTCGTGGCCCTCGGCACCGCACTTCTGCTCAACCGCAGCACCCGGGTGTCACGCGTGTTCCGCACCCTCTTCTACATCCCCGTCGTCTCCTCGACGGTCGCCACCGCCGCCATCTGGTTCTGGCTGCTCAACCCCCAGTACGGCCTGCTCAACGCCGTGCTCGGCTGGTTCGGCATCGACGGACCCGCCTGGCTGTACGAGTCGCGCTGGGCCATGATCGCCATCGTCATGATGAGCGTCTGGGCCGGGTTCGGCGCCAACATGATCATCTACCTCGGTGCGCTCCAGGGCGTGCCGGGCGAGCTCGTCGACGCCGCGCGGGTCGACGGCGCGGGAGCGTTCCGCGTGTTCTGGCACGTGACCCGCCCCGCCATCTCCCGGGCCACGTTCCTCATCCTCACCCTCCTCCTGATCGCCGCCTTCCAGGTGTTCGACCAGGCCTATGTGCTCACCAAGGGCGGACCGGGCAACTCCACCCTCACCCTCGTCTACTACATCTACGACCGCGGGTTCGGACGCCTCGAGATGGGTTACGCCTCCGCACTCTCGTTCGTGCTGTTCCTCGTCATCCTCGTGTTCTCGATCGCCAACGCCCGCGCCACCGGACGGGAGAACGACCGATGAGCGCCGTCACCACCGCCCCGCCGGCCACACCGGCCACCGCCCCGGCGGACCTCGAGAAGCGGCCCCTGACCACCCGCGCCGTGCTCGGACGGTCCGTGTGGGCGCTCGCGGTGGTGGTGATCGCCCTCACCACCGTGATGCCGCTGGTCTGGACCCTGTCCACGTCGCTCAAGCCCGAGGGCGAGATCCTCTCGTCCTACCTGCAGCTCGTGCCGGAGAACCCGACCCTCGCGAACTACGTGACCCTGTTCACCGACGGGCCCTTCGGCCGCTACCTGGCCAACTCGGCGATCATCGCGCTCGGCGGCGTGGCCACCAACCTGTTCTTCGGCGGGCTCGCCGGGTACGCCCTGGCCAAGCTGCACTTCCGCGGACGCGGCGTCGTCTTCTCGCTGTTCCTCGGTTCGATGATGGTGCCGGGCATCATCACGATGGTCCCCACCTTCCTGGTGCTGCGCCGGTTCCCGCTGGTCGGCGGCAACGACCTGTTCGGCGAGGGCGGGGCAGGGTTCATCAACAGCTACGGCGCCGTGCTCATCCCGTTCGCCGCCGGACCGTTCGCCGTGTTCTTCATGCGGCAGTTCTTCCAGGCGCTGCCCGACGAGCTCGGCGACGCCGCGCGCATCGACGGCGCCAGCGAGTTCCGCATCTTCTGGAACATCTACCTGCCGCTGGCCCGCGCCGGCCTGGCGGTGCTCGGCGTGCTGACGTTCCAAGCCGGCTGGAACAGCTTCCTGTGGCCGCTGATCGCCCTCAACGACCCCGAGATGCTCACCGTCCAGGTGGGCCTGGCCGGGTACGTCAACGAGTACCAGACCGAGTACGGGCCGCTGCTGGCCGGCACCATCCTGGCGAGCCTGCCCGTGCTCGTGGTGTTCGTCTTCGCCCAGCGCTACATCATCGAGAACTTCGCCCACTCGGGCACCAAGTGAACGGCCCACGTGAAGGAACCCTGCAAAGGAGCAGAGTCATGATGCGTTCGACACGAATGGCCGGGGCACTCGCCGCGGCGGTGGTACTGGCCGGAACCCTGAGCGCCTGCGGCAGCGGGTCCGGCGCCGGCTCGGGCGGCGGCCCCGAGGAGGTCACCTTCTGGGGGTCCTGGTCCGGGGACCAGGCCAAGCAGCTCCAGAAGCAGGCCGACGCCTTCAACGAGTCCCAGGACGAGTACGAGGTGAAGTACGTGGGACAGGAGCTCGTCGAGGAGAAGCTGCTCACGGCGCTCGCGTCCGGCAGCGTGCCCGACGTCGTCCTGTGGGACCGGTACAACACCCCCCTGTACGTGCCGAAGAACGCGCTGGCACCGATCGACGAGTACCTCGAGGCCGACGGTGTGGACGTCACGCAGTTCTACGACCAGGCGATGGGCGAGCTCGTCGTGGACGGCGAGACCTACGGGCTGCCGCTGCTGGTGGACAACCGGTCCCTCTTCTACAACACCGACCTGCTGGAGGCGGCGGACGTCGAGCCGCCGACCGACTGGGACGGGCTCAAGGCCGCCGCCGAGGCGGTCACCGAGCGGGACGGCGGCAAGCTGAGCATCGCCGGGTTCGCGCTCGACGACCCGGGTCTGTTCAACATCTGGCTCAAGCAGGCCGGCGGCCAGATGTTCACCGACGACGGCTCCACCACCGCGTTCAACAGCCCGGAGGGCCTCGAGGTGCTCGAGTTCTGGAAGGGCCTGCTGGACGCCGGCGTCTACGAACCGGGCTTCGGCGAGGGCGTCGACTCGTTCGCCGAGGGCAGGCTGGCGATCAAGTACGACGGTCCGTGGGCGCTGACCACGCTGGACGAGGCCGACGTGAGCTACGGCATCGTGCAGCCGCCGGTCGGGCCCGACGGCGCGCAGGGCGCGGGCATGGGCGGCTTCGGTCTGGTGATCCCCCAGGGCGCCCAGAACCCGGACGGCGCCTGGGAGTTCATGAAGTGGTGGACCACCCAGCCCGCCAACGGCGTGGACTTCGCGAAGATCTCCGGCTGGATCCCGGCCAACACGGAGGCCGCGAACGACCCGTACTTCACCGAGGACGACAGGTACAAGGCGTTCATCGAGACCATGGAGTACGCCGAGGTCCGGGCCGACATCCCGGGCGCGTCCGACGTCGAGGGCAAGGCGCTCATCCCGGCCCTGGAGAAGTTCCTCGGTGGTGAGACCGACGCCGCCACGGCGCTGAAGGAGGCGCAGGAGCTCGGCGACCGGATCCTCGCCGACAACGCACGGTGACCCAAGGAGACACATGACGAACCCGAACCCCTGGTCTGCCCGGGCCGACCTGGCCCAGCGCAGCCTGGACCACTTCTTCGGCACGGCCGAGCCGCAGCTGCTCGACAACACCTACCCGGTCGGCGACAACTCGACCTTCAACTACTGGTGGCTCGCGCACGTCCTGGACGTGCGGCTCGACGCGTTCGCCCGCACCGGTGACGAGGAGTGGCTGACGGCTGCGGAGACCGTGGACGCCAACCTGCGCGGCCGGAACGGCGGGTCGCTGTTCAACGACTACTTCGACGACATGCTCTGGTACGCGCTGGCCCTGGAGCGGCTCGCGCGGGCCACCGGGCGGGCCGAGCCGCTCGACGACGCCCGCGCCATCTGGGAGCACGTCGTGGAGCACGGGTGGAACGAGACCCACGGCGGGAGCGTTGCCTGGCGCAAGCAGCAGCTCTACTACAAGAACACGCCGGCCAACGGTCCGTTCGCCATCCTGTCGGCCCGCCTGCACCAGCACGGCCCGGACCCGAGGTACCTGGAGTACGGGACGGCGGCGTTCGACTGGATCACCAAGACCCTGGTGGGGCCCGACGGGTTCGTCGAGGACGGCATCAACCGTGAAGGTGACGGCCGTGTCGACACCCAGTGGCGCTTCACCTACAACCAGGGGCTGTACATCGGTGCCGCCGTCGCCCTGGACGAGGTGCTGCACGACCCGGAGCTGGCCGGCACGGCGCTGCGCACCGCCACGACGGCGCTGCGCGAGCTGGCGCCGGACGGCGTGGTCGGCCGGGAGGGTGGCGGGGGAGACGAGGGGCTGTTCAAGGGCGTGCTCTACCGGTATCTGGGCACGCTTCTCGACCGGGTCGGCCCGACGTCGTCCGACGCCGCGCCGGTGCTGGAGTTCCTCCGCACGAGCACCGACCGGCTGTGGGAGACGGGCCGGCGCGACGGGTACCTGCTGGCGGGCGACGACTGGCGCCTGCCCGCGCAGCCGCCGGTGTTCTACTCGAACCAGCTCAGCGCGATCATGGCGCTCGAGCTGCGCGCCCGCGTCGAGGCGCGTCGATGAGCCGTGCCCCGGAGTGGGGCACGGTAGATTCGATGGTCAGGTCCGACCGGTGAAAGGGCACCTGTGAGCCAGCCGCTCTACCTCGAGGTGTACGAGAAGCTCCGCGACGCGATCCACGCGGGCACGTACCGGGTCGGCGACCGCATGCCCGCCGAGAACGAGCTGACCAAACAGCTCGGGGTCAGCGCCATCACGCTCAAGCGCGCGATGGACCTGCTGCGTGCCGACGGCTACATCACGCGCCGGCCCCGGCTCGGGACCGTCGTCGTGAGCGAGACCGCCACGGCTGCAGCCAGCACGAGGAGCGGGCCGGCGCCCCTGGTCGGCTGCGTCCTGACCGACTTCGACGACACGTTCGGCACGCGGGTGCTCGCCGGGTTGCTCGACGCGTCGGGCACCGCAGCGAACGTCGTGGTCAAGCGCAGTCTCGGCAACCGCGAGGCGGAGGACGACATCGTGCGCGCGCTCGTCGCCGACGGCGTCCAGGGGCTGATCCTGGAGCCGAGCTCGTCGCAGTACGTGCCGCCGGCTGTGCTCGAGCTCATCACCCAGTCGTTCCCCGTGGCCATCCTGGACCGCGTGTTCGACGGCGTCCCGGTGTCGTCGGTCTGCTCCGACAACGTCTCGGCCGGCCGGCAGGCCGCGGACGTCCTCTTCACCGCGGGGTACGACCGCATCGGGCTGGTGTCGGCGGCGAGCGCCGTGTCGACCGTGCAGGACCGGCTCGACGGCGTCGTCGCCGCGCACGCGACCCGCCACGTCCCGTTCGACCCGGCGCACCAGTTCCGGCAGGTCCGGTCGACGGTGCCGGGAAGCGGGGTGTCGCCGGACGACGACCTCGCGGGGCTCGAGAAGTTCCTGAGCACCAACCCCGGCCTGACGGGCCTGGTCGCCACCGAGTACAACATCGCCGTGCTGCTGCGGGAGGCGGCGCTACGGGCCGGGCGGACGGTGCCCGGTGACCTCGGCATCGTCTGCTTCGACCACCCGGACGCCTTCTACGACCAGGCGCGCTACCGGTTCACCCACATCCGGCAGGACGAGGCGCGGATGGGGCACGAGGCGGTCGCCCTCGTCCTCGCGCAGCTCCGGGACGCCGGACAGGTCACCAAGGTGACGCTGCCGACCGAGCTGGTGCCGGGCAGCTCGACGCGCTGAGGGTTCCGGATTCTGCACAGGCTGGTGCATTTCACCCATTCCTCATGTAGGTTTTGTACTGAATCCGGGACGCAACGTCGCGCCCGGGGGAGGAGCTCATCGATGTCGATGCTGCGTCGCATCCGCCTTGCCCTGCTCAGCCTGGTCCTGCTGGTCGGCCTACAGCCCGTGGTCGCCGTCCATGCGGCCCCGCCTCCGCCGAGTCCTGCGGCCGCCGGTGCCACCGAGGTCGCCCGTGCACGGGTCGCCACCGAGGTGCTGCTCGACTCCTACGACGAGGAGAAGGCGTGGTTCCCGTCGAGCTGGTGGAACTCCGCGGTCGCGCTGCAGACGATCGGTGACTACATGAAGCGCACCGGCGACCTGAGCTACGTGGACGAGCTGGACAGAAGCTTCGAGACCAACAAGGGCCCTTTCCCGGCGGGTGAGCGGTCCACGGACGAGATCTACGGCAACTTCACGAGCCGGGCCATCGACGACGCCGGCTGGTGGGCGCTGAACTGGGTCACCGCCTACGACCTGACGGGTGACCAGAAGTACCTCGACATGGCGGGCACCATCGCCGACTTCATGCACGGCTTCTGGGACCCGAGCACCTGCGGCGGCGGCATCTGGTGGAACGAGGAGCGTACGTACAAGAACGCCGTCACCAACGGCCAGTGGGTCCGCCTCACGGCCGAGCTGCACAACCGGATCCCCGGGGACACGGCCTGGCTGGAGCGGTCCCAGGAAGCCTGGGACTGGTACGTCGGCAGCGGCATGATCAACGGCGAGGGCCTGGTCAACGACGGGCTCACCGACGACTGCGCCAGCAACGGCGACACCGTGTGGAGCTACAACCAGGGGCTGGCCATCGGTGCCCCGCTGGAGCTGTGGCGCGCGACGGGTGACCCGGAGCTGCTGGCTGCCGCCCAGCGGCTGGCCGACGCCGCGCTCGAGTCCGACGAGCTGGTGACCGACGGCGTGCTGACCGAGTCGTGCGACCCGCTGGGCCGCACCTGCGACGACAACCAGAAGCAGTTCAAGGGCATCTTCCTGCGGTACCTCACCGAGCTGGCCGACCTCACCGGCGAGCCGCGCTACGCCGAGTTCGTGGACCGCCAAGCCGAGACCATCTGGGCGAACGACCGCGACTCCTCCGAGCGGCTGGGCCTGCGCTGGGCGGGCGCGAGCACCGAGGCGTCCCCGAACGTCTTCGACTGGCGCACCCAGGCCAGCGCGCTCAGCGCCCTGATCGCCGACGTCCCGCAGGACCCGCCGAGCCGGTCGCTGTCCGCGACCATGGCGCCGACGCAGCTGGTCATGATGCCGAGCCCGGGCACCGCGTCGTCCGTGACCACGGAGGTCCAGGTGGCGGCTACCTCGCCGGGCCAGAGGTCGCTCCGGGTGGACGTGCGCGTCGACGGTCCGGACGGCTGGACCGTGGACCCGGTCAGGGACCGTGTCGACCTGGCACCCACCGGCGACGGGACACCGGCCCGGGCGAGCGTCCCGATCGACGTCTCGGTGCCCCCGGACACCGCGGACGGCAGCTATCCCGTGGCCGTGACGGTCACCGCCCGGCCGGGGCTCAGCTACACCACCCGGGCCACGATCCAGGTGGCGAGCACCATCGACTTCGACGCCGGGTCGACGCAGGAGCTCGCGTGGCTCTGGGACGCGGGCGGTTCGGGCCTGAGTCACGTGGGAAGCCGGTTCGCCGACGGCACCAGCCACTTCACCTACAAGTTCCCGTTCCCCGCCGAGGCCACCTCGGCAGAGGCGACCCTGACCATCGACAACCAGTACGTGGTCGACGTCTCGCCCGACGGCGAGAGCTGGACCACGGTGCTCGTCGAGGACGAGCAGATCCGGGACAGCTCCAACAAGGCCGACCACACCCTCGACCTGACACCCCACCTCGGGCCCGACAAGGCGGTCTACATCAGGATGTCCGACGCCTTCACGCAGGACGGCTGGGGTGGCGGGGTCTACCACGTCTCGGCCCGGTACGGGACGTCCTGAGCCGTTCGGGCCGTACCCAGCCGGGTACGGCCCCGGCCGACCGGACCCTAGGCTGCCTCGTCCGTCGAGGGTCCGGTCGGCAGGGGCGCAGCCTCTCGCGGCTGCTCCACGGGCCGGACGCAGCCCAGCGCGTGGGTCAGCATGTCCTGCGTGAGGCCCGCCTGGTCGTCGGCCTGCAACGCGCACATGACCTGGTCGGCGGCCATACGTAGCGGGATGTGGGCCTTGCTGGCGGCGTCGAGCAGGATCTGCGCGGCCTGGTCCTCGTCGCACCGCCGGGCCACCACGACGACGGTCTTGGCCCGTTCGATCATCGTCTCGCCGAGGAGCGCCGGGGACACCGCCTCGTCCGTCCCGCCGGGGCCGGCGGCACCTGCGACGCCGTCCGCGGAGGAGCCGCGAGGCTGGTTGAAGGATGGCACGTGAACCTCCCAGATCCGTGCGGACCTGGAGCCGCTTCCTGACTCCGAATCCTTGAGTCTAGATCAGTTCGGACGATTGGGACAGATGCGGTCCAGGCGCCCGCCGAGCGCAGGGCAGGATGGGGGCATGAGCGCATCCGATGTCACCACCGCCGTCGCCGAGGTCGAGGCCCAGGAGGCCGAGCTCGCCCTGACGACGTTCACGCACGACCAGGCCTGGCGCCTCGGTGTGCGGCTCGTCGAGCTGGCGACCGAACGCGACCTGTCCGTCACCGTCGACATCCGCAAGGGCACGCAGCAGGTCTTCCACGCGGCCCGGCCCGGAACGACGCCGGACAACGACTCCTGGATCGAGCGCAAGGTGCGCGTGGTCTACCGGTTCGGCGCGTCGTCGTACCTGGTCGGCCTGCGCGCGCGGGCGAAGGACCGCGACTTCAACGCCGACCACGGCCTGGCGTTCCAGGAGTACTCCGCGCACGGCGGGGCCTTCCCCGTGCGGGTCGAGGGAGTCGGCATCGTCGGCGTCGTCACCGTCTCCGGCCTGGCCCAGCAGGACGACCACGCCCTCGTGGTCGAGGCGCTGCGCGAGCTCGCCGGGACACCGGGCGCGGCCTAGGCACGCCGGCCGGGCGAATGCCGGCACGGCTCGGACCCGGACGGGGGGTCAGCCCTCGGCGCCCGCGACGACGTCCCGCACCCACGCGGAGCCCTCCGGGCGGAAGCCGACACCGCGCAGGTAGGCCCGGTCGCTCGCGCCCGCTCGCGGCACGACGACGCGGCCGAACCCCTTGGCGGCGAAGATCCCGCTACGGCGGTACACGAACTCGCCCGGCGTGAAGTCGCGGAACCGCCTGGTCACCCAGTCCAGCTCGACGACGCCCACCCCGTCGCCGGCGTCACGCACCTCCACGACCCCGACCGTCTCGTCACCGCGCTGCACCAGGAACGCCGACCGCTCCTCGCCCGGCGACGGCACCGGTGCGAAGCGCGGGGCGAAGGTCGCGATGTCCGCGGCGTGGGTGCGCAGCACATGGAGCAGGTACGCGTCGTCGGGCGCCACCTCGACCACCTCGTACACGGTGGCGTCATGGCGCTCGCGGTTCAGCCGCCACAGCCAGTAGGTGTTGATGAGACTGATCGCGGCGTTCATGGCGACGAACGGCCAGATCCCCAGGATCGCGTTGTAGGTGGTCGCGACGAGAGAGCCGGTGAGGTTGAGCCAGCGGAACCGGAACACGCGCGCTTGCGTGAGGGAGAGCACGATGAGGGCGGAACCCACCCACCCGGCGGTCTCGAGCCAGGGGAACATGCCCTGACCCTATGGCTTCGGGCGCGAGGCGCCATAGAACTGTGGACAAAGATGCCTGTTGGCACGGTTGGTGTCAGATGATCATCGTATGGATCTCGAGACCGGCACGACGGCAGACACAGCGACAGTCACAGCGGCAGACACAGCGACACCCGACCTGCGGCGCGCGTCCGCGCTGTACGAGAGGCTCCTCCGGTACGCGGTGAGCCCACCGTTCGCCGAACGCACGGGGGCCAACGTGCGCCGCCTGACCGAGAGGGCGCAGCGGCACGGGTCAGGGCTGTGCACGCACCATCAGGGCGATCGTGTCGTGGCACAGGCGGTGGCACAGATCGTCTTCGACGTACCGCCGTACGGCATGCGCCTGATCGACCGCTACGCGCTCTGGTCCGCGGACCTGGAGGAGCCCGACCGGAGGCTGCTCGAGGCCTGGCGGACCGAGGGGGCCTACGGCGTCTTCGAGATCGTGCGTCGTGCGGGGCCGGGGGTGCTGGCCCGGTGCCTCGGCGACGACCTGGAGTACACGCTGCACGTGGACCCGAGGACGCCCCTGCGGCGCGCCGACCTGCGGACCGGCCGGTACGTCGCCGGGCACACCCTGCCGATCGGCGACACCTGGATGCTGGCGGGCGACTTCGACCTGTACGCGCCAGGGGAGCGGCACGCCATGCTGGGCCTGATGGCGGAGCTGGCCCGCTGTGCACCGGCGCTGCCGTACCGCAACCCCGCGATCGTGGAGCAGGCCCGTGCGGTGCTCCTGGCGCAGCACCAGAAGTTCCTGCGCCTGTTCGGGCGCAGCGGTGCGCCGGTGCCCGGCTCGCGGCTGGTCGATCTCCTGGACGAGCTCTGGGAGTCGTCGGAGATCTGGGACGCGTGGTGGCCCGGCCTGTCGCTGGAGCGCGACCTGTCCGGGCTCCGTGAGGCGCTGGACGGGGAGCGGCCCGACGCCGGGACGTGGTACCCGGTGCACGATCCGGTCCACGGGCTGCGCGTGCTCGGGGCCTCGTACGGGAGGCTCGCCGAGCTGCACCGGTCCACGGCGCCGATCGACTCGGCGGCGGTTCGCGACGTGTCCGCGCTCCTGGACGCGGGAGACGTCCCCGGCTTCGCGCTCCAGGACCTCGCGGACCGGCACCCCGTCCGTGCGGGCGAGATCTACCGCGCCGTCCTCGGGCGCCCGGGCTTCACCTGGATGCAGGAGGGCGTCGCGTGGCTCCAGGACCGAGCCGGCGACGCCCCCGTGCACCCGGCGCTGGTGCGGCTGCCCGGCCGGGTCGCACCGGCGGGAACCGGCCGGCCCGGCCGTTCCGTCGTGCTGCCGCGTCCCGTGGTGACCTCGTTCCCCGCGCCGCCCGGGCTGCCGGATTCCAGCGAGTCCGGTGGCTGAGGCCTCACCAGGACCAGCCGCGCGCGCTGAGCTCGAGCTCCTCGCGCAGTCGTTCGTCTGCCGTGGCGTGGTCGTCGACGCCCAGCGGTGCGGCCTGTGCCGGCAGGCCTCGCGCAGGAGCCCGTCGTACGCGGCCTGCACGGCGAACCAGTGGTGGGCCCGCGCGTACACCTCCGGATCCTCCTCGACACGACGCAGCTCGGCGGCGAGCTCTCCGAGCCGCACCTGCAGCCGCAGCGTGACCAAGGGATCCGGCGTACGCGCCGGCCGTAACCAGAAGTGCCAGCTCATCAGGTGCCACCGCCACGTCGTCGTCGCGGAAAGGAGGAGACCCCCAGCCTAGGCCGACGGCGCCGGGATGGCTACGCGGCCGGCGGCGGGTCACCTCGCTCCGCCGACCCTCACGCCTCCGGCAGCACGAGGGTCCCGTCGATCCGCACGGGGACGAGCGGCGGGCCGTCCCGCAGCTCGGGCGGAAGAGCGTGCTGCGGTGCCTGCTGCCACGCGAGCGGCCGCAGGAACCGGCGCACCGCGGTGGCGCCGACCGAGGTGTGCAGCGTGTTGGTCGACGGCCACGGCCCACCGTGGTGCTGTGCCCAGCTGACGGCGACACCGGTCGGGTAGCCGTCATAGAGCACGCGGCCGGCGCGCGCGGTGAGTGCGCCGCGCGCCGCGGGCAGGTCGCGGTCGTCCGCACCACCGGTGAGGATGCTCGCGGTGAGGGACCCCTCGACCCGCTCGACGACGGCGACCGCCTCGGCGTCGGAGCCGTACCGCACGACGACCGCGAGCGGCCCGAAGCACTCGTCGACGAGCCGCGAGGTGAGCGCCCCGGCCGCGACCTCGAGCAGGACCGGCCGCGTTGCTCCCGTGCCGGCACCCTGGCCTCGCGCCCGGACGACGGCGTCGAGCGAGCGGGCCGTCACCCCCTTCTCGTACGCGTCGGCCATCCCCGCCGTGAGCGCGGGGGACGCGGGCGCTCGCTCGATGGCCTGGGCCAGCGCCGTCACCACCTGGTCGCCCGCCTCGCCGACCGGGACGAGCAGCAGGCCCGGCTTGGTGCAGAACTGCCCCCCGCCCTGGAGCACCGACGCGGCGAGCCCACGGCCGTAGCCGGCGGCGTCCGCCCGGGCGCCGCTCGGCGTGACGAGCACCGGGTTGATGCTGCTCAGCTCGCCGTAGAACGGGATGGGCGCGGGGCGCGCCGCCGCGGCGTCGGCGAGCGCACGTCCGCCCGCCAGCGATCCCGTGAACCCCGCCGCCCGGACCGACGGATGGGACACGAGCCGGAGCCCCGCGTCGAAACCGTGCACGAGAGCGATGGTGCCGTCGGGCGCACCGCACTCCCCGGCGGCCCGCTCGGCGAGCCGCACGACGAGCTCGGACGTCGCGGGGTGGCCCGGGTGCGCCTTCACGACCACCGGGTTGCCCGCGGCGAGCGCCGACGCCGTGTCGCCGCCCAGCACGGAGAACGCGAACGGGAAGTTGCTCGCCGCGTACACGGCGACCGGACCGAGCGGCACGAGCAGCCGGCGCAGGTCGGGGCGTGGGCCCATGGGGGTGGGTCCGGCGTGGTCGATCGTCGCCTCGAGGTAGGCGCCCTCGCGCACGACGTCGGCGAAGGCGCGCAGCTGGTACGCCGTGCGGGTGATCTCGCCCCGGAGCCGGTCCTGGCCGAGGGCGGTCTCGCGGTCCGCCTCCGTGACGAGCGCGTCGCGGTCGGCCTCCAGGTCATCCGCGAGCCGGTCCAGCAGGTCCGCCCGCCACGCCCGCGGCAGGGCGGCGAGCCGGTCCGCCGCCCCGGACGCGCGGCCCAGCACGGCGTCGAGCTCGTCCGGCGTCGTCTCCCGGGCCGGGAGCTCGCGCTCCTCGCCGGTGCGCGCGTCGCGGCTCGTCACCGGCCGCCTGACGGCCGTCCTGTCCACCTCCGTGTCGGTGCCCTTCGCATCCGTCCCGTTCGCACCTATCCCGTTCGCATCCATGCCGTTCACATCCGTTCCGTTCACATCCATGCCGTCGACCCGTCCCTGCGCACGGGGACCTTGCGTTCCCAGTGCACCCAGTCGTCGTGGGCGAGCGCCGCCTCGTCGATCTCGATGCCCCAGCCCGGCCGGTCCGGCCGCAGCTCGAGGTGCCCGTCGACCGGGACGTAGGGGTCGTGGCACCACGACACGTCGTCGGGCTTGTACTCGAGGATCGAGAAGTTCCAGGTCGCCGCCGCGAAGTGCAGGTTCGCCGCCGTAGCCAGGGGGCCCAGGGGGTTGTGCGGTGCGACGGGGACGTCGTGCGCCTCGGCGAGGGTGGCGATCTTGCGCATCTGCGTCAGCCCGCCGACGACGCAGATGTCGGGCTGGACGATGTCGGCGCCCTGCACGGTCAGCAGGCCCAGGAACTCGTTCGGCGAGTACAGCGACTCGCCCGTCGCCAGGGGCACCGCCATCTCCGCGCGGATCCGTCCCCAGGCAGGCAGGTACTCCGGGCGGATCGGCTCCTCGAGGAACATCGGCTCGTTCGGCGCGAGCGCCGCGGCGAGGTCGACGGCCTGCCTCGGTTCCCAGAGGCAGCCGTGCGCGTCGAACGCGAATTCCCACTCGTCGGGATGCGTCGCACGGATGTCCGCGAACCAGTCGCCGAGCTCCCGCGCGACGAGCCCGAACCGCGACCGGTGCAGGTCGCGCCGGTAGGGGCTGAGCTTGAAGGCGTCGACACCGAGCGTCGAGTGCAGCTCGGCCGTGCGGTCGCGCAGGTCGGGAACGTCGGGAGCCGAGTAGAGCCCCGCGTAGACGCGGACCCGGTCCCGCACGCGACCGCCGAGCAGCTGGTACACGGGCACCCCCGCGGCCTTCGCCGCGATGTCCCAGAGCGCGTGGTCCACCGCGGCGATCGCCGCGAGGCCCAGCGCCCCCTGCGGGAACCGGCCGGACTGGTGCAGCAGCTGGTTCACGAAGGCGACGCGCGACGCGTCGATCCCGGCGATCTGGTCCGCGATGTACTCGATGATCGCGGGGTAGGCGCGATCGGGTCCGTGGTTGTAGATCTCCGCCCAGCCGTCGATGCCGTCGACGGTGCTGACCCGCAGCAGCACCCGCGGGCGGTCGCCCACGCGCTGCAGGTAGGTGGTGAGCCGGTCGATCTTCATGCCGGTCGTCATACCGTGGCCTTCCAGTCGTCGAGGATCCGCGAGATCTCCGCCCGGTCGGTGTCCGCCAGCGTCGTGCTCGGGGGCCGGACGGACCGGTCGCACAGGCCCATCTGGTGCATGGCCTCCTTCACGACGGAGACGTTGTCCGCCGACCGGTCACGGGCGCGCAGGTGCTCGAACCGGCGGATGCGGCGCCACACCGCCGCCGCGCCGGCGGCGTCGTCCTGCCGCAGCGCGTCGAGGAGCCCGAACGATATCTCCGGGGCGACGTTGACCAGGCCGGAGGTGAACGCACGTGCACCCGCCTGCCAGGCCGACGGCGCGTACGACTCGGCCAGACCCGCGATCCAGAGCAGGTCGGCGTCCGTCTCCTGCACGGTCTCCGCGAAGGCGACGGGATCGGGGACCGAGTACTTGACCCCGACGACGTTGGGTGCCACCTGGGCAAGGGCCGCGATGTCCGTGCCGCGGATCGCCGTCGAGCTGACGTAGGGCAGGACGGCCGTTCCGGGCACGGCGCTCGCGACCGCCGCCGTGTACTCGACCCAGCCGGCCCGTGACATGTAGGGCAGCACGGGCTGGTGCACCATGATCGCGTGGGCACCGAGCTCCGCGGCCTGCCGCGCCTCGGCACGCGCCGTGGCGGGGTCGAGGCCGACGCCGACGATGACCACCGCCCGGTCACCGGCGACGTCGGTGACCGTGCGGGTGACGTCGGCGCGTTCGCGCGGCGACAGGGCGTAGAACTCGCCGGTGTTGCCGTTCGGGGTGATCGCCCCGAGCCCTGACCCGATCAGGCGGTCGGCGAGCCGTCCGGCGAGCGTGAGGTCGACGCCGCCGTCGGGACCATAGGGGACGACGGGGATGCCGACCACCGTCTCGAGGCGCGCGACGATGTCGTGGTGCCGGGTCATGATTCTCCGTTCTGCTGGGTGCCGGCGAGCTCTTGCTCGTCGGCCTGCTCGACAGGCTTGATGCGCACCCAGAACCCGTAGATCGCGGCACTCACCAGGCAGCTGACCGCCGCGAGCACGAGCGGCCAGAGGTAGGAGCCCCCGGAGGCCGTCAGGGCCAGACCGATGGCGATCGGGCTGATGAGGTTGCCGACCTGCGACCCGAAGTTCTGGAAGCCGGCCAGGGAGCCGACGCGCTCGGGGCTGGGGGAGACCTCGGCGGGCAGGCTGAGGATCGCCGCCCCCGCGAAGGAGTGCGCGGCGCTCGACACGGTCAGGATGACCATGAGCACGACGTTGCTCTCCACGAACGGGCTGAACCCGATGCACGCGCTCAGCACGAGCCCCGAGATGATCGGCACCTTGCGCGCGATGTTGGGGGACAGCCCGGACGCGAGCATCCGGTCCGATACGATCCCGCCCAGCACGGTCGATCCGATGGCGATGACCGCGGGCAGGGCCCCGACCATGCCGAACTCGGCCTCGGTGAACCCGCGCTCGCCCAGGAGGTAGCTCGGGTACCAGGTGAGGAAGAACGCCCCCGCCAGGGAGCGGAAGACGTAGCCGAGCATGAGCGCCCAGGTCTGGTTGTCACGCAGCAGCGCGCTCCAGCGCACGGTCTCCCCGGAGTGCCGCACCATCTCCGCCTGGTCGGAGCGGATGTACGCGAGCTCCTCGGGGTTCACCCGGCGGTGGTTCTGCGGGGCGCGGTAGATCGCGAGCCAGCCGAGGATCCACAGGAGCCCGATCGCACCGATGACGACGAACGTCCACCGCCAGCCCGCGAAGACCGCGATCCACGTGACGAGTGGGATGGAGAGGGCCGAGCCGATCTGCTGGCCCATGTCGAACAGGCTGGAGGCGAACGCTCGTTCTCGGCGCGGGAACCAGGTCGAGACCACCTTGATGTTCGCGGGCTGCACGGGTGCCTCGCCCATCCCGAGGCCGAGCCGGAAGACGATCAGGCTCGTGACCCCCGTCGCGAACGCGGTGAGTGCTGTCCACAGCGACCACCACCCGACCGCGATGGGATAGATGACGCGCGGGCCGAACTTGTCGAGGAGCCAGCCGGACGGCACCTGGAACAGCGCGTACGTCCAGAAGAACGAGGAGAGCAGCACCCCCTGCATCGCGGGGCTGATGTGGAAGTCCTCGGAGATGAAGGGCAGCGCGACGCTGAGCGCCGCCCTATCGAGGTAGGCGATCGTGAGGCCGAGCGCCGAGAAGGCGACGACCGTCCAGCGCATCTGGCTGCGCCGGGCGCGGGCTGCGGTGGACGCAGGCTGCTTTGTACTATTGAGCATCGTTGCTCCTTGTTATCGAGTGACGTGTGGTGCTCCGTCTCGGAGCACTCGCTTCAGAGGTGCGGCCCGGGAACTTGGCGGTGAACGGGCCGTACCTCGCAGTGCAGGTCCCCGCGATCGCGGGGCTCGCGGGTCAGTCGGTCGCACCTCCCTGGCGGAGCCGGTCGAGGAAGCCGGCGATGTGCCGGCGGGTCAGGTCGGCCACGCGGTCGGCGTCGGACGCCTCCGCCGCGGCCAGGATCTGCGCGTGCTCCTGTGCCTCGTCGCGCCAGCTCGGCTGCCGCGCCCAGGTGGTGACCGCGGCGAGCGCCGTCTGGTCCCGGAGGCCTTCGAGCATGCCGACGAGGATCGAGTTGCCGGCGGCCGCCCACAGCGCCGCGTGGAACGCACGGTTCGCCAGGCTGCGCTGGGCGGGCTCGGTCGCGGCGGCCGCGCGCTCCAGCGCGGCCCGCGCTGCCACGACGTCGACGCCGCCCAGCACGCCGCGCCGTGTCGCCTCCGGCTCCAGCAGGAGCCGTGTCTCGTAGATGGCCACGGCGTCGGCCTGGGTGAGCTCGCGCACGCGCACACCGACGTAGGGCCGGACGACGACGAGCCCGCTCATCTCCAGGATCTTGAGCGCCTCACGCACCGGCGTCTTCGACATCGCGAGCTCCTGGGCGAGGTCCGCCTCGACGAGCGCCTGGCCGGCGGCGAGACGTCCGCTCAGGATCCCCTCCTTGATGGTCGCGAGCGCGTGTTCCGTGCGGGAGGGCAGGGCGATCGGAGCTGGGGGCATCGTAGGCACGTCGTACATCATATATGACGCGCGAGGGTGCGGTGTGCCGCCCGCACACCCTGTCACGCGGTCACTCGACGGCGTGCAGCGCCGCCAGGATCCCCTCGCCGTACCGGTCCAGCTTGGCCTGGCCGACGCCGCTGATCCCGCTCAGCGCGTCCAGGTCCACCGGGCGCTCACCGGCGACCGCCCGCAGCGTAGCGTCGTGGAACACCACGTAGGCGGGCACGCCCTGCTCCTTGGCCGTCGCCGCCCGCCAGGCCCGCAGCCGCTCGAACACCGGCTGGTCGGCGTCCGACAGCGGGGCGGCCTCCGGGCGCGAGCCGCCGGAGCGCGCCGGCCTGCGCGCCCCGCCCTGGGGCCGCGGGTCACGGCGCAGCCGCACCTCGCGCCGCCGGCCGAGCACCTCCGTGCTGGCCTCCGTGAGCACGAGCGTGCCGTGGTTCGGGTCGACCTCCAGCAGGCCCAGCGCCAGGAGCTGGCGGGCGACCGACCGCCACTCGCCGTCGGACAGGTCCTCGCCGACGCCGAAGACGGTGAGGCTGTCGTGCTGCCACTGCGTGATCTTGGGCGTGGCCTTGCCGCGCAGGATGTCGACCACGTGCCCCACGCCGAACCGCTGGTTGCGCTCGCGGTCCAGCCGGAACACGGCGGACAGGAGCTTCTGCGCCGGGACGGTGCCGTCCCACGCCTCCGGCGGGTTCTGGCAGGTGTCGCACGCACCGCAGCTGCCGGGGTGGTCCTGGTCGAAGTAGCGCAGGAGCTGGGCGCGGCGGCACTCGACGGTCTCGCAGAGCGCCAGCATCGCGTCGAGGTGGGACGAGAGCCTGCGGCGGTGGGCGAGGTCACCCTCGGACTCGGCGATCATCTTGCGCTGCTGGACGACGTCGGCCAGCCCGTAGGCGAGCCAGGCCGTCGCCGGAAGGCCGTCCCGGCCCGCGCGGCCGGTCTCCTGGTAGTAGCCCTCGACCGACTTCGGCAGGTCGAGGTGGGCGACGAAGCGGACGTCGGGCTTGTCGATGCCCATGCCGAACGCGATGGTCGCGACCATGACCACGCCGTCCTCGCGCAGGAACGTCGACTGGTTGGCCGCGCGCACGGGGGCGGGCAGGCCCGCGTGGTACGGCAGCGCGCGGATGCCCTGGGCGGTGAGCTGCTGGGCGGTCTTCTCCACCGACGCGCGGGAGAGGCAGTACACGATCCCCGCGTCTCCGGGGTGCTCGGTACGCAGCAGGTCGAGCAGCTGCCGGCCCGGGTTGTCCTTGGGGGCGACCCGGTAGGTGATGTTGGGCCGGTCGAAGCTGGCGACGAAGTGCCTCGCCTCGGTCAGGCCCAGCCGGGTGGCGATCTCCTCGCGCGTGTGCTGGGTGGCCGTGGCTGTCAGGGCGATGCGGGGGACACCGGGCCAGCGCTCCGCCAGCTCGCTCAGCCGCAGGTAGTCGGGCCGGAAGTCGTGGCCCCACTGGGACACGCAGTGTGCCTCGTCGATCGCGAACAGTGCGATGGTGCCCTGGTCGAGCAGCCGGGCGGTGGAGTCCACGCCGAGCCGTTCCGGGGCCAGGTACAGCAGGTCGAGCTCGCCCGAGCGGTAGGCCTGCTCGACGGCGCGGCGCTGGTCAGGGTCCTGCGTGGAGTTGAGGAACCCGGCGCGCACACCGAGCGCGTCCAGTGCGTCGACCTGGTCCTGCATGAGCGCGATCAGCGGCGAGATCACGACGCCGGTCCCGTGCCGCACGAGCGCCG
Organism: Promicromonospora xylanilytica; assembly: GCF_054782895.1. Lineage (NCBI taxonomy): Bacteria > Bacillati > Actinomycetota > Actinomycetes > Micrococcales > Promicromonosporaceae > Promicromonospora > Promicromonospora xylanilytica. The sequence goes on from NZ_BAAGRP010000011.1 coordinate 215,553, forward strand.
GGATCTGGTAGCACAACGACTTGCCGCCGCCGGTGGGCATGAGGACGAGGGCGTCACCGCCGCCGGCCACCGTCTCGATGATCTCCTGCTGGGCGCCGCGGAACGCGTCGTAGCCGAAGACATCACGGAGCACGTCGAGGGCGGGCGCGGTCAGGGCGGCGTCCGGGAGCGTCATGGCCGCCAGTGTGCCAGGGGTCGCTGACACGGGCCGCCGGGACGCCCGCCCCGTGCGGCACGACCGGTCGTGTCAGTGGGCGACCATAAACTCCCGGTATGTACCCATCTGACGAGAGCGTCCCGGTGCCCGCCGTCACGCCGCCCCAGGACCCGGACCTCGTCCAGGAGCTCCGGCACCTGCGCACCCTGCGGCCCGGGAGCGGGCCCGACGTGGACCGGACCTGGAGCATCGCCCAGAGGCTGGTGGCGGTGCTGCCCGACGTGCGCGCCCTGCGGGACGCGCGCCGCGCCGCGGGGGACGCCGACGCGGACCGGTGGGCCGCAGGGCTCCTCGTCACCAGCGCGCGCGAGCACGGGCACGTCCCGCCACCGGAGGTCGCCGACCGCTGGTGGCCGCTGTTCGCCGAGCGCCTCGACCTCGCGCACGAGTACCTCGACGGAGGCGACGACAAGCAGCACCCCGACCAGCGGGCCGTCGACACGCGCACGATGATCCTGACGGTCCTCGAACGGTTCCCGGCCACGCCCGAGCCGCTGGTCCCGCGCCTGACCGAGCTCGCGCTCTGCGCGGGCCGGCACCGCCTGCCCGCCCGGCGGGTGCTCGGCGACCACCCGGACGCCCGGGCCGCCGCGCTCGACGCACTGGTCGGTCCCGACGACACGGCGCGCACCTCCGCCGCGGAATGGCTCGCGGACCGCGGCGAACCAGGCGTCGTGGCGCCAGAGCCCGGCTGGGAGTTCGGCGCCGGCGTGCTGCACCCGTCGGTCAGGACCCTGCCCGCACCGACGCTGTGGTGGCTCGACAGATTCCGGGAACAGGCACTCGACAGGGGAGTCCCCGCGGACGACGTCGACCGCTGGCTCGGCCTCGCCCGCCCGACCCTGCGTACCGCGCCCGGCGGCGGCGGCCCCGTCGTCGGCCGCCTCGGCAGCCCGCTGATGCTCCCGCCGGAAACCCACACCGCGGCCACCGCGTACGGCCCCGACCGCCCCCACGAGCACCAGCTCATCGCGACGCTCGACCTGGCGGCCGTCCCACCCGGTGCGACCGACCTGCCGTTCCCGGACGACGGGCACGTGCTCCTGTTCGCGGACATCGACCTGGACGCCACCATGCTGGCCGGCGGGGCCGTGTACGTCCCCGCGGGGGCACCGGTCGAGGAGCGGGAGGTCACGCTCGACTACGAGCCGTACGAGTACGACTCGCCCGAGGACCTGGACGCCGACCTGCGCCGCACCGGCGACCTGCGCCTCGTCCCCGGCGTGTCGCTGCCGTCCTGCCCGCTCGGCGACGAGGACCGCGCCAGGCACCCCCACGCACAGGCGCTGCAGGACGTGTGGTCGGAGCAGACCGACGGGGGCGGCGAGTGGCAGCTCGGCGGACACGCCTACGACTTCGACGGCTACGGCGACCCGGCACGGGCCTCGGCGGTCCAGGAGCCGGGCGAGAACTACTCCCACCCCGAGGACTGGGCAGTCCTCGCCCAGTGGGTCGGGGTGCCGATGGGCATCCTGTACTGGACGATCACCCGCCAGGACCTCGCGGCACGCCGGTTCGACCGGGTCGTGGTGCAGCTGTACGCCAACCCCTGACCACGACCTAAGGTGTGCGCGTGACGCTGCTGCTGAAGCTCCTGCTGGCGCCCGCGCTCGTCGCCGGCTCGTCCCTCGCCGGCCGCCGATGGGGAGCCCGGGCGACAGGCGTGCTGGTGGGACTGCCGATCGTCGCCGGACCGATCCTGCTGATCACCTGCCTGGAGCAGGGCACCCGGTTCGGGGCCGCCGCCGCCTCGTCCGCCCTGCTGGGTCTCACGACGCTCGCCCTTTTCGCCGTGGTGTTCGCGTGGTGCTCCCGCAGGATCGGCTGGGCGGGCTCGCTCGGCGCCGCCTGGGCCGCGTGCCTGACGGCGGACGTCGCGCTCGCCCGGCTGTCCGTACCACCCGCGCTGGGGTTCGCACTGGCGCTCGGGGCGATGTGGGGCGCCGGCCGGGCGATGCCCCCGGCGTCCGGCGCACGGGTCGCGCGCCGCGCCGTGGTCTGGCCGTGGTGGGACCTGCCCGGTCGTGCCGCGGCGACCGCACTGCTCGTCGTGGTCGTCACCACCCTGTCGGGCACTCTGGGCCCCGGGATGACCGGGGTGCTCGCCCCGTTCCCGATCGCGTCCAGCGTGGTCGCCGCGTTCGCGCTCGCGCAGCACGGGTCCGGCGAGGCGGTGCACCTGCTGCGCGGCGTCCTGGCCGGGCTGGTCGGGTTCGCGGCGTTCTGCCTCCTGGTCGCGTTGCTGGTGGTGCCCCTCGGCACGGCGGCGGCCTTCGGCATCGCGTCGGCCGGAACCGTCCTCGCGCAGCTGGCGCGGCGCGCACCGCTGCCCTGGGCACGCACCGCGACCCGGTAGGCGAACCTGTAGGCTGGGCACCATACTTCCGGCGCCTGCGGGCGCCGGCGGGTCCGAATGAGACAGCGGACTGTGAGCGGCTCTCCCTTCCACAGGGGGAGCCGCTCACTCATCGGTCCCGGCCGCTGCGCCCCTCGACGACGCCGCGGTCGGGCTAGGACCGGTCCGCGGCCTCCGCGGCCCCGTCTCCCCGTGCCCCGTCGAGGACGGCGTCGTCGGGGACCGCGTCGCGCGGGTCGGCGTCCGGCTCCCCGGACCCCCGGGTGGCGTAGAGGCTGGTCGCCGTGACGACGGCGAGCACACCGAGGATGACGCCGAGCGACGCGAGCGTCGGGATCTCCGGGACGCCCGCCCAGATGCCGTGGGCCCAGTGCAGCACGAGCTTCACGCCGATGAACGCGAGGATGGTCGCGAGCCCGTACCCGAGGTGCACCAGCTTGCTCAGGGCGCCCTGGAGCACGAAGTACAGGGCGCGCAGGCCGAGCAGGGCGAAGGCGTTGGTCGCGAACACGAGGTACGGGTCGCTGGTGATGCCGTAGACGGCGGGCACGGAGTCCACGGCGAAGACGACGTCGGCGGCGAAGACCGCGACGACCACGACGGCCAGCGGGGTGAGCATGCGCCGCCCGCCCTCGCGCACCGACAGCCGCGGGCCGCGGTAGTCGTCGGTGACGGGCATGAAGCGGCGGATCAGCCGGACCGAGCGCAGCTCGGAGACGTCCACGTCGTGCGAGCTCCCGCGGAGCTGGTCCGCGAGGATCTTGACCGCCGTCGCGAGGAGGATGGCGCCGAAGAGGAGGAACGCCCAGCTGAGGTTGGCGAGGACCGCCGCGCCGAGCGCGATGAAGATGCCACGCAGCACCAGCGCCCCGACGATGCCGAGCAGGAGCACACGCTGCTGCAGCGCCGGCGGTACGGCGAAGGCGGTGAGCAGCAGCATGAACACGAACAGGTTGTCGACCGACAGCGACTTCTCGACGAGGTACCCGGTGAGGTACTGCACGCCGGTGTCCGAGCCGAACGTGGCCCAGATCCAGCCGCCGAACGCCAGCGGGAGGGCGATGTAGAAGACGCTCCACCCGATCGCCTCCCGCATGGACACCTCGTGCGGGCGTCGGGTGAGCAGGAAGTCGACGGCGATCAGGGCCAGGACGCCGACGAGGGTGACGGCCCACAGCGTGGGGGTGGCCACCGAGGTCAGGGCAGGGGCAGAACTGGTCAGGTGTGCGAGCAAGGAGTCCCCAAGGTAGTTGGCTCCGAGGTCTCCTTCACCTTGCTCCGCAAGGTCGCCGCCCGAGGTCGCTGGTGCGCCGTAATGACCGGACGATGTTAGGGAAGTACTCCCCTCGCAGGGCACACACTACCTCACGCGGGCGGGCGGCGGGGGAAAACGTGCTCTATTTCTCGACGAGGTCCGGGCTCGCTGCGCACGCTCTTGTCGAGAGCGTGCGCAGCGAGCTGGTTCTTCGAACGCATGACGTCGATGACAGACCCGGTGTCAGCCCCGGTGGTTCACCGTCGTCCAGTGTGATGGTTCGGAGGTCTCGCCGGACCCGAACCCGTTGACCGCCGTCACCGTGACCTCGTACCGGCCGGGACGCACTCCCGTCAGGACCGCGTCGGTCCCGTCAGGTCCCACCTCGGTCCGGACCGTCGCACCCGAGCGGGCGGTCGCAGTCACGACGTAGCTCGTGAGCGCGGCGTCGCCGGTGTCGGCCGGTGCCTGCCAGGAGACCGCGAGCGACTCCCGGCCGCCGTCGGCGACCGGCCGTTCGACGGCTCCGGGTGCCTCGCGCACCGAGATGGTGTCCAGCGGCACCCGCGTGATCTCCACGTCCTCCTTGTTCGTGCCGTACGCGACGTACAGGTCGTCGCCCCAGAGCACGCTCTTGGGGTAGCTGTAGCCGGGGTTCTTGTACAGCCCCTCGTACCGTCGTGGCTGGAGGTCGTTCGCGTCGCGCAGGGTGTATCCGGTGTCGAAGGTCTCGCCGTCCGCGCTCAGCAGGATCGACAGCGGGTACCGGTTGCGTGTGCCCGTGGGGTTGCCGACGAGGTAGGAGGTGCCGTCGGGCAGGTTGCCGGCGCTCTGCTTGGTGCGGGAGTCGGGCACGTTCGTGAGCTGGGACGTGGTCCAGGTCTCGCCGCCGTCCTCGCTCACGGAGCCGAGCTTCCGCAGCGTGCTGCCGCCCTGGTCGCGGAACACCATGACGACGGCGCCGTCCTCCCGCACGTACCAGCTCGGTTCCAGCTCGCGCGACATCTCGTCGGTGTTCGGCTGGTTCTCGAACGCACCCTGCGTCCAGCCGGTGATGCCGCGCGGGTCGTCGGTGTAGTAGGGCTTGACGAAGAGGCCGGGCTGCACGTGGAACGCGGTCAGCAGCCGGCCGCTCGGCAGCGCCTTGACGTCCTGCTCGATGATGCCTTCGACGGGCCGGCCGTCCGCGTCGGTGACCCGTCGCGGCTCCGTCCAGGTGACGCCGTCGCGGCTCGCGACGTACTCGGTGTAGCCACCGCGCGGGTCGAGCTCCGCCGGCCACACGTTCAGATAGGCGATGAGCGTCTTGCCGTCGGTCCACCAGCCGCCGCTCGACGTGTAGCCGTCGGAACGCGGCTCGGTGAGGGCGGTGGGCTCCGACCACGAGTCGCCGTCGTCGCTGACGCTGTACGTGACCACCGTGTCCGGTGCGTCCTCGTCGAGCGCCGAGCTCTGCCACTGCGCGAAGAGCTTGCCCTTGAACGGCATGAGGACGACGCCGTGGTTGAACTTCGGGTCGTCGGCGCCCGGAGCGAAGACCGTGGTGGTCTCCGCGCCCTCGTGCTGCGGAAGACCGAGCGCCACCGCGTCGGTCGTGTCGATCAGGTCGTCGACCACGCGGAACGGTGGTTCGTCGCTCTGGGCGGCGGCCGGTCCCGTCGTGAGCGTCGCGACGAGCGCGACGACGGCGGTGAGCGAACCCAGGACCGCGGTCCGGCGGGAGCGTGAGGTGTGTGAGAGCAACGCTGCTTCTCCTCTGTGATCGGTCGTGTCGGTCGGCGCCCGTCGTCGGGCGCCGACGTACTAGTGGTAGGTGGGTATCGCGCGCTTCAGGCGCGCGCGCACCTCTTCGTCCGGGTCGGGGATCGGCATCCGCTTGCCCCCGACCGGGCGGCCGGCGAGGTGGTGGACCGCCCGCATCCGCGCGGAGGAGCCGTCCACCGCCTCGACGACCTCGTCGATGTCCGCCTGCAGGGCTGCGATCCGCACCCCGTCCTCTGCGAGCAGGGCCTTCCGCATCGCGACGAACGGTCGGGCGAACACCGAGGCGACGCCGGAGATGACCCCGTCGGCACCGGCGTGACCGGCGCGCGCGAAATCGCCGTCCGCCCCCGTGTAGATGACGAAGTCCTCCGGGAGCCGGGCCCGGAACGCCGAGATGAGGTCGAGCGACTCGCCGCTCACCTTGACGCCCACCACCCCGTCCAGCCCGGCGAGGCGCACGATCAGGTCCTCGTCGACAGGGATACCGGTGCGCGCCTCGAACATGTACACGTAGACGTCGAGCCCCTCGGCCTCCGCGACCACGTCGCGGAAGAACTCGTACACCTCGTCCGGGGGTGCGGGAAGGTAGTACGGCGTCAGCACGGCGATCTCGCGGGCGCCGGCGCGCCGGGCTCCCTCGATCAGCTGCGACACCTCGAACCGGCTCGCCGCGCCGACGTGCACGATGACGCGCAGGTCGCCGAGAACCTCCGTCGCGAGCGCGGCCACCGTGTTTCGTTCCTCGATCGACAGGGCAGGGAACTCACCCGTCGTGCCGAGCACGAGGGCGCCCTGCACCCCCGACGCCGCGACGTACGCGAGGATCGCCCGCGAGCCGTCGAGGTCGAGGCTGCCGTCGGCGCGGAACGAGAGGGGGACGGCGGTGATGATGTCGTGCGAACGCATGTGTACCTGTTCTTCTGGTTCGTCAGCGGCTGAGCGGTCGCGTCAGCCGGTATATGCCTCGTCCATCGAGCCGAGTACGTCGTCGACCCCCGCCTGGCCGGAGAACAGCTGCTGGGTGCCGACGAACAGGGCCGACTGCGGCTTGGCGTCGGGCCAGCCCTGGTCGGGCATGGGGGCGGTCTCGCCCGCGGCGATGAGGTCGGACGCGGACTGCATGACCGGGTCGAGCTCGACGTCCGCGTCAGCAAGAGCGGGGATGCCCGGAGCTGCCCCGAACCAGACGCTCGTGGCCTCGGGGGTGGCGAGCCAGTCCACGAAGTCGAGCGCGTTGGCCTTGTTGGTCGCCGACTCGTTGACGGCGAAGCTCACGCCGATGCCGCGGGGGATCGGGTTGGTGCCCGAGTCGTCGCCGGGCAGCGGGAAGAACCCGAAGTCGGTGCCCTCGGGTGCCGTCGAGGCGATCTGCGGGTAGGAGGCCAGCACCTGGACGACGCCGACGGCCTCACCCGAGTTGACCAGGTTGTACGAGGCGGTCACGTCGGTGCCGAGCGGGTCGTCGTTGAAGCAGCCGGCCTCGCTCATCTCCTGGTACTTCTCGAACGCGGCCGACCAGCCGGAACCTGCGAACGTCGCCGAGCCGTCGGCGAGCTGCTGGTCGAAGTCCGGCGCCTCGCCGTACACGGTCGAGGCGACCAGGGCGTACGGGATGAGCTGGGTGACCCAGTCGGTCTGGATGCCGAGAGCGAAGGCGACCTTGCCGGCGTCCCGCACGTCCTGGCAGTACGTGAGGAGGTCGGTGTAGGTGGTGGGCACCTCGAGGCCCAGCTCGTCCAGCGTGGCCTTGTCGTAGATGGTGCCGATCGCGTCGAGCTTGGACGGGAGCCCGTAGGTCTTCCCGTCGATCTGGAGCGTCTCGGCCGTACCCGGGTCGACGGAGTCGACCCACTCGCGGTCGGAGAGGTCGGCAAGGTAGCCGCCGCCCTGGAGCACGTCGATGGCGCCCGGGTTGCCGCCGCCGGCCCAGACGGTGAAGACGTCGGGGGCCGTGCCGCTGGAGAGCTGGGTGCGGATGGTGGTCTGGAACTGCGAGGTGTCCGAGACGGTCAGGCTCACGTCGTGACCGGTCTTGTCCTTGTAGGCCTCGATGACGGCCTCCATCGGGGCCTGGTTGTTCGAGGTCGTCGCGATGGTGAGGGCGTCGGTGGGTTCTGTGGACCCCGCTGTCGGCTCCGCGGACGCACAGCCCGTCAGAGCGAGCGATACGGCGACACCGGCGACTGTGGCGATGTTCCTTGATTTCATGGTGCTGGGACTCCAAGAGGTGGATGGGCTTCCCCGTCGGTGGGGGAGTCGTCGAGGGCAGGTGGGGGGTGGAAGGCCTGGTCAGGGCGCCGGGAACCGGAGCTCGTAGGTACCGGGTTCCAGCCGGAGCCAGGTGCGGCTCAGGTCGCGGTCCGTCACGGTGACGCCCTCCGAGCGCGTCGCGTTCTCGCCTCCCTCCAGGAGCTCGGCCCCGCTCCCGCAGGGCAGGACGGCGGTCGTCGCCGCCCCGGGGGGAACGGCTACGGACCAGGTGATGCGGTCGCCGTCGCGCTGCCAACGGCTCTCGATGCGCCCGCGCGGCGTCTCCAGCCACCCGGCGGCACTGTCGAGGAACGGATCGAACCGCGGCGTGAGCTCGATGGCTCGGTACCCGGCCGATCCCTCCGCCTGGCCGATTCCGAGGATGCCCCCGGCGAACCACTGGCCGACCGAGCCGAGGGAGTAGTGGTTGAAGCTGTTCATCCGCGCCGACTGGAACCCGTTCTCGGGTGTCCAGCCGTCCCAGCGCTCCCAGATCGTGGTCGCACCGTTGCGGATCGAGAACAGCCAGGACGGGTACCGGTCGTTGTGCAGCAGGCGGAACGCCAGGTCCTCTCGTCCGAGGTCGGCGAGGACCGGGCACAGCAGCCCCACGGTGATGAAGCCGGTGGTGAGCGACACGTCCCGCCGCTCGACGGCGGCGACCAGCCGGTCCGCGACGAGACCGCGCTGTGCGTCGTCCGAGCACAGCCCGAAGGCGAGCGTGACGAGGTAGCCGCCCTGGGTGTCCCCGGCGACCGTGCCGTCGGGCGCGACGAACTCCCTCCGGTACACGTCACGGATCCGCTCCGCCAGGGCCTCGAGCTCGGCGGCCGCCACGTCCCGGCCCAGGATCCGCAGTGAACGGGCGGTGAGGTCGGTGCTGTGGGCGAAGTAGGCGGTGGCGAGCACGTCCCTGCGCGTCTCCTCGCCGACCTGCAGCCAGTCCCCGTAGTTGTTGCCGACCAGCTCGCGCCAGACCAGGTCGGGGTTGTGGCGCTCGATGTGCCGCACCCACGCGACCATCGAGTCGGCCGCCTCCTCGAGCACCGTGAGGTCGCCCGTCGCGCGGTAGACGTGCCACGGGATCGTGACTCCGCCGTCGCCCCACGCGGGCGCGCCCTCGCGCAGGTGGATCAGGTGTGGCGCGATGTCGGGGAACGCGCCGTCGTCGGACTGCGCGCTGCGGATGTCCCGGAGCCAGCGCTTCAGCAGCGGGCCGACGTCGGCGATGGCCAGCGCAGTGGGCGCGAAGACCTGCGCGTCGGCGAGCCAGCCGAGGCGCTCGTCGCGCTGCGGACAGTCGGTCGGGATGGACACGAAGTTGCCCCGCAGCGACCACGAGATGCTCTGGTAGAGACGGTCCAGGTCGGTGCTCGACGACGAGAACCCACCGACGAGCTCGACACCGTTGTGCAGCACCACTGCCTCGATGTCTGCGGCGTCCAGCGTGCCGGAGACACCGCGGACCTCGACGAACCGGAACCCGTGCAGCGTGAAGCGGGGCTCGAACACCTGCTCCTGCGCGCCGTTGGTCCAGAACACGTCGACGGGCTCGGCGGTGCGCAGGTTGGCCGTGTAGAGCTCGCCGTCGTCGAGCACCTCCGCGTGACTGAGCTGCACCCGGGTGCCCGTGGACCGGCCGCGCAGCGTGAGCCGCACACGGCCCACGAGGTTCTGGCCGAAGTCGACGATGTGCCGGCCCTCGCTCTTCGACGTCACCGAGACGGCGGCCAGCCGTCGCGTCGCGCGGACGCCGGGATCGACCTCAGGGGTGAGGAGCGAGGTGTCGTCGTCGACGACGATGACGTCCGACCAGCCGGACAGGTCGCAGCCGGGAAGGTGCCAGTCGGCTTGCGCCCGCCGGGAGTCCTCGTACTGGCCCATCAACAGGTCCGCGTACAGGATCTCGCTCTCGGTGTCCCGCCATGCGGTGTCGGTGCCGACGACCACGCGGCCGCCGTCCGCGGCGTCCACGACGAGCTGCACCAGGAGCGCCGGCTCCTTGCCGTAGTGCTGGGCCTGGTGCCGCCGGTCCGTGCCGATGAAGCCGACGTACCAGCCGTCGCCGACCAGCGCCGCGATGCTGTTGCGTCCGGGGCGCAGCAGCTCGGTCACGTCCCAGGACTGGTAGGTGATGCGGTCGCGGTACTCGGTCCATCCCGGCGCGAGCTCGTCGTTCCCGACCCGGTGGCCGTTGACGTACAGCCGGTAGACGCCCTTCGCGGAAGCATGCACCTTGGCGCGGGCCGGCACGTCGTCCAGGTCGACATGGCGCACGAACCGGCGCACGGGCGTCAGCTTGTTGACCGTGTAGCTGATGTCGACGTCCTGCGGAGGCAGCGCGGTCCGGCGAGCCAGGGGGCTGCGCCCGATCCAGGTGGCCTGCCACTCGTCGCCGTGCACGATCCCGGTCGCGAACCGGGCACTCGCCGTGGTCGTCACGCCGTGCTCGTCCTCCACCTCGAGCGTCCACCCGTAGTCGGCGGAGCTGACCAGCGGCGCTCCCGCATAGCGGGCGCCGACCGTCCCCGTCGCCTCGACGCGGCCCGAGTCCCAGACCCGTGGAGTCTCGCCGGATGGTGTCAGCTGCGTGACGACGACGCGGTACGCCACCTGGCGTGCGCCCCGCCGGCCGGCACGCAGGCGCCACGAGAAGGCCGGACCCGCGACGATGCCCTGCGGCTCGTGCTGCCCGTCGGCCCGCAGCGCGTAGGCCTCGACTCCTGCTCCGTGTCCGCTCATCCCTTCAGCCCTCCGGCGAAGCCCTTGATGATCTGGTTCTGCATGAGGAAGTAGACGAGGAGCACCGGCGCGACGCTGATCACGAGGCCGGCGAACACCACCGGCCAGTTCGAGACGAACTGCCCGACGAACGCATAGAGCGCGACGGTGACCGTCTGCTGGGGAGTGCCGCTGAGATAGAGCAGCGGCACGAGAAAGTCGTTCCACACGGTGATGGCGTTCAGGATGATGACGGTGCCGGTGATCGGGCGCAGCAGCGGAAAGACGACGCTGAGGAACGTGCGGAAGGTGCCGGCGCCGTCGAGCGCGGCCGCCTCCTCGTAGTCGCGCTCGAGGGTGCGGACGAACCCGGTGTAGAGGAACACCGAGAACGGCACCTGGCTGCCGGTGTAGAAGAGGATGAGCGAGACCAGCGAGCCCAGGAGGCCCAGGTCACGCATCGTCTGGTAGAGCGGGATCAGCGCCACCTGGAACGGGATCATCATCCCCGCCAGCACCAACCAGAACAGCGCGGTGGAGAGCCGGGAGAGCACTCGAGCGAGCGGGTACGCCGCCATCGAGGAGATGGCCACGATGAGCACCACGCTCGTCACGGTGACTATCGCGCTGTTGAGCAGCGCCGAGGCAAGGCCCGCCTGCTGCCACGCGGCGACGAAGTTGTCGAACGTCGGCTGCGTGACCGGGGCGAGCGGCGACGAGGCGTCGTTCGCGGGCCGCAGGGACATGTTGACGAGGATGTAGACGGGAAAGACGAACACGAGGGCCACGAGGAACATCACGATCTCGCGGGCGAAGACGCGCTTCGAGTAGCGGAGCATCAGTAGGCCCCCCTTCGCGCCATGCGCTGCTGCGTCACCGAGAACACGCCGACGACGAGGGCCAGCACGAGCGCGAGCGCTATGCCGTAGCCGAACTCGCTGAACTGGAAGGCCGACTTGTAGAGCAGGGTGGAGAGTGTCTCGGTGGCCCCGCCAGGACCACCTGCGGTGAGCACGAACACCTCGGTGAACATCTTGAGCCCGCCGATGATCGTGAGCATGACGTTGATCGCGGTAGCCGGAGCGAGCAGCGGCCAGGTCACCGACGAGAACCGTCGCCACGGACCCGCGCCGTCGACGAGCGCCGCCTCGTTCACCTCCTGCGGGATGGACTGGAGGCCGGCGATGTAGATCACCATCGAGTACCCGGCGTGCTGCCAGACGATCATCATCACCACCGAGACGGCCGCCCATCCGGGGTCACCGAGCCAGCTCGGCGCCGCTTCGCCGAGGCCGACGGCAGCGAGGAGCCGGTCCGCCGCGCCCCCGGGGGTCAGCATGAACTTCCACAGGTACGCGACGACCACCGGTGTGACGACCACCGGCGCGAAGAACAGCACGCGGAGAAAGTTGCGCGACCTCAGGCCGCTGTTGACCCCGAGCGCGAGGAGCAGGCCGATGCCGTTCTGCAGCACGGTCACCGCGATGGCGAAGACGAGCGTCATCTTCAGCGCGTCGAGCGAGCTCTGCGTGGTGAAGATCCGGACGAAGTTGTCCAGGCCGACGAAGTCGTAGGTCTGTGACAGACCGTCCCAGTTGGTGAAGGCGAGTACCGCGCCGCGAACCGATGGGACGACCACCGCGAACCCGTAGAACAGAAGGGCGGGGATCGCGAGCACGAGCAGCGCCCGGGACTGTCCAACTCCGGCAAGGCGACGGCGATCGGGTGCGGTCGTCGCGTCGGCGCGGCGTAGCTCGGACGGTGGCGGTCGGTGAGACGTTCCGGCTGCGACGCTCACGGCACACCCTCCTCGGCGCCGTCGTCGATCAGCGCCTGCACGGCGCTGGCCATGCGCGCCCGCGCACCGTCGAGGTGCTCACGCAGCTCTGCGCGGACCTGCTCGACGTCGCCCTCGTCGATGAGGTCGAGGAGCCGGCCGTGGTCGTTCGCCGACGGGTGCAGGTCGACGTCCTCCTCCACGGTGAGCTGCATGAGGCTCGCGAGGAGCGGCTCGTAGGCCTTCCACACGTCGACCAGCCGCCGGTTGCCGCTCATCCGGTAGAGCAGCGCGTGGAACCGCATGTCGGCGTCCGCGAAGTCGGCTGCCGCCGACCGGTCGGCGCACCCGGTCATCTCCCGGACGATCTCGCGGCCCTGAGCGAGCAGATCGGGCGTGACGTTCTCGATCGCCCGCAGGGTGGCGGTGAGCTCTATCGATTCTCGGAGCTCGTACAGGTCGTCGATGTCGCGCTGGCTCAACCCCACGACGAAGTAACCCCGTCTGCGGGACTCGACCAGACCTTGCGACTCGAGCTGTCGCAGCGCGTCCCGCACCGGGCCGCGGCTGACGTCGTACTGCTCCGCGAGCAGATCCTCCACGAGATGCGTTCCGTGCCCGAGGGTGCGCCGCACGATCTGGTCGCGCAGTACTGCCGCGAGCTGGTCGCCGAGCGCGGGTGCCCGTGAGGGCCTCACTGTGACCACTGTGTCACCCTTTCGTCTACCGTTAACGGTAGACAGTAGGGGGTGATCGTCGTGTCGACAAGGGGCAGCTGCTGACTCAGGACATCGGGATGTTCGCCCCGCGGCGGGCCGAGCGGTCGGCGCCTGCCAGGCTCGGCAGTGCGTCGAGCTCGCAGCGTCGGGCTCGCAGCGTCGGGCTCGCAAACGAAAAATCGCCACGCCCCCTCGTGAGGGGACGTGGCGATGATGGTGTCCGGAGGGGGACTTGAACCCCCACGCCCGATAAAGGGCACTAGCACCTCAAGCTAGCGCGTCTGCCATTCCGCCACCCGGACAGGTGGACCGACCCCGGCGTTTCCGCCGTTCCGGTGCGGGGAAAAACATAACACGCAGGACGGGCCGGTTCCGAATCGAAAAGCGTGTGACCTGGGTCGCGCCGGTTCGCGGCCCGGATCTGGCGCTTCGCACAGCCTGCAGGAGAGTCTGTCGGACGCGGACCAGTTGTCGCGACCCACGACCTGCCGCTAACGTCCGCGAGGACAATTCGCCCAAAACAAATAGTGGGAGCAAGGCGATGACGGCTGACGCGCCGACGGTAGCGCCGACGACAGCGGCGGAGCCGCCGACCACCCCGCAGCAGGCAGACGCCTCGCCAGGGACCACCTTCGGAGCACCCTGGATCCGGTCCACCGGCGACCTGGCCTGGCGGCTCGTCGGCATCGTCGCCGCCATCGCCGTGGTGTTCTACGTGGTGGGCCTGGTCCAGCTCGTGTTCGTCGCGCTGTTCCTCGCCCTGGTCTTCACCACCGTGCTGCTGCCGCTCGGGGACCTGTACGACCGCGTGATGCCCCGCGGGCTCGCCATGGCCGCCTCCCTGCTGACCGCGGTCCTCGCCGTCGGCGGGCTCGTGACGTACGTGGTGTCGTCCGTGGTGAGCCGCTGGGACGAGCTCGCCACCCAGTTCGGCACCGGGCTGACCGACCTGGCCGGGCTCCTCACCGGGGTCCCGGTCCTGGCCGGCCTCGGCGGTCCCGACGAGTGGCTCGCGGACGGCGGCGCCTGGCTCCAGGAGAACGGCGGGGCCTTCGCGGGTACCGCCGCCGAGAGCGCCGGATCGATAGCGGAGGGCGCCACCGCCGTCGTGCTCGCGATCTTCTGCACCGTGTTCTTCCTGACCCAGGGCGGCCGGATGTGGCAGTGGGTGCTGTCCCTGGTCCCCGCCGACCGGCACGACCGCTGGCAGACCGCCGCGACCGCCGGCTGGACGGCATTCTCCGGGTTCACGCGCGGCATGTTCTTCGTCGCGCTGGCCGACGGCGCCATGGCAGGGATCTTCCTGTCCGTCGTGGGCGTGCCGCTCGCGCTGCCGCTGTCCGTGGTGGTGTTCCTGGGGGCGTTCGTCCCGATGATCGGCCCGGTCGCCGCGATCGTCGTCAGCGTGCTCGTCGCGCTCGCCGCCAAGGGGCCGGTGCTCGCGCTGGTCGTGCTGATCGGCATGGTGGTGGTGGCGCAGATCGACGCGAACGTGCTCCAGCCGCTGATCACCGGCAAGCAGGTCTCGCTCCACCCCGTGGTGATGGCGCTCGTCGTCGCCGGCGGCTCCGTGCTGGGCGGTCTGCTCGGCGCGGTCGTCGCCGTGCCGCTCACCGCGGTGTCCTGGGCCGTGTTCAGCACGCTCCGTGCACAGGGCGCGGCGCCCGACCTTGAGGCAGACTGACTCGGTGCCTGACCCCGCACCGTCCGACCCCGTAGCACGCGCGCACGCCGCGCGCCGCGAGCTGCCGAACGAGCCCGTGCCGCCGTTCTGGCTGCGCACCTCCGCCGGCTGGTCGTGGCGCCTCATCGTGCTCGCCGCCGGGGTCGCCCTGGTGTTCTGGGCCGTCACCCAGGTGCTGATCGTCTTCGTGGCGGTGTTCCTCGCCCTGGTCTTCACCGCGGTGCTCAACCCGCTCACCGACCTCTACGCCCGGGCCATGCCCCGCGCCCTCGCCACCGCCGGGGCCATCCTGTCCGGCGTGCTCGTGGTCGGCGGCCTCCTGACGTACGTCGTCGTCTCGGTCGCCGGCCAGTGGGAACGGCTCGCCGGCCAGTTCAACACGGGCATCGACCAGATCGTGGACCTCATCGAGAACAACCCGCTGCGGGTCGACGTCGACGTCGACACGCGCGACCAGTGGATCGACGACGCCGCCGACTGGCTCCAGCGGAACGCCGAGAGCCTCGTGGGCCGCGCCGCCGAGAGCGCCGGCTCGATCGTCGAGGGCGTCGCCGTGCTGGTGCTCTCGATCTTCTGCACCATCTTCTTCGTCGCGTCCGGCGCCTCCATGTGGCGCTGGTTCATGACCCAGGTGCCCGTCCGCACGCGCGACCGCTGGCACGCCGTCGCCGGCGCGGGCTGGTACACGTTCTCCGGCTACACCCGCGGCATCGTGCTGGTGGCCATCACGAACGGCATCCTGGCCGGGATCTTCCTGACGATCGTCGGTGTGCCGCTGGCCGCGCCGCTCGCCGTGCTCGTCTTCATCGGCACCTTCATCCCGCTCATCGGCGCGCCCCTGGCCATGATCATCGCCGCCGTGGTGGCGCTCGCCGCCGACGGGCTGCTGGCGGCGCTCGTCGTCACGCTCGGCATCGCGGGCATCGGGCAGCTCGAGGGGCACGTGCTGCAGCCGCTCATCATGGGCAAGCAGGTCTCGCTGCACCCCGTGGTGGTCGCCCTCGGCGTCACCTGCGGCACCGTGGTGGGCGGCATCCTCGGAGCGATCATCGCCGTCCCCCTGATCGCGGTGGCCTGGTCGGTGTTCACCACGCTGCGCACGGGGCCGGAGGGCGAAGCGCCCGGCGACGACGGCGGTGCGCCCGACGGCGGTGCGCCCGACGGTGGTGCGCCGGACGGTGGTGCGCCCGACGGCCAGGCAGGCCCGTCGCCCGCTACCGACGAAGCCGCCGCGAGACGGTAAAACTGCAGGTCGGACCAACTTTCTGTGACACCATCGACCTATGGAACCGTTCGTCCTGGCCAGTGAGCACGTCCGCCTGTCCGTCCCCACGTACGGGGACGTCGACGCGATCACGGCGGCCTGCCAGGACCCCGCCGTGGCCGAGTGGACGGTGGTCCCCGTGCCGTACGAGCGCAGGCACGCCGAGGGGTTCGTGCGCCACCACGTCGCCGGCGGCTGGGCGAAGGGCTCCGTGTACACGTGGGCGGTGCGCGCGCCCGGCGACGCCGACGGACCGCTCATCGGCATGGTGGGCCTCACGTGCGAGGGCAGCCCGGGGGAGGAGCGCGCGGGTGAGCTCGGCTACTGGATGACGCCGGACGTCCGTGGCCACGGGCTGTGCACCGAGGCGTCCCGGCTGGTGGTCGACTGGGCGCTCGACCCGGGCGGCCTCGGCCTGTCGGTCGTGAGCTGGGTGGCGTACGTGGGCAACTGGGCGTCGCGCCGGGTCGCCTGGCGCCTCGGGTTCCGCGTGGAGGCCACCCTGCGCAAGCACGCCCTGCAGCGTGGGGTGCGCCGGGACGCCTGGGTGGGCACGGTGCTGCCGGGCGACCCGCGCGAGCCGGTCGAGCCCTGGCCCGCGGACGCGCCGCTGTCGCGGGTGCGGCCGGGCTAGCCGTGCTGCCCCGGGGCGGCACGGCCGCAGCGGGTCAGGACGGCGGGTCCGACCGCAGGATGCCGCGCACCCGCTCCAGCCGCTCGGCGACCTGCCGTTCGAAGCCGCGGTCGCTCGGGGTGTAGTACTGCGTGCCGGCGAGCGACTCGGGCAGGTACTGCTGCGGCGCCACGGCGTGCGGCCAGTCGTGCGCGTACCGGTAGGCCTTGCCGTGCCCGAGCCCCTCGGCCCCCGCGTAGTGGGCGTCGCGCAGGTGCAGCGGGACCGTCCCGGCCTTCCCCGCCCGCACGTCGGCCAGTGCGGCGTCCACCGCGAGGTAGGCGGCGTTCGACTTGGGTGCCGTCGCGAGGTGCACCACCGCCTCCGCCAGCACGATGCGGCCCTCGGGCATGCCGATCATCTGCACGGCCTGCGCGGCGGCCACGGCGGTCTGCAGGGACGACGGGTCGGCGATCCCCACGTCCTCCGCGGCGGAGATGATGAGCCGCCGGGCGATGAACCGCGGATCCTCGCCTGCGGCGACCATGCGCGCGAGGTAGTGCAGGGCGGCGTCGACGTCCGACCCGCGGATCGACTTGATGAACGCCGAGATGACGTCGTAGTGCTGGTCGCCGTCCCGGTCGTAGCGCACGGCCGCGATGTCCACGGCGCGCTCGACGTCGGCCAGGCCGATGACGGGCACGCCGTCCGGCCCGGCCGGGGCGGCGTCCTCGTCCGACAGCACGGCTCCGGCGGCCGCCTCCAGGATGGTCAGCGCCTTGCGGGCGTCGCCACCCGCGAGCCGGACGAGGTGGTCGGCGGCGTCGCTCGCGAGGGTGGCGGCGCCGTCCAGCCCGCGCGGGTCCGTCGTGGCGCGCTCCACCAGCTCGCGCACGTGGTCGGCCGTGAGCGGCCTCAGGGTGAGCAGCAGCGAGCGGGACAGCAGCGGTGAGTTCACGGAGAACGACGGGTTCTCCGTCGTGGCGGCCACGAGCGTCACCCAGCGGTTCTCGACGCTCGGCAGCAGCGCGTCCTGCTGGGCCTTGGAGAACCGGTGCACCTCGTCGACGAACAGCACGGTCTCGGACCCGCCGGTGGCGAGCCGGCGTCGCGCGTCCTCCACGACCTGCCGCACGTCCTTGACCCCCGCGGTCACGGCGGACAGCTCCACGAACCGGCGGCCCGACACGGTGGCGATCAGGTAGGCGAGCGTGGTCTTCCCGGTGCCGGGCGGACCCCAGAGGATGACCGACGACGGCGCGACGCGCGCGCCACCCTCCGTGGGGGAGTCGATGAGCCGCCGCAACGGGGAGCCCGCCTCGAGGAGATGGCTCTGCCCGGCGATCTCGTCCACGGTCGCCGGGCGCATCCGCACGGCGAGCGGCGCGGTGTCGCTCACCTCGGGGGTGCCGCGCCCCGACGTCGTGCTGGCTGAGAACAGGTCCATGCGCCTCACTCTAAGGGCGCCGGCGACACGCACCGGCTGGTCCGGCTGGACGCTGCCTGAACAGGCGTTTCGCGACTTGACACAGCCGTGCCCGATTCGTAGGGGAAACGTCGGACCCGGACACAGACTCCTGTCGTCCGCCGCTCGCTCGAGAAGGAGAAAGGTCCACGACCTGATGAGCGCCTCACGCGTGACCGAAGCCGTCCGACCTCCCCACGTCAGCACCCCGGTACCCAGCGGGTCGTCCCTGGGGACGCACACGTCCGGGCTGCGGGTCCGGACGGTCGACCCGTTGCCGGCACCGGGGGAGGTCCTGGCCGAGCTGCCCCTGGGTGCGCGGCGCGGGGAGCTGGTGGCCAGCTCCCGTGCCGCGGTGCGGGACGTCCTGGCGGGCAGGGACGACCGGCTGCTGGTGATCGTCGGGCCGTGCAGCGTGCACGACCCGGCCGCCGCGCTCGAGTACGCGGGGCGGCTCGCCCAGGCCGCGGACGAGCTGTCCGGGGAGCTCGTGGTGGTGATGCGGGTGTACTTCGAGAAGCCGCGCACCACGGTCGGGTGGAAGGGACTGATCAACGACCCGCACCTGGACGGGAGCCACGACGTGGGCCACGGTCTGCGGCTGGCGCGCCAGGTGCTCCTGGGGGTGCTGGACGCCGGGGTGCCCGCGGCGTGCGAGTTCCTGGAGCCCACCAGCCCGCAGTACATCGCCGACGCCGTCACCTGGGGCGCCATCGGGGCACGCAACGCGGAGTCCCAGGTGCACCGGCAGCTGGCCTCCGGCCTGTCGATGCCGGTCGGGTTCAAGAACGCGACCGACGGGGACGTGCAGATCGCGGTGGACGGCTGCGTCACCGCCGCGAGCGAGCACACGTTCTTCGGCGCCGACCCGGCCGGCCGGGTCGCCGCGGTCCGCACCACCGGCAACCCCGACTGCCACGTGATCCTGCGCGGGGGCCGCGGCCGGCCGAACTACCACGCCCACGACGTCGCCGCCGCCCTCGCGGCCGCCCGCGCCTCGGGCCTGGGCGGGACCGTCGGGCACGGCCTCGTGGTGGACGCCAGCCACGGCAACTCCGGCAAGGACCACCTGCGCCAGGTCGAGGTGGTCCACGAGATCGCGCACCGGCTCAGCCGGGGCGAGCAGGGCATCACCGGCGTGATGCTCGAGTCCTTCCTCGAGGCGGGGGCCCAGCGGCCCGGCCCCTTGCCCACCCTCACCTACGGCCAGTCGGTCACCGACAAGTGCCTGGGCTGGGACACCACCGAGGAGCTGCTCCACGTCCTGGCCGGCGCGGTCAGGGGCCGGGACGCCAGGAGCGGTGACGCCAGGAGCGGTGCCGCACGGGCCGGCGACGCCCGGAACGGCGACCGGCTCGTGGTGAACGCCTGACGCACCGCACACACCCTCGTCAGCACCACCGTCTCGCACAGGAGGAGCCATGACACGCACCGGCAGGGTCGCACTCGTCACGGGCGCGGCCGGAGGGATCGGCGGCGCCGTGGCGCGCGCCGTGGCCGAGCAGGGGACCACGGTCGCCGCGGTGGACCGCGACGGCGGGCGGCTGCGCACGACCGTCGACGCGCTCACCGCCGACGGGCTCGACGTCGTCGCCTGCGCCGCCGACATCAGCCGGAGGGACGAGGTCACCCGGCTCGTCGACACCGTGGAGGAGCGGATCGGCGCCATCGAGTACCTCGTCAACGCGGCGGGGGTGCTGCGCGGCGGCGCGGTGCGCGACCTCAGCCCCGCCGCAGCCCGCGAGACGCTCGCCGTGAACACGGAGGGTGTGCTGTACCTCTCCCAGGACGTGGCCGGCCGGATGGTGCCCCGCGGGCGGGGCGCGATCGTCACCGTCGCGTCGAACGCCGCGGAGACGCCGCGGGTCGGGATGGGGATCTACGGCGCGTCGAAGGCCGCTGCCGCGATGATCACCAAGAGCCTCGGTCTCGAGGTCGCCGAGCACGGGGTGCGGTGCAACGTCGTCGCCCCCGGATCGACCGACACCCCGATGCTGCGCGCGATGTGGGACGACGAGTCCGGCCGGGAGCGCACCGTCGCGGGGAACCTGGGCAGCTACCGCCTCGGCATCCCGGTGGGCCGCGTGGCCCAGCCGCGGAACATCGCCGACGCGGTGCTGTTCCTGCTGTCCGACCAGGCGTCCCACATCGTCCTGCACACCCTCACCGTCGACGGCGGCGCCACCCTTGGCCGCTGACGCGCACCACCGCACCCGATTCCCCGACCGGAGAAGGGCCATGGCTGGCATACCCGAGATCACCGACTACCCCCTGCCCGACGCGGCAGACCTGCCCACCAGCGCCGTGGACTGGACGCCCCGTGCCGACCGGGCGGTCCTGCTCGTCCACGACATGCAGCGGTACTTCCTCGACCCGCTGCCCCGAACGGTCCGCCGCCCGCTCGTCGAGAACACCGTGCTGCTCCGCGAACGCGCGGTCGCGGCAGGCGTGCCCGTCGCGTACACCGCCCAGCCGGGCGACATGACCGAGCAGGAACGCGGCCTGCTCAAGGACTTCTGGGGCCCTGGCATGCGCCGCAGCCCCGCCGAGCGGGCCGTCGTCGACGAGCTCGCGCCCGCCGACGGCGACTGGCTGCTCACCAAGTGGCGGTACAGCGCGTTCTTCAACACCGACCTGCTGGCCCGGATGCGCGCCGCGGGCCGGGACCAGCTCGTCGTGTGCGGCGTGTACGCGCACGTCGGCATCCTCGCCACCGCCATCGAGTCCTTCTCCCACGACCTCGAGACGTTCGTCGTCGGCGACGCCACGGCCGACTTCTCCGCCACCGAGCACCGGCAGGCCCTCGCGTACGTCGCCGCGCGCTGCGGAAACGTGCTCGCGGCGAAGGAGGTGCTGGCGTGATGCCCGATCTCCTCGACCGTGTCCTGGGCGCCGACCCGGCTCCGTTCGCCCTGCTGCACCGTCCAGGGTCCGGCGGGCGGCACGTCGTCGACGTGCTCGCCGGCGACGTGACGTACCCCGGACGCCTCGCCGACGTCGCCCTGCCGGCGCCCGTGCGAACAGGCACACCCGCGCACGACGTGCTGCTGCTGCTCCCGTACGCCCAGCTCGCCGAGCGCGGGTTCGAGGCCCCCGACGACGGCACGCGGCTGGTCGCCCTCACCGTGACCGACAGCCTCCAGGTCCCGTTCGACGACGTGCTCGGACGGGTGGCGGACCGTCCCCTCGCCTGGTCGGGGGAGTCGGTCGAGCCGGACGACGCCGGCTACGCCGAACGCGTGCGGCGGGTCATCAGCGACGAGATCGCGACCGGGCAGGGCGCCAACTTCGTGCTGCGCCGCACGTTCACCGCGCAGCTCGACGCTGAGCCGGTCGCCGCGGCGCTCACCGTGTTCCGCCGTCTGCTGGAGCGCGAGCAGGGCGCCCACTGGACGTTCGTGGTGTTCACGGGCGACCGCGTCCTGGTCGGCGCGAGCCCCGAGCGGCACGTCAGCCTGGACGACGGCGTCGCCGTCATGAACCCGATCAGCGGCACCTACCGGTACCCGTCCGGCGGGGCCGACCTGCCCGGCGTCATGGGGTTCCTCGCCGACCGCAAGGAGTCGGGCGAGCTGGCCATGGTCCTGGACGAGGAACTCAAGATGATGGCCCGGGTGTGCGACGGGGGAGGGCGCGTCACCGGCCCGCACCTCAAGGAGATGGCCGCCGTCGCCCACACCGAGTACTTCATCACCGGGCGCACCACCCGCGACCCGCGCGACATCCTGCGCGAGACGCTCTTCGCGCCCACGGTGACGGGCAGCCCACTGGAGAGCGCCTGCCGGGTCATCAACCGGTACGAGCCCGAGGGACGCGGGTACTACAGCGGCGTCGCCGCCCTGATCGGCCGCGACGCCGCCGGGGACCGGGCCATGGACTCCGCGATCCTCATCCGCACCGCCGACGTCGACCCCTCGGGCCGGCTGAGCCTGTCGGTCGGCGCGACGATCGTGCGGGACTCGGACCCGTCCGCCGAGGTCGCGGAGACGCACGCCAAGGCAGAAGGCCTGCTCTCCGCGCTCCGTGCCCCCGTGCGCCGCGGCTTCACCGGCCACCCCGAGGTCCGGGCGGCGCTCGCGAGCCGCAACGGTCACCTGTCGGACTTCTGGCTGGGTTCCGGGACCGGCGGCGGGCCGCTCCCGGAGCTGACGGGCCGGAGCGTGCTGGTCGTCGACGCGGAGGACGACTTCACCGCCATGATGGTGCACCAGCTCGCCGCGACGGGCGCCACCGTGACCGTCCGCCGGTTCGACGCACCGTACGACGACGCGTCCCACGATCTCGTGGTGCTCGGGCCGGGGCCGGGGGACCCGGGCGACCTCGGCTCCGCCAAGATGCGGCACCTGCGCTCCGCGGTCCGGCGCCTGCTCGCAGAGCGCCGCCCCTTCCTGGCCGTCTGCCTGAGCCATCAGGTGCTGAGCCGGGAGCTCGGGCTGGTGGTCGCCCGGCGCGAACGTCCGCACCAGGGGGTGCAGCGCCCGATCGACCTCTTCGGCAGGGTCGAGCGTGTCGGGTTCTACAACTCGTTCGCCGCGGTGTGCGACGCGGACGAGATCGACGCGGGCGCCGCGGGCCGGGTCGAGGTGTGCCGGGACCCGGCGAGCGGCGAGGTGCACGCGCTGCGCGGGGCCACCTTCGCGTCGGCGCAGTTCCACGCGGAGTCGGTCCTGACGATCGACGGCGACCGGATCCTGGCTCGCCTCGCCGCGGGTGTGCTCAGCTCCGCGTGGGAGCGTGCCGAGGCGTGAGCGCCATCGAACCCGCAGGTCAGACACGGTGCGACGGGGCCGGGCGCACGGCGCCGATATCGCGTGGATGCGTGACGCGGAGGGGAGCCTGCGCGTCGCACACTCGTCGTGCGGGGACCCGACCTGTCGGGACAGCGCCCCGTTACGGAAGGCCCGACATGCCCGAGCTCGTGCTGAGTCCTGCCCCCCTCACCGCACCCGAGTACCCGATCGCCCGCCCCACCACGCAGGAGCTGGTCCTGGGTGACCTGGGACCCACGCTGTTCGCCTCGCTCACCCGCAACGACCAGCGCCGCAAGGCGATGGAGTACGTCCAGGCCCTGCTCGCGACCCGGGGTCGCAAGTCCATCCGGGGCATCGCGCGGACCATCGGCGGGTCGGCCGCCGCTCAGCGGCTGCACCACTTCGTGAGCAGCTCGCCCTGGGACTGGCAGCCGGTCCGCCGCGCGACGGCCCGGCATCTCGCCCTGACCGTGCCCCCACGGGCCTGGGTCGTCAACCAGTCGGTGTTCCCGAAGACCGGGCGGAGCTCGGTGGGCGTGGAACGGATCTTCGACCCGGCGCGCGGCAGGATGGTCAGCGCCCAGCGCAGCGTCGACGTCTGGGCCGTCTCCAGGGACGCGTGCAGCCCCGTCGACTGGCAGCTGCGGCTGTCCAGGGCCTGGTTGGAGGACGACAGGTCCCGCCGCAGCGCCCAGATCCCCGACACCGTGCGGGAGCAGAGCGTGGCCGACCTCGTCGTCGCGACGTGCGCGAGCATGGCGGACGACTGGGGCCTGCCGCGCCGGCCGGTGGTCATGGACGCCCGGGACATGGACGTGGCCGACATCGTGTCGCGGCTGCGGGCGTACCGCCTGCCCTTCCTCTTCCGGGTCGACGGGTCCCTGCCGCTGTGTCCCGCCGACGGCTCGGCGCTGACCGCGCTGCCCACCGGGCGGCGCATCCTCCGGGCGCACGGCCGGATGCGGCGGCCGGTCGCGGCACGCGCGACGTCCGGGGCGGGCAGGCACCCTCTGGTCGGCACGACCGTGCCCGTCCACCTGGCCACGGACGTCGCCGGCCGGGCCCGGCCGGCCGAGCCCCTCGCCCTCCTGGGGCTGGGCGGCCTCGACGAGCCCTGGCCGACCTGCCTGTGGCTCACCAACCTCACCGCGGCGGCCCCGACGGCCCTGTACGAGCTCACGCTCCTGCTCGACCAGGTGCGGCAGGAGTTCGTGAGCGCGTGCGCGACGACCGGGCTGCGCGACTTCGCCGGTCGCTCCTACGGCGGCTGGCACCGCCACCTGACCCTCGCGTCCGCCGCCCACGCGGTCGACGCGCTCGCCCGCCTGGGCTCCGGTCCCGGCATCGACCACGATTGAGGTGTCATTGAGGTGTCAATGTCCATGCTCTCCAACTATCCATTCGGCCGGAGCCTGCGGATGCTGCGGCTGGGGCAGATGAGCCGGCGGTTCTTCGTCGTACCGCTCGACCACTCGGTGACCAACGGGCCGATCTCGTTCCCGGCCAGCCTCGACGCCCTGGTGGGCGGTCTGGCCGGCGCGGGGGTCGACGCCGTGGTCCTGCACAAGGGCCGCGTCCGGGAGATCGACCCGTCGCGGTTCACCCACATGTCGCTGATCATCCATCTCAGCGCGAGCACCCGGCACGCACCCGACCCCGACGCGAAGCGGCTGGTCGCCAACGTCGAGGAAGCCGTCCGGGTCGGGGCCGACGCGGTCAGCGTCCACGTCAACCTGGGGTCCCGCCACGAGACCGAGCAGCTCAGGGACCTCGCGACCGTCGCGGAGGCCTGCGACCGGTGGAACCTGCCCCTGCTCGCGATGGTGTACCCGAGGGGGCCCGAGCTCGAGCGCCCCCACCGCCCCGAGCTGGTCGAGCACGCGGTGGCCGTGGCCGTCGACCTCGGCGCCGACCTGGTCAAGACCCTCACCACCGAGTCGCCGGCGGACATGCGCGGGATCGTCGACCGTTCGCCCGTGCCGATCCTGACCGCGGGCGGGCCGAAGGTCGACGAGACCCGGCTGATCGACGACGTGGCGGAGCTGCTCCGTGCCGGGACGGCGGGCGTCGCCATGGGGCGCAACATCTTCGAGTCCCCCGACCCGGCGGCCCTGGCGCGCCGGATCGCCGACCTCATCCACATCGACGCGCCGGAGCCACGGCTGACCGTGCCACCGCTGCAGGCCGCGACCTCCTGACCGCACGACCTCCTGACCGCACGACCCGACCGATCGACCCATGACGAAAGGGCACACGAGCATGAGGCTTTGCTGGATCGACATCCGCGACATCGGCGACCTGACCGAGGCCGTCAGCACCGAGGCCATCCACCAGCGCGTCGGCGGCGTCATCGGCGCCGAGACGTCCGACCTCACGGGTCTGCCACCCACCGTCACGAGGGTGCTCATCCCGCGCGGGGACGTGCCGGACGACCTCACCGGCGTCGACGTCGTGCTCGTGGACGTGGCGCGGCACGGGGACACGCGCACCCTGGCGCTCAAGCACGAGGGCGTCGAGTTCGGCCGCTACGTCGACGTCGTGGACGCCCCGACCCTCGAGGAGGCGTGCACCTCCGCGCGCGAGGAGACCTGGACGTACCTGGTCTTCCGCGACCCCACGAAGATCCCGCTCGAGATCGTGCTGGCCGCCGCGGGGGCCGGACGCGGCGAGAACAAGGGCCGCACCATCACCCAGGTCGCCGACATCACCGAGGCCGAGGTGGTGTTCACGGTGCTGGAGCACGGTTCCGACGGCGTCGCCATGGCTCCGGGGGCCGTCGGCGAGGTCACCGCGCTCCAGGCCGCCGCGACGGCGCAGCCGGCGCCGGTCGACCTCGTCGAGCTCACGGTGACCGGCACCCAGCACGTGGGGATCGGGGAGCGGGCCTGCGTGGACACGACCGCGTACTTCGGCAAGGACGAGGGCATCCTCGTCGGTTCGCACTCCAAGGGCATGATCCTCTGCGTGAGCGAGACGCACCCGCTGCCCTACATGCCGACGCGTCCGTTCCGGGTCAACGCCGGCGCGATCCACTCCTACACGATGTCGGCCGATGGCCGCACCAACTACCTCAGCGAGCTCCACGCGGGCAGCAAGGTCCTGGCCGTCGACACCAAGGGGCGCACCCGGCTGGTGACGGTCGGCCGGGTCAAGATCGAGTCGAGGCCCCTGATCTCGGTCGACGCCGTGGGCCCGCAGGGCGAGGAGGTCAACCTGATCCTCCAGGACGACTGGCACGTCCGCGTGCTCGGCCCGGGTGAGGCCGCCGACGCGTACCGGGTGCACAACAGCACCGAGCTGAAGCCCGGCGACCGGGTGTGGGGCTACCTGCCCCGCGAGGACCGCCACGTCGGCTACGCCATCAGCGAGTTCTCGCTCGAGCGGTAGGGAGCTGCAGGGAGACGCGCACCCACGCCGGTGCCCGGACGCTCTCCGCGTCCGGGCACCGGTTCGGCGCTGGGTTAGGTTGAGCCCCATGGACGAGGCCCTGAGCTACGAGCAGGCGGCGGCGCTGAACCAGGCGATCCGGCTGGTCGGCATCCGCCACAAGGCGCTGGCCGCCTCGCTGCTCGGCCGCCTCGGGCTGCATCCCGGCCAGGAGGTGCTGCTGCTGCAGCTCGACGAGCACGGGCCCCGGACGCAGGCTCAGCTCGCGGCCGGGGCCGGGTGCGAGCCGCCCAGCGTCACGCTCATGGTGCGCAAGCTCGAGGCCGCTGGACTGGTCGCCCGGGAACCGTCGCCCGACGACCGGCGGTCGGTCACCGTCTCGCTGACGGCGCGCGGCCGCGCCCTGGTCCCCGAGCTGCACGCGACCTGGCAGGAGCTCGCGGACACGACGGTCGCCGGGCTCGGGACGACGCCCGCCCCCGCCCTCATCGCCGCGCTCACCGACCTCGCCGCCGGCCTCGGCGCGCGGGGCCGGTGATCACAGGTCGCGCGGCAGGAGACCGGCGAGCTCGGTACGCGACCCGACGTCGAGCTTCCGGAACATCTGCCGCAGGTGGTAGTTCACCGTGTGCGGCGACAGGAACACCCGCGAGCCGATCTCCCGGTTGGTGAACCCGCGGCTGACGAGCTGCGCGATGGTGCGCTCGCGGTCGTTCAGCGAGGTCAGCGCCTCCGGCAGGCCGGGTGACGCGGGCTCCGTCCCCGGGTCCCCGGCCGGCTCGAGACCGCCGTCCGCCCCACGGACCAGGTCGAGCACGTCGTCCCAGGCCACGGGGGAGCCGCCCCGCCACGCGACGTGCTGGTCCGGCCGCACGAGCACCAGATCGCTCTCCCAGACCCGGCGCACCGCGTCGTCGTCGACGGCGAGGTGCGTCATCGGGACGCCCCGTGCCACCGCCCGTTCGACGAGGGCGGCCCCCGACCGGTCGTCGGTGAGGTCCACCAGGGTGAGCCCGGTGCCGAGCAGCCCGTACAGCGCGGTCCCGTCGGCGAGCCGCAGGCTCGGGGCGCGGCCGCCCGGCCAGGTGGTCGGCACGATGCTGCGCCAGTGCCAGGGCGGCGCCTCCCCGTCCTCGTGGCTGATGACGGGCGACGTCTCGTAGCGGTAGCCGCAGTGGATGCCGATGTTGTCGATCTGGTAGGCGTCCTGGGCGAGGAACCCGGCCAGGTGCGCCCGGGAGGCGCCCTGGGCGGCGAGCACGGGGAACCGCCGCCAGACCTCGAGGAGGTTGTGGCACATCTCCCGGTTGAACAGGGCCACCGGCCGACGCTCGGCCTCGTAGCTGTCGAGCAGCACGGGGCCGCCCCAGCCGTTCAGGCAGGCGGCCAGCTTCCAGCCCAGGTCCACGGCGTCGCCGATCCCCGTGTTGGCGCCGTGGCCACCGGTCGGGAAGAACTGGTGCGCCGCGTCCCCCGCGAGGAAGACCCGCCCCCGTCGGTACTCGTCGGCGACCGCGAGCCTGCCCTGCCACTGCGTCACGTCCAGCACCTCGTCGATGACGAAGTCCACGCCGAGGCGCGCCTTGAGCGCGCCCACCGGGTCGGTGCGCACCCGCTCGTCGCCGAGCAGCGGCAGGGCGGCGGTCCAGGTCACGTCCTCGTCCCGGGACACGAGGGTGACCCCGGTCCCGACGATCGACAGGAAGTACCGGCCATGGCGGCGCAGCACCGGGTCGCTGCTGGTGAAGTAGATGTCGCAGTGGTCGGCCGTCGGGCCGTCGTCGGTCATCCCGATGCCGAGCTGCCGCCTGACGTCGCTGCCCGCGCCGTCGCACCCCACGACGTACGTCGCCGAGACGCGGTGGCGCTCGCCGTCCGGGCCCAGGAGGAGCGCGCCGGGGGTGTCGGGGTCGAGCTCCGCGACGGTCCACCCCTCCCTCAGGTCGATCAGGGGGTGCGCGCGGGCGTGCTCGCGCAGGACGTCCTCGAGGATCGAGCCGGCGAGCCGCTGGTACGGCTCGGCGGGGACTGCGCCGTCGTTGTCCCGCGCGATGGAATCGCCCACGGCCTCGACGGACGGGTAGCTCCACGTGGCGACGGGTGGCTCGGCGAAGGTGCGGGACCAGTGGAAGACGAAACCGTGCTGGGGCGGCACCCCGCGGGCCCGGATGTCGTCCGCGACGCCGAGCCGGGCGAACAGCTCCATGCTCCTGGCGTTGACGAAGTCCATCTTGGGGTGCCGTGACGGCGCGACGGAGCGCTCGGCCACCAGGCAGGCCACCCCGTGCCGCGCGAGCTCGAGCGCGAGGGTCGCGCCGACGGGGCCCGCGCCGACGACCAGGACCGGCGCGCTGCTCTCTGTGGTCACCGCCGTGGTCATCGGTCCGTGCCGTGCAGGGTGTCGACGATGGAACGCAGCGTGCCGGCGAAGTACTCGCGCGTGCCGGCGACGAGCTGCGGCCCGCCGGCGAGGCCCTCCGGGCTGAGCTCGACGGTGAGGGTCAGGCTCAGGGCGTCGTCGTCACCGGTGATCTCGTTCGTGATCCGGACCAGCAGCGGATCGGTGACCTGCTCGAACTCGACGCGGTGCGGCGGGACGAGCACGACGCGCTCCCGCTGCCGGTGCCCGCCCTCGATGACGATCTCGCGCAGGAACCCGTCCGGATGGCGCTCCAGCACGGTGCACCCGATGATGGCGGGGATGAACGGGACCGGGTTCTCGGCCTTGCGCACGAGCTCGTCCCACAGGCGTTCGCGGCCCAGACGGACCGGCAGGGTGGCGGACAGCAGCCTCTCGGGCTGGTCGGATGTCGCGGGCTTCTCGGACTGGCTGGACCTCATGGATCTCGGCACCTCTCCGTCTGCGCCTTCCGCCCGCCGCGGGCGCGGCGGGGTGCTGCGGGTCCGATTCTCAGGTGTGCCACCGACGTCGCGACATCACGTGTTCTCGTGAGTCCGCGCGGGTGGTGTTTTGCTTGACGGCCGAGGTCGTTATCCGCATAACCTTTGTGCGCAAACGCTCTGGACGATCTGACGAGAGGCCGCTCGTGACCATGCAGGGGAAGACAGCGATCGTGACCGGGGCGTCCGGGGGGATCGGCCGGGCCGTCGCGGAACGGCTCGCCCGTGAGGGAGCCGACGTCGTGGTGCACTACCACCGCAACAAGGACGGCGCGCAGGCGACCGCCCGTGCCATCGGCGAGGGGACAGGGACCGGGCGCGCACTGCTGGTCGGGGGCGACCTCGCCGTGGAGGACGACGTCCGCGCGCTGTTCGATGCGACCGTGACCGAGTTCGGCCGGGTGGACGTGGTGGTGAACAACGCCGGTGTCGTCACCGGCGGGCCCATCGAGGCCACCACGGCGGACGAGTTCGACCGCGTCATGTCGGTGAACCTGCGCGGGACGTTCCTGTCCTGCCGGGAGGCCGCGCTGCGGCTCGCCGACGGCGGGCGCCTCGTCAACGTCTCGGCGCGCATCCCGGCCGCGGCCGCCCCGATGCTCGGCGTCTACGCCGCCGCGAAGGCGGGCGTCGAGGCGCTCGGCCGGTCGCTGGCGCACCAGCTCGGACCGCGCGGGATCACGGTGAACGCCGTGGCCCCCGGCCCCACGGACACCCCGATGCTCGACCCCGGCGCCCGCGCCAACGCCGACGCCATCTCGGCCCAGACGCCGTTGCGCCGGCTGGGCCGGCCCGAGGACGTCGCCTCGGTGGTGGCGTTCCTCGCCGGCGAGGACAGCGGCTGGGTGACCGGGCAGATCCTCTACGCCGACGGCGGGCTCAGTTGAGCGGGCAGGTCAGCCGCCGCGCGTTCGTGACCGGCCTCGCGGGGGCGGCGGGCGGGGCGGCGCTGCTCGCCGACGTGCCACCCGCCGCCGCTGCCGCTCCGGCCGCAGGCGGTGCGCGCGGGTCGGCGCCGGTGACGGTCGTGCCGCACGACCGGCAGTACGCCGAGCTCGTGCGCGGCGCGAACCTCCGCTTCGCCGGCACCCCTGACCAGATCCGGCTCGCCACCGATGCGCGGCAGGTGACCCACGCCCTGCAGCACGCCCTGGACACGGGCACCCGCGTGGCGGTCCGCAGCGGCGGTCACTGCTACGAGGACTTCGTCACCGACCCGGCCGTGGGCGTCGTGATCGACCTCGCCGACATGAACCGGGTCTACTACGACCCGCGGATGGGGGCGTTCGCCGTCGAGGCGGGCGCCACCCTCGAGCAGGTGTACAACGCCCTGTTCCGGGGCTGGGGCGTGACCATCCCCGGTGGCTCGTGCCCGTCGGTCGGCGCGGGCGGGCACATCGCCGGCGGTGGCTACGGC
This sequence comes from Promicromonospora xylanilytica, assembly GCF_054782895.1. Lineage (NCBI taxonomy): Bacteria > Bacillati > Actinomycetota > Actinomycetes > Micrococcales > Promicromonosporaceae > Promicromonospora > Promicromonospora xylanilytica. Next base: position 246,094 of record NZ_BAAGRP010000011.1, read on the forward strand.
GTGCTCTCCCGCAGCAGGGGCCTCACGGTCGACCACCTGTACGCCGTCGAGGTCGTGGTCGCCGGAGCCGACGGAGTTGCCAGGACCGTGGTGGCGACGAGGGACGGGAAGAACCGCGAGCTCTGGTGGGCGCACACCGGCGGTGGCGGCGGCAACTTCGGGATCGTGACGCGGTACTGGTTCCGCACGCCCGGGGCGACCGGCGCACCGGAGCGGCTGCTCCCCGCGGGGCCGGGCGAGACGCTGGTGGCCGACCTGAGCTGGCGGTGGGCCGACCTCACCGAGGCCGGGTTCACCCGGCTGCTCGGCAACTACGGCGACTGGCTCACACGCAACAGCGCGCCAGGGTCCGCGGCGAACGCGCTGTTCTGCCAGCTCAAGCCCCAGCACCGGGTCGCCGGCTCGTTCGGCATGACCATCGAGGTGGACGCGACGACGGGCGACCCCGACGCACTGCTCGACGGCTTCCTCGCCGAGGTCGGCGCGGGCGTCGGCGCACGGCCCGTCACCCTCGAACGCCGCCGCCTGCCGTGGCTGCACGCGGTCGAGTGGCCGGGCTTCACCGGCGGCCGGAACCCCAACTGGCGGTTCAAGATCAAGTCCGCATACCTGCGCCAGGGCTTCACCGACGAACAGGCCGCCGCGATCCACCACCACCTCACCCGGACCGACTACGAGCACCCGGGCGCCCTGCTGCTGCTCACCTCCTACGGCGGCCAGGTCAACGCGGTGGCGCCGGACGAGACGGCGGTGCCGCAGCGCGACTCCGTGCTCAAGCCGCAGTTCATGGTGTCCTGGACCGACCCCGCCGCCGACGAGCAGCACCTGAGCTGGGTCCGCGAGCTCTACCGCGACGTCTTCGCGGACACCGGGGGAGTGCCGGTCCCCGGGCCCCGGACCGACGGCTGCTACGTCAACTACGCCGACGTCGACCTCGGGGACCCCGAGTGGAACACCTCGGGCGTCGACTGGACCGAGCTGTACTACAAGGACGGCTACGAGCGGCTGCAGCGGGTCAAGCGGCAGTGGGACCCGCACGACGTGTTCCGGCACGCCCAGTCGGTCCGGGCGTGACCCGGACGCGCGCGGCGGCCCCGCCGCAGTCGCCCCTGCCGCTGGTCGGCAGGGGCGACACCCTGCGGAGCGTCGATCAGCGGCTGACCGCTGCGGCGGAGGGCGCCGGTGCCTGCGTGGTGCTCGAGGGCCCAGCGGGGATCGGCAAGACCCGGCTCGTCACGGCGGCGGCCCGCCGCGCCGAGGAGCTGGGGTTCGTGGTCGCGGCGGGCCGGGCCACCCGGATCGACCGGGCAGCGCCGCTGAGCACGCTGCGTACCGCGCTGCGGCGCGGCACGCGGCCACTGCTCGGGACGGCCGGCACCGGTGACACCGTCGACACGGGACAGAGCGCGTACCGGCTGATCGACCGCCTGGGCGAGGCCGTCGAGGAGCTCGCGCGGGAGCAGCCGGTCGCCGTCGTGATCGACGACTTCCACTGGGCCGACGAGCTCTCGGCCCTCGCCCTGCGCATCCTCGTCCCCACGCTCCGGTCGTCCAGCGTGCTCTGGCTGCTCGCCCAGCGCCCCGGCACGCACGCCCTCGCGGACGTCGGCGGCGCCGACGCGACGATCCTGCCGCTGGAGCCCCTCGACCGCCCGGACCTCGTCGAGTTCTGCGCCCACGTGCTCGGCGCACCACCGGACGACGGCGTGCTCGAGCTCGCCGCCGGCACCGGCGGCAACCCGTTCCTCCTCGAGGAGCTGCTCGTCACGCTGCAGTCCGAGGGCCGCGTCCAGGTCCACGACGGCCTGGCCAGGCCCGTCGGGGACGGCCTGCCCCTGGGGTTCGTCGCCGCCGTCCAGCGGCGCCTGCGCGAGCTGTCCGCCGACGGCGCCAGCCTGCTCGAAGCCGGCGCGGTGCTGTCGGGCCCCTTCACCGTGCACGCCGCCGCCGGGGTGCTCGGCCGGCCCCCCGCCGCGATGCTCGGCGCCACCCGCGAAGCGGTGGCGGCGGGCCTCCTCGTCGACGACGGCGCCCGCCTGACCTTCCGGCACGACCTCATCCGCGAGGCGGTCTACGACAGCCTGCCCGGCACCGTGCGGCAGGCCCTGCACCGGGAGGCCGTCGCAGTGCTCCGCCGCGAGGGCAGCTCCGGCGCCGAGGTCACCGAGCACTTCCTGCGCGGGGCGCAACGGGCCGACGAGTCCACGCTGGCGATGTTCCGCGAGGCGCTCGCGGACATCGCGCCGGGCGCGCCGTCGGCCGCGGCCGACCTCATCCTCCGGCTCCTGGACCTGCAGGGGAGCAACGAGCCGGCGCACCTACCGCTGGTCGCCGACGCGGTCAGGTTCCTCGCCTCGGCCGGCCGGCTCGCCGAGGCGCGTGCGCTCGCCGAGCAGGCCCTCGCCCACGGCATGCCGCCGGCGGCCGAGTCGGCGGTGCTGATCGGGCTCGCCGAGGCCCTCAAGCACGCGGGGCAGGACCGTGGCGCGGTCGAGTTCGCCGGGCGGGCGCTGTCCGGCACGGGCAGCGGCCCGGGGGAGCGCGCGCACCTGCTCGCGGTCCAGGCGCACGCGTTCCTCCAGCTCGACGACCTGTCCTCGGCGCGGACCGCCGCGCACGGCGCCGTCGGGCTGGGCCGGTCCGCAGGCGCCGACCTGGCCGTCGTCGTGGGGCTGTGCGCGACCAGCATGGTCGCCTACGCCGACGGCGACGTCGACGGGGCGATGGAGCAGGCTCGCGAGGCGGTCGCCGCGGCGGAGTCGTCCGGTGGTGAGCCCCGGCACCGGCACCCCCGGCTCTGGCTGGCCCGGGCACTCGTCGCCGCGGACCGGTTCCCCGAGGCCAAGGCGATGTACGCGGCGGACAAGCTCGCCGCCGCCGAGCTCGGCACCGCCTGGTCGCAGCCCATGAGCCACCAGTTCCACGCCGAGCTGGAGCTGGCGGCGGGCAAGCTCGAGGACGCGAGGGCCGAGGCCGAGGCAGGCCTGCGCGTGGCGGGGCAGCTGAACTCGGCGGCCCTCACCCCGGCGCTCCTGGCCACCCTCGCCTACCTGGCGGCGCTGCGCGGTGAGCCGCAGGCCGCAGCCCAGCTGCTGGCGCGTGCGGACGCCTGCATCGAACAGGGGATCTGCGCGCTGACCGAGGAGCTGCACTGGGAACGGGCGGTGTGCTACGCCGCCCTGGGCGAGCAGGCGGCCGCGCGGCGCTCCTTCGACAAGCTCGTCGGCATCCTCGGCGAGCGGCCGTACCTGCTGGTGCAGGAGCCCCTGTCCGGACCGTGGCTGGTGCGCTTCGCGCTGGCGGCGGGCGACCGAGAGGCGGCGGGCACCGTGGCGGCGGCCGCCCGGGAGGTCGCCGCGCGCAACCCGCGCGTGGTCTCGCTGCACGGCGCCGCCGACCACGCGGAGGGGCTCCTCCTGGACGACCGGGACCTTCTGCACGCGGCGGTCTCCGCGCACCGTGCCGGCCCGCGCCCCCTGTGCCTGGCGTACGCGCTGGAGGACACGGCCGGTGCCGAGCGCAGGGCCGGCGACCACGAGGCGGCCGTCGCCATGCTCAAGCAGGCGAGGAACATCTACACCGAGTGCGGGTCGCACGACGACGCGGACCGGGTCCGGCGCGGGCTGCGCTCGCTCGGCGTACGCAGCCCCGCGGCCGCCAAGGCCGCTCGCCACCGCAGCGGCTGGGCCGGGCTGACCACCTCGGAGCTGCGGGTCGTGCGCCTGGTCGCCGAGGGCCGCACCAACCGGGAGGTGGCGGCGCAGCTGTTCCTCTCACCGCACACCGTGGACAGCCACATCCGGCACGCGTTCGCCAAGCTGGACGTCTCCAACCGGGTGGAGCTGGCCCGGATCGTGCTCGCGCACGACGACCCGTACACGGCGTGAGCGACCCGTACACGGCGTGAGCGCGGGGCCCGTCGGCGACGGGCCCCGCGCCGTCCCGCAGGCTCAGCCCGCTGGCTGCTTGCCGCCCATGATCAGCCGGGTCAACAGCGCACCCAGGAGCGCGATACCGACGGCCACCCACAGGGCGGCCGTGTAGCCGGAGATCAGGCTGGCCGGGCTCGAGCTGCCGCGGGTGACCGCGTCGGCCACGACGACCAGCACGGCGAGGCCGAGCGCGCCACCGCCCTGGTACGACGTCGTGGCCATGCCGGACGCGGCACCGGCGATCGGGCCCTCCAGGCCCATCGTGCAGACGACGAACGACGACACGATCGACATACCGAGGCCGAAGGCCCAGAGCGTGGCGGGGATGTGGAACGACACCAGGAGCGACCCGGACTCGCTCATCATCAGGGCCCAGGCCGCCAGCGCGACCGCCTGGATCACCAGGCCGGCCCCCAGCACGTTGTGCGGCCCGAACCGGAGGACCCGCGGTGCCACCTGGGTGCCCGCGAACATGCCCAGCGGGATGGGCAGGTACAGCAGGGCCGCCTCGAGCGAGCCGAACTCGCGCACCTGCTGCAGGTACAGCGTGATGAAGAAGAACACCGAGATGAGGATGGTGCCGACGATCGCGAAGATGATGTTGCCGACCGAGACGTTGCGCATCTTCAGCAGCACCGTCGGGATGAGCGGCTCGGCGGCGACCCGCTGGCGCGCGACGAACGCGATCAGCAGCGCCACGGCGACACCGAGCTCCACGAGCGTCAGCGGGGACGTCCAGCCCTGCGCGCCGCCGCGCACCATCGCCAGGATCAGCATGATGAGGCCGCCGGTGAAGGTCACCGCCCCGGCCACGTCCAGGCGTCCCTGCGGGTTAGGCCGGGGCGACGGGAGCAGGACGAAGCTCGCCACCAGCACCACGATGCCGATGGGGATGTTGATCAGGAAGATCAGCTCCCACGACACGGTGGTCAGCAGCCCGCCGAGCACGAGGCCGACCGGGGCCGCGAGGCCCGCCATCCCGCTGAACAGGCCGATCGCCTTACCGCGGCTGGGCCCCTCCGGGAAGATGTCGGTGATCAGCGCCAGCGCCGCCGGGAAGACCAGCGCCGCGCCGAAGCCCTGCAGCACACGGGCGACCACGAGGTGCCACGGCTCGACGGCGGCGGCGCAGGCCAGCGAGAACACCGTGAAGACCACGACGCCGATCAGGAACAGCCTGCGCCGGCCGACGAAGTCCGTGGCGCGCCCCGCGAGCAGCAGGAAGCCCGCGAAGCCCACCAGGTACGCGTCCACCACCCACGCGATCGTCGTCGGGGAGAAACTGAGGCCGTCGCGGATGGCCGGCAGGGCGATGTTGACCACCGACGCGTCCATCACGGTGATGAACTCGATCAGCGCGAGAACGCTGAAGATCACCCAGGGGTTGCGCGCGGTCCTGCCCGGCTCGGCCGACGTGCCGGCCGATGAACTCTCGACGTCGCTGCTCATCGAACTAGATCACTCCTCGTGGATCGGACCGCGGGTCGCAGTTGACATGTTTCGCGGATCACCGTTGACATTCGTGCCGATCGTCCCGAGCGGCGGTGGTCCGGTGCATCACGTGTTCGCGTGATCCGTCCGCGATCAGTGCCTGATCCGTGCCTGGTCGGTGCCTGGTCGGTGCCTGGTCCACGAGCGTCGCCGTCCGCTCCGGAAAGATCCCGTGAACGCGGGATGTCCTGCCGGTCACCCCCGTCGCGATAGTGAGCAGGTCCGGTGACGGGAGACCTCGGCGAAAGGCGCAATGACATGGTGATGTTCCAGCACACGATCCTGGTGAACGACGAAGGGCTGGAGTTTCCGCAGCTGGACGCGGACCGCCTGTGGGAGATCCTGGTCCACAAGGCGGCCAACCCGGTGTCGTACGTACCGTCCATCACGGCTGCCGTCGTGCTCGAGCGCTTCGACGACGGCTTCACCCGCGAGATCGAGCTGCGCGAGAACCAGACCGTCAGGGAGCGTGTGTCGCTCGAGCCGCGCAGCCGCATCGTGTTCACGCAGCTGGACAACCCCCACCTGGAGACGATCACCAACGAGATCGGCGAGGACGACCAGGGGCGGCTCACGTTCACCTTCACCGCGACGCTGTCGCCGGCGGGGGTCGAGCACAGCCGCAGGGAGAGCGGCTTCGTCGCCGAGAACGACCTGCTCTTCTACGACACCGCGCGGGCGACGGTGACCACCGCGCGGCTGTACGCCGCGGCCACGGACGCCGTGGCGCACTGACGTCACCACGCACTGATGTCACCACGCACTGATCTGTCAGCACACCTGCACCACCCCCGAGAGGAAAGGCACCACACATCATGAGCGGACGCGTCATGCACTTCGAGCTGCCCACCGACGACCTGGGCCGGGCGAGCACCTTCTACACCGAGGTCTTCGGCTGGTCGGTCACACCACAGGGCGAGACGGCCGCGATGGTCGGCACCACGCCGTCGAACGAGTACGGCCAGCCGACCGAGCCGGGCGGCATCAACGGCGGCCTCGCGGTCCGGGGCGGGGCCATCACCACGCCGCTCGTCACCGTGCACGTCGACGACATCGAGGACTCCCTGCGGCAGGTCGAGCAGGCCGGCGGCAAGCTGGTCCAGGAGAAGGCACCGGTCGGCGAGGTCGGCTTCGTCGCCTACTTCTCCGACCCCGAGGGCAACACCGTCGGTCTCTGGCAGTTCGCCTGAGCGGAAGCTCGCCCGAGCAACGGGTCCGGCCCGGCCGCGTCGCGCGCGGCCGGGCCGGACCCGTGTCAGCTCGAGCCAGCTCGAGCCAGCTCGGTCAGCCCACGTGCGAGCCGCCCACCCGTGCCTCGTCCACCGGTGCCCCCTCCACCGGTGCCTCCTCCAGGGCACGGGTCGCGTCGTACCCGTACAGCCAGTCCTGCTCCGCCAGCCGCTGCGAACGGCCCAGCTCGGCCCCCTGGTCCGGCTGCGCGGGACCGTCACCGAGGTGCAGGGCCGACGAGTTGCGCCGGGAGATCTGCTGCACACGCTCCGCCCGGTCCCGCCGGATCCGCGCGTACCGGGCCAGCGCGGAGGACACGCCGTCCCCGCCGGCGGCCGACAGGCAGGCAGCGAGGACGCAGGCGTCCTCCACCGCCTGGTTCGCGCCCTGCGCGAAGAACGGCAGCATCGGGTGCGCCGCGTCACCGAGCAGGGCGATCCGCCCGGTGGACCAGCTCGGGATCGGGTCCCTGTCGTGCAGCGCCCACAGCGTGACCTCCTCGGCGGCCTCCACGACCGCCCGGACGTCCGGGTGCCAGCCCGCGTAGGCGGACCGCAGGTCGTCCGGCGAGGCGGGCGCGGTCCACGACTCGGGCTGCCACTGGACCACCGGCGTCGTCGCGGCGACGCTGATCCGCTCTCCCCCGGAGATCGGATAGCAGACCAGGTGCTGCCGCGGACCCAGCCACAGCACGACCTTCGGCTCCGCGCGCAGCGCCGGGACGGAGCCGGCGGAGATCACCGTGCGATAGATCCCCTGCCCCGAGTACCGTGGCCGGTCGGCGCTCAGCCGCTTGCGGACGGCCGAATGGATGCCGTCCGCCCCGACCACGAGACCCGCCGCGGCGGACGCCCCACCCGCGAAGTCGATCCGCACGCCGTCCGCCGACGCCTGGACGGACTCGCACCGCCGGTCCAGCTCGACCACGTCGGCCCCGACCGCGTCCACCAGCGCACGGTGCAGGTCAGCCCGGTGCACCGTGTAGTACGGCGCGGAGTACCGCTCCTCGCACTCGGCACCCAGCGTCGTCCGGGCGATCACCCGGCCGTCGTCCCACCGCCTCAGCTCGATGGCCTCCGGCCGCACCGCGACGTCGCGCAGCGCGTCCGAGAGACCGAGCCGCTCCAGCAGACGCACGGCGTTCGGCGCGAGCTGCACACCCGCCCCGACCTCACCGAGGCGCGGCGCCTGCTCGAACACCCGGAAGGCGGAGCCGACCCGCGCCAGCTCCGCGGCGAGCGTCAGACCGGCGATACCCGCGCCGATGATCGCGACCTCGCCGCTGTGCCTCTGAACATCCACGATGACTCCCTCAGTAGTAGAGCAGTGCCTTGCCCCAGTCCTCGTCGGGGCCGAAGAGGCTGCGCGGCTTGACCACGTCCTGCGTGGCCGTGAGCACCTCGCGGGGCATGAGCGTGCCCGGCTCGACCCCACGCACCTCGCACGGAACGCCGAGCACCTCCTGGACCCGGTGAGACAGCTCGGCCGTAGCCGCCGCGCGGCGGCCCGGAGCGACCTCGATCTCCACCACGAGCCGCGCCGGGTCCGCCTTCGCGCGCCAGAACAGCACGCCGTGGTCGGCGGGCAGCGTGAACACGAGCGCCTCGACCTGCTGCTGGGTCACGCGCCCGCGACCCACCGGATGGCCGAACGCCGCCCGGCCCAGCACCCGGATCGTCGGCAGCTGCCAGCCGCACGCGCAGTCGGCGTACGAGAGCTCGACGTCGTCCTCCAGGTTGTAGCGCAGCAGCGGCATCGCCGCCCGGAACAACGGCGTCACCACGAGCTGCCCGCTGCCCTCCACCGTGACCTCGCCCGACTCCGGGTGATACACCTCGGGGACCGCACGGTCCGCCCAGAAGTGCAGCACCCCCTCCGGGCACTCGCCCGCGAGGCTGCCCGTCTCGGTCGACCCGTACTCCTCGACCACGGGCACCCCCCACAGCTCGCCGATCCGCGCCCGCCGCTGCGCCGTCATCGGCTCACCGCCGACGAAGAGCGCCCGCAACGCCGGGAAGTCCGCCCCCGGCCGGAGCCCCGCGGCGCTCGCGGCCGCCGCCCAGATGAGGGTCTCGGTGGGCATCGACCACGACAGCGTGACCTCGAGGCGGTGCAGCACCCGCACCACCCTGGCGTAGGGCATCGCGGCGGAGCGGTTGTCGCCCGGCACGACGGTGGCTCCGTGGCTCCGGGCCGCTGCGTGGGCCAGGTGCCCGGTGATCATCAGGGCGTACGGCGTGCGGACCAGGAAGACGTCGTCGGGGCCGATCTCCACCCGCTTGCGCGCGTAGCGCTCCGCGAGGTCGGTCCAGTCGTCGGCGGTGTAGTAGGAGGCGGTCGGCTGCCCCGCCGTGCCGCTCGACTCGTGGTAGGTGGCCAGCTCGCGCTTGTCGACCGCGAGCAGCCCGAACGGGTACGCGTCGCGCAGGTCCTGCTTGCTGGTGAGCGGCAGGTCGGCGAGCGCCTGCCGCGAGCCGGGCGTCGCCGGACCGAGCCGGTCGCGGTAGAACGGCGACCCGGCGGCGCGGGCGAACAGCCAGGGCAGCCGGCGGTCCTGCAGCGCGGTCAGCTCCGCGAGGTCGCGCCACTGCCCGATCTGCGGCAACGCGGACGTGGTCGTGGTCGAGGTCATGCGAGCTCCTCCAGTCCGAGAACACGGTGGGCGTTCCGCCGGCCGACGAGTGCCCAGTCCTGCGGTGTCACGTCGACGGCGCGGAACTTGGCCAGCTCCACCCGCGGGTCCTGCAGCGGGTACTCCGACCCGAACAGCAGCCGCTCGGGTCCGAGCCGGTCCAGCGCCGCCGACAGCACGCTCGTGTAGCCGCCCGACGTCTCGAGCAGCACGTTCGGCAGGTCCGCGATCAGGTCGACGGCGTAGAAGTCGATGTTGCCGGTGCCCGCGTGGCCGAGGACGAACACGGTGCCGGGGTGGGCTCGCGCGAGGGCGGCCAGGTCCGCCACCCCGCAGCCCGGCCGGATCAGGCACACCACGTAGACCGAGTGCCGCGCGCGCCCGGCGATGCGTACCAGCTCGGCGACGCGCGGGTCGGTGAGCGGCACGCCGTGGACGGCCGGCGAGATCTCGAGGCCGCGAAACCCGGCCGCCCGGTCGGCGTACTCCTGCGCCGGGCGATGGGGGTTGGCGAAATACACCGGCACGAACCGGCCGGAGGAACGCAGGCAGAACTCCCGCACGAGCTCGTTGTCCGGGTCGGTCGTCACGTGTCCGCCGTCGACCAGCTGCCTGGACAGGCCCGCCAGGTCGATCACCCCGCCCGCCGTGACGGCGGCGCCCCGGATGCCGTTCCTGGTGAGGGTGCTCGCCAGCTTCTCGGGGGCGCCGGGCCGGGGTGCGAGCCGTACCTTGAAGTCGAAGACCGCGTCCATGTCCGCTCCGTTCGTGGCGCTGCCGGTCATACGGCTGCCGGCTGTGGCGACGGCTCGGTGCCGAGGCCGAACTCCGTGTGCAGGGCGGCCACCGCCGCGTGGACGAGGTCCCGGGGGACGGTGACCGAGGTACGGAGCTGGGTGGCGGAGAGCCAGGTGGTCGGGATCCCCGCGCGGTCGAGGCTGGTCAGCGCGCGAGCGGTGAGCTCGGGCCGGCTCAGCAGGCCGGTGCCGACCAGGGACACCTTGCCGACGTCGTCGTTGACCTGGAGCTGGCCTCCGTGCTCCTGGACGGCCCTGCGCAGGGCGGGGACGGCGCGGCCCAGGTGCGCGGACGGGATGGTGAACCCCATCCGGAACATCGGCTCGTGCCGGCCGGAGCGAGCGACCACGTCGATCGGCATGCCGTGCTCGGCGAGCACCTGGAAGACCTCGGTGGCGAGGTCCCGCTCCGCCTCGAGCAGCACCCTTGCCACCTCGCCGTCGTGCGTCACGGCGACGACGGCGCCTCCGCTCTCCAACCCGTCCTCCGGCCGGGCGACGACGGTCGTGCCGTCCCCTGCCTCGCGCGAGCTGAGGACCTGCAGGTCCACCTCGCGGATCGAGGCGAGCTCGACCGCTCGGGAGTGCATCACCCGGGCCCCGGAGAACGACATCTCGGTCATGACCGGCCCGGGCACATCGGGCAGCCGGCGGGCGTCGGGGACCAGCCGCGGGTCGGCGCTGAAGATGCCCGGCACGTCGGTGTAGATCTCGCACCGCCGGGCGTCGAGCGCCGCGGCGAGCGCGACGGCGGTGGTGTCGGAGCCGCCGCGGCCGAGGGTGACGACGTCGCCCGCCTGGTCGGTCCCCTGGAACCCCGCGATCACCGGGACCGTCCCGGCCGCGAGGAGGGCGCGCAGCCTCGTGGTGTCGATCGAGTCGATGACCCCGGCGCCGGCCTGGCCGCCGACCACGATCCCGGCCTGCGCGCCGGTCAGGGAGACGGCGGGCACCGAGGCGGCGTGGAGCGCCATCGCGAGCTGCGCCGCCGACGCGATCTCGCCGGTGGACAGCAGCTGGTCGACCTCGCGCGGCGGTGGGGCCGTGCTGAGGGCCCGCCCCGCCGCCAGGAGCTCGTCGGTGGTGTCGCCACGGGCGGACACGACGACGGCGACGGCGCTCCCGCTCGCGTGCGCAGCGGCGACCGTCCGTGCCGCCGCACGGATCTGCTCCGCGGCGGCCAAGGAGCTGCCGCCGAACTTCTTGACGACGATCTCGGTGAGGTCGCGGGGATCGGGGGCGGAGCCTGCTCCGGCATTGTTCTGGACAGCCACGGCCATGACGTTAGCCAGACGGTCCTGAGGCAGTCACCACTCGATCGAGTAGTCCTGCGGCGGCGATCTTTACCCGTCTGAGCAGTGGTCTTGGGTTGGTACGGGGCCAATACTCGCATCGGCGAGAGGAGCCCGAGATGCCGAGGATCGATCGACGACAGCTGCTGGCCGCCGCTCCGGTGGCCGGGGCGGCCCTGCTCGCGGGCGGGAGGGCAGCGGGCGCGGCGCCGGCAGCGGACCCGGGGACGGCACCGGTGTCGGCGTCGCGGCCGGGTCCGTTGCTCGTCCGTCCGGACGACCCGCGCTACCCCGAGCTGACCGTGGGGAACAACCAGCGGTGGGTCTCGCGGCCCGACCACGTGGTCGTCGCCGTGTCGCCGCAGGACGTGGTGTCCGCGGTCCGGGACGCGGTCGGCACCGGACGGCGGCTGGCCGTGCGCAGCGGAGGGCACTGCTACGAGGACTTCGTGCACAACGCGGAGACCGACGTCGTGCTGGACCTGTCCGAGCTGCGTGCGGTGGGCCTCGACGCGGGGGAGCGGGCGTTCTTCGTCGAACCGGGTGCGACGCTGCTCCAGGTCTACGAGTCGCTCTACCGGCGCTGGGGCGTGACGATCCCCGGCGGCTCGTGCTACTCCGTCGGTGCCGGGGGCCACATCATGGGCGGCGGCTACGGGCTGCTGTCCCGCCGCCACGGTCTGACGGTCGACCACCTCCACGGCGTGGACGTGGTGGTCGTGGGGGCGGACCGGTCGGTCCGTCAGGTCCGGGCCACGCGCACGCGGCACCGCGACCTCTGGTGGGCCCACACGGGCGGGGGAGGCGGGAACTTCGGCGTCGTGACCCGCTACCTGCTGCGGTCGCCGGGCGACCCCGCCGACCTGCTGCCCCGGCCGCCGTCCACGGTGCTGCTGCGGGCGGTCGCCGTGGACTGGGCCGGGCTGGACAGGGACCGGTTCGTCCGGCTTGTGGGGAACTACGGCAGGTGGCACGAGGCCAACAGCGGCCCGGACGCCGCGGCGGGCGGGCTGTCGGCGATCCTCGCGCTGAACCACAGCAGCGCGGGGGCGGTCGCGCTGCTCGCCCAGACGGACGGCGACGAGGCCGGGGCGGCGGAGCGGATCGACCGGTTCTTCACCGAGGTGCTGGGCGGCGTCGGCCTCGCGGCGCGGCCCGTGACCGAGCCCGTCCTCGAGATCGGGGCACTGCCCGAGCTGGCCGAGGCGCGCCGCCTGCCCTGGCTGCACGCGGTGCGACTGCTCGGCACCAACACCCCCGCGCTGACGGACCCGACGCGCCGCGCCGACCACAAGGCCGCGTACTTCCGCCGTGGGCTCACCGGGCGGCAGGCCGCCGTGCTGCACGACCACCTGACCGGGGCCGCTCCCGCCAACCCGGACGCCGGCGTGGTCCTGTTCGGGTACGGCGGCCGGATCAACGCCGTCGACCCGACGGCGACCGCCGTCGCGCAGCGCGACAGCGTGCTGAAGCTGCTCGTGCAGTCGTTCTGGACCGATCCCGGTGACGACGACGCCAACGTGCGCTGGACCCGCGAGCTGTACCGGGACCTGTTCGCCGACACCGGAGGCGTGCCGGTGCCCGGCGACGTGACGGACGGCTGCTACATCAACTACCCGGACACGGACCTCGGCGACGAGCGCTGGAACACCTCCGGCGTGCCGTGGAGCGAGCTGTACTACAAGCAGAACTACCAGCGCCTGCAGCAGGTCAAGCGGCGGTGGGACCCGACGAACACGTTCCGGCACGCGCAGTCCGTCGCGCTGGACTGACGTGGCGCCGGACCGACGCGGCGACGGACCGACGTGACACCGGACCGAGGCGCCGCCGGGTGTCAGGAGCCGCGGCCCTGGAGCATGATCGTCCTGGCCATCTCGGTGCGGCTGCGGACCCCGAGCTTGACGAAGGCGTGCCGTAGGTGGGTGTCCACGGTGTGGGGGGAGAGACCCAGCGTGCGGGCGACCGACTTGTTGGTCATGCCGGTCACGACGAGCCACACGACCTTCAGCTCCGCCTCGGTGAGCCCCGCGGTGACGGCGGGGTCGTGCCGCGGCGGGGCGTCCGGGGCGGGTACCGCCGACCGCAGCGCGTCGGCGAGCGTACGCCTGCGATGTTCGGACAGGCTCCGGTGGACGGACCGTCTGACCAGCTCGCTGCGGAACCGGAGGGTGCGGCTCGTGCCGGTCAGGACGCCGGCCGCCACCGCCTCCTCGACCGAGCGCGTCACCCCGATCGAGCGCTGGCCGGTGAGCTCGCCCAGGAGGCTCAGGTCGATCCGCCCCGGGAAGGCGGAGGCGTTCCTGAGCAGGGTCCGCGTGTCCACCGACAGGCCGGCCAGCCAGCGGGTGGCCACGGCGGTGGCGACGTGCTCGGGGACGCCGGGCCCGCGCGCCGCCCCTGTCCCGGCCGACCGGCCGAGGCCGATCAGTGTCTCGATGAGGTAGGCGTTGCCGTCGCACTCGGTGTGCACGCGCCGGGCGAGGGCTGCGGGGAGCAGCCCGACCCGGTCCCCGTAGAGGCGGTCGATCTCGGGCGCGCCCAGCGGGCGCAGGCTCAGCTCTGCCACGGGCAGGTCGTCGAACACGGCGAAGTTGTCCGGGCCGTCGTCGGCGGGCCGTCGTCGGCCGCCGAGCAGCCACAGGACCGGGGCCCCGCGCAGCTCGGAGACCAGGTGGTGCACCGCAGACGCGCTCGACCGGTCGGCGAGGTGGAAGTCGTCGATGACGATCAGCAGGGGTGTGCCGGCGGCGAGGTCCGCCAGGAGGCCCCTGAGGCGCTCCAGGAGGTCGAGGCGTGCGCCGGCCTCGCCGTCGACCCACCGGATCCGCGCGAGCCGGTCGCCGGCGAGGTGCGCGAGGCAGTGGTCGTGGAGCACCCGGAACAGGGTCCGCAGCGGGATCTCCGGGTCGGAGAGCAGCGCCGCGGCGCTGGGTGCCGGGATGCGCAGGCAGGCCGCCGCGGCGCGCGCCGCCTCGAGCGCCCTGCTCTTGCCGGTTCCCGCCCACCCGGTGACGAGGTAGCAGCTCACGGCGGTCGAGCGGGTACGGCCCGTCTGCCGTACGACCTGGTCCAGGTGGTCGAGCGCCTCGCCGAGGCCGAGGACGCGGGCCCCGGTCACGGCGGCCGTCGAGCGTAGTGTGGGCAACAGCTCTCCATCGAGGTCGGCGAACCTGTGCGTTGGGCCGTGACGTCGCGGGGGGTGTCTGGACACGTGCGTCCGTGCAGGTCAGCCTGCTGTGTTCGGTGAGCGAACGCAAGGAAAGTCCGCGGGGCGGGCCGGGGTGCCCGCGTGCGCTAGGATGTTGGGGCTGCCTGTGGCAGCTCCCTGGGACCTCGGCCCCGCGGACGCGATGCCCGGATCACCGATCCGGTCGCCACGTTCCATCGGCTGGTCCCGCACCCGGTGTGGTCTCCCTCCACGGGAGAGCCGTGCCCGGGTGTGACCTTCACTCACTACAGGACAGGACATCACAGTGACTTCTGTGACCCGTGCGCGCCGTCAGGTGCGCCTGAGCCGTAAGCTGGGCCTCGCGCTCACGCCCAAGGCCGTCAAGCACTTCGAGAAGCGCCCCTACCCGCCCGGTGAGCACGGCCGTGCCCGCCGTCGCACCGAGTCGGACTACGCGGTGCGTCTGCGCGAGAAGCAGCGTCTGCGCGCGCAGTACATGCTTCGCGAGAAGCAGCTGCTCAAGGTGTACGAGAACGCCCGCAAGCAGGCCGGTCTGACCGGTGAGGTCATGGTCGAGGACCTGGAGACGCGTCTCGACTCGGTCGTGCTGCGTGCCGGTTTCGGCCGCACCATCCTGCAGGCGCGTCAGCACGTGACGCACCGCCACATCCTCGTGGACGGCAAGATCGTGGACCGCCCGTCGTTCCGCGTGAAGCCGGGCCAGACCATCCAGGTCAAGCCGAAGAGCCAGGCCACCGTGCCGTTCCAGGTCGCGGCCGCCGGTGCGCACCGCGACGTGCTGCCCGCCGTCCCCGGCTACCTCGACGTGCAGATCGAGAAGCTGTCGGCCACGCTGACCCGTGCGCCCAAGCGCGCCGAGGTCCCCGTGACCTGCGACGTGCAGATGGTCGTCGAGTTCTACGCTCGCTGATCCAGTCTGCTCAGCAGTCCAGGACGCCCCGTCCGCGCTTCGGCGCCGGCGGGGCGTCCTGCTGTGCAGGGGGCCCGTTCTCGCGGCGCGCTGGCGCCGGGCGGCGCCGGCGGCGGCGTCCGGGATAGGGTGGCGAACGGTTCCGTGCCGACGGGTCGCAGTCCGACCGGGCCGGACCTCAGCTGACCACCAGCGGACCTTCAGGCAAGGAGCTTGCGCATGACCCTCGGCGACCTCGGAGACGTGGCGGGACTGATCGCGGCGATCGCGTTCGTGCTCCTGGTGGGCTTTCTCGCCGTTCCCCTGTGGAAGCTGGGCAAGCTCCTCGACGAGGCGCGATCGAGCGTGCGGGACGTCACCGAGCACTCCGTCCCGATCCTCGACGAGGCCGCGAGCACCGTCGCGTCCGCGAACACGCAGCTCGTCAAGGTCGACACGATCACCACGTCGGCGGCGTCGGTCAGCGAGAACGTGTCCGCCCTGACGGGGCTGTACGCCGCAACGCTCGGCAAGCCGCTCGTCAAGGTCGCCGCCTTCTCCTACGGCGTGCGCCAGGCGTTCGGCCAGGCCAAGGGCCGGGCCGGCAAGCACACCGACCCGAACGCGAGCGCCACCGGGGCCGGCGCATGATCCGCCGCCTGTTCTGGGTGGGTGTCGGCGTGGCGGTCACGGTCGTCGTCATCCGCAAGGGCCGCCAGGTCGTGGCCCGGTACACGCCGGAGGCCGTGAGCGAGCGCGCCGCGGCCGCGGTGGACGACGCGGGCGTCCGGCTGGGCCGGATGGCGCACTCGTTCCGGTCCGACTTCACCACGGCCCGCGCCGAGCGCGAGGCCCAGCTCATGGCGTCCCTGCGGGGCGAGCTCCCGCGCCACGAGCTGTAGCGCCTGCCCGGACCGTTCAGCCGCACCTTTCAGTTTCCGTCTGCCCCTCCTGGAGCGGCAGAATAGGACCTGCGCCACGTAAGAAGCCTTACGTGTCTCGCGCCCCGTTCCCGTACGACCGAGAAGAAGGACCACTGACCTCATGCGCACCGCCGAGATCCGCAAGCGTTGGCTCGACTACTTCGAAGCTCAGGGTCACGCGGTGGTGCCGTCTGCGTCGCTGATCTCGCCGGACCCGTCGACGCTGTTCACCATCGCGGGCATGGTGCCCTTCATCCCGTACATGACGGCGCAGCAGACGCCGCCGTGGAAGCGCGCGACGAGCGTCCAGAAGTGCGTGCGGACGCTCGACATCGACGACGTCGGCAAGACGACGCGCCACGGCACGTTCTTCCAGATGAACGGCAACTTCTCGTTCGGCGACTACTTCAAGGCCGACGCCATCCGGATGGCCTGGGACTTCCTGACCGGTTCGCTGGACGACGGCAGGCTGGGTATCGACCCGGACCTGCTGTGGGTCACGGTCTACCACGAGGACGACGAGGCCAGGCAGCTCTGGAAGGACATCGTCGGGCTGCCCGACGAGCGCATCCAGGGGCTCGGCAAGAAGGACAACTACTGGTCCACGGGCCAGCCGGGCCCGGCCGGCCCGTGCTCGGAGATCTTCTACGACCGTGGTGCCGCCTACGGGCCGGACGGCGGGCCGCTGGTCGACGAGGGCGGTGACCGTTTCGTCGAGATCTGGAACCTCGTGTTCATGCAGTACGAGATCGACGAGGTGAGGTCCAAGGAGGAGTTCCGGATCCTCGGGGAGCTCGAGAACAAGAACATCGACACCGGCATGGGTCTCGAGCGTGTTGCCTTCCTGCTGCAGGGCAAGGACAACATGTACGAGATCGACGAGGTCTTCCCCGTCATCGAGGCCGCCGAGAAGCTCAGCGGCAAGAAGTACGGCGACAACCACGAGGACGACGTACGCATGCGCGTCGTCGCCGACCACGTCCGCTCGTCCCTGATGATCATCGGCGACGGCGTCCGCCCGTCCAACGAGGGCCGCGGCTACGTGCTGCGCCGTCTGCTGCGCCGCTCCGTGCGCGCGATGCGCCTGCTCGGGGTCGACGGCCTCGCCCTGACGTCCCTGCTGCCGGTCTCGAAGGACGCCATGGCGCCGTCCTACCCGGAGCTCGCCGAGAACTTCGAGCAGATCTCCGCGGTGGCCTACGCCGAGGAGGAGGCCTTCCGGCGCACGCTGGTCTCCGGCACCACGATCCTGGACAACGCCGTGACGAGCCTCAAGCGGCGCGCCGCCGACCAGGGTGGCACGGGCGACCGGGGCCTGGTCCTGCCGGGCGAGGCCGCCTTCCAGCTGCACGACACCTATGGCTTCCCGATCGACCTCACCCTCGAGATGGCCGCCGAGCAGGGTGTGCAGGTCGACGAGCGCGCCTTCCGCTCGCTCATGCAGGAGCAGCGTTCGCGCGCCCGCGCCGACGCCCTCGCCAAGCGCACCGGCGGGGCCGACGTCGCCGCCTACGAGGCCCTGGAGAAGGAGCTGACGGCCCCGGTCGAGTTCCTCGGATACACCCAGACCGACGCCTCCGTGCGTGTGGCCGGCCTGCTGAGCGGCGGCGTGCCCGCCCCGGCGGTCTCGGCCCCCGCCGAGGTCGAGGTCATCCTCGACCGCACCCCGTTCTACGCCGAGGCCGGTGGCCAGCTCGCCGACCACGGCACGATCGTGCTCGACGGTGGCGCGACCATCGAGGTCGACGACGTGCAGCGCCCCGTCAAGGGCCTGAGCGTGCACCGTGGTCGTCTGGTCGAGGGGACGGTGGCCCTGGGCGACCCGGGTACCGCGCAGATCGACACGGACCGGCGCAAGGCCATCAGCAGGGCCCACTCGGCCACGCACATGATCCACAAGGCCCTGCACGAGCTGGTGGGCCCCGACCGCACGCAGGCCGGTTCCGAGAACGCGCCGAGCCGTATCCGGTTCGACTTCCGCTCGCCGTCGGCCGTGCCGTCGTCGGCCCTGTCGGAGATCGAGGAGCGCGTCAACGTGCGTCTCGCCGACAACCTCGAGGTGACCGACGAGCTGATGCCGATCGCCAAGGCCCGCGAGGCCGGTGCCATGGCGCTCTTCGGTGAGAAGTACGGCGACGTCGTGCGTGTGGTCTCGATCGGTGACGACTGGTCGCGCGAGCTGTGCGCGGGCACGCACGTCCGGCAGACGGGTCAGCTCGGCCGCGTGACGCTGCTGGGGGAGTCGTCCATCGGTTCGGGCGTGCGCCGCGTCGACGCTCTGGTCGGTGACGGCGCCTACGGTTTCCAGGCCAAGGAGCACGCCCTCGTCGGCCAGCTCACGGGGCTGCTGAACACCCGCGCCGAGGAGCTCCCGGACCGCGTGGGGGCGCTGGTGTCCCGGCTCAAGGAGGCCGAGAAGGAGCTGGCCGCCGTGCGTCAGGGCCAGCTCCTGGCCGCCGCGGGCAGACTCGCCGCGGAGGCCCCCCGGGTGGGCGACGTCCGCGTCGTGGCGCACGACGCCGGCGAGGCCCAGGCCGACGACCTGCGCGCCCTCGTGCTCGACGTGCGGGGCCGCCTCGGTGAGGCCGAGCCCGTCGTGGCCGCCGCCGGCGGTGTGTCGGGCGGCCGCCCCGTCGTGGTGGTCGTGACCAACGCCGCCGCGCGCGAGGCGGGCTACAAGGCCGGCGACCTGGTCCGCACGGCGGCGCAGACGCTCGGTGGCGGTGGCGGCGGCAAGCCGGACATGGCCCAGGGCGGCGGCACCGACCCGGCCAAGCTGGGCGAGGCGCTGGCGGGGATCGCCGAGAGCGTGCGCCTGGCCGCCGTCGGCGCCTGACGGTGTCCGTGCCCGCAGGCGCCGAGCCGGGCCTCCCACGGGGGGCCCGGCTCGGGATCGACGTCGGCATGGCCCGGATCGGGCTCGCCGCCAGCGACCCCGACGGCCTCGTCGCCACCCCGGTGGAGACGGTGCCGCGGGTGCTCGCCGGTTCCGGCAAGCAGCCCGGTAAGCAGCCCGGTCAGCGGTCCGGCGGGGGCAAGCGGCCCGTCCGGAGCGCTGAGGGCACCACCGCCGACGTGACACGGATCGTCGCCGAGGCGGCGGAGCGCTTCGCCGCCGTCGTCTACGTGGGGCTGCCGCGGCACCTGTCCGGCAAGGAGGGTGCCGCGACGGCCGACGCGCGGTCCTTCGCGGCCCGCCTGGTGTCCGCTCTGGCGGCGGCGGGCGAGGACGCGGAGGTCCGTCTCGTGGACGAGCGGATGACCACCGTCTCGGCGCACCAGGCGCTGCACGCGGCGGGCCGGAAAAGTAAGCGGCACAGGTCCGTGATTGATCAGGCCGCAGCCGTTATCATTCTGCAATCTGCACTCGACGCGGAGCGGGCGAAGGGGGAGCGCGCCGGCGAGCTCGTCGAGGCGCGGACCGTGCACGACACGCACGACCGACCCAGTGGACCCCCCGACGAAGGACAGTGAGTCTCCGGTGACGGACCTCTTCACGGCGCCCCCGCGTAACCAGGCAGACCCCGCTTTCCCCGAACCGAGATCCAGCAGGCGCGCCCAGCGGCGGCGCAGACGCAACCGGCACGGACGTTCGCTCGTCGTGCTGCTGGTGGCCCTGGTGCTGGTCGGCGGCTCCGGCTACGCCGTCTGGATGAACCTCGACTCCCTGACCGGCCTGACCAACCCCCTCCAGTCCAAGGACTTCGCGGGGCCGGGCGGCGACCAGGTCGACGTCGAGATCCCGGAGGGCGCCACCGGCACCGCCATGGGGGAGTCGCTCTACGAGGCCGGTGTCGTCGCGAGCGTCTCCGCCTTCACGAAGGCGTTCGAGGCGAACCCGGACTCGGTGCTGATCCGGCCGGGCACCCACACGATGCTCGAGGAGATGCCGGCCAGGGACGCCGTGGCGCTGCTCGTGAAGAACGACACCGTGGACCTGCGGCTCACCATCCCCGAGGGCTACACGGCCGACCAGATCGTGGAGCGTGCCGTGCAGGTCACGGGCCTGCCCGCCAAGGACTTCGCGGCCGCGCTGAAGAAGCCCGCCGAGATCGGGCTGCCGAAGCAGGCCGACGGCGAGGTCGAGGGCTGGCTCTACCCCGACACCTACATGATCAAGCCGGACGACACCGCCGCCGACCTCCTGTCGCGCATGGTCGGCCGGACCACGTCCCTGCTCCGGAAGAAGGACGTGCCGGAGGCCGACTGGCAGGCCGTGCTGATCAAGTCCTCGCTCGTGGAGCGCGAGGGCCTGCATGCCGAGGACAAGCCCAAGATCGCGCGTGCGATCGAGAACCGGCTCGAGGACGACATGATCCTGCAGATCGACGCGTCGGTCGCGTACGGGGCCGGCAAGCCGGGCACCGAGCTGACGCGGGACGACCTCAACGACGAGAAGAACCGGTACAACACCTACCAGCACGAGGGCCTGCCGCCCGGCCCCATCGCCAACCCGGGCGAGGTGTCGATCGACGCGGTGCTGAACCCGGCACCGGGCGCCTGGAAGTTCTGGGTCACGGTCAATCTCGACACCGGGGAGACCAAGTTCTCCGAGACCCAGCCGCAGCACGAGGAGTACGTCCAGGAACTGCGGGCCTGGGAGGAAGCGAACGGGTGAATTCGCAGGTCGCGGGGGCTCCTGATGCTCCCGGGCCGTGAATCCCGGGAGTTGGCCGGGAATGTACGGATCGGGGTAGCGTTCGCGGCATCCGGGCTGTGATGGGATCGTGACATGCGATCGCGGCGTCGCGCGCCCGGCCCGAGACCAGGCGTGGATCGACCAGAGATCCAGGCAGTGCAGAGGATGGAGCGAGCGTGACCGAGGCCCTGCCCGGAGTGAATTACCAGGGGCCACCGCGGCACGCCAGCGGCTCTCGCGGCGGACGAGGGGATCGGGACGTGCACACCAGCCGGCGCGACAGGCGGTCGAACAGGCGGTCCAGGCGGTCGAGGCGACCCGTGATCGTCGCGGTGGTGGCCGCCCTCGTGGCCGTCGGTGCCCTGGCCGGGTGGACCGTGCTGAACGACGGGTACCTCTTCGGTCTGCGCACGCCCTTTGCCGCCCCCGACTACGAGGGCACCGGCGGTGAGCCGGTCACCGTCGAGGTGCCGCAGGGCAACGGGCACACGATCGGCGTGGCACTCGCGGAGCAAGACGTGGTCGCCAGCGCCGACGCCTTCGTCCACGCGTTCAACGCCAACCCGGACGCGAGCGCGATCCAGCCGGGCACCCGCGAGATGAAGCTGCGCATGAGCGCCGCCTCAGCCGTGGAGCTGCTGGCGCAGAACAAGGTGGACCGGAGCGGTCTGACGATCGTCGAGGGCCACACCGTGGCCCAGATCCAGCAGACGATGATCGACCAGGGCTGGCCGCAGGCGGACGTCGAGGCGGCCGTGGCCGACACCGAGGCGCTGGGCCTGCCCCCTGAGGCCGGCGGGCAGCTGGAGGGCTGGCTGGCCGCGAACTCGTACGACGTCACGCCCGACAACACGAGCGCGGCGGACGTCCTGAAGGAGGCGGTCGCCCTGACCGTGGAGGAGCTCGAGGAGCTGGGCGTGCCGGCCGACCAACGCAACGAGCTGGTCATCAAGGCGTCGCTGGTCGAGCGCGAGGCACCGGACGAGTACCGCGGCCAGGTCGCCCGGGTCATCGAGAACCGGCTCGCGGCGGACGAGCCGCTCGGCCTGGACGCGATCGACTCCTACGGCCGCAAGAAGCCGTCGCACGAGATCACGAGGGACGAGTTCAACGACGAGTCGTTCCCGTACGCCTCCCGCGTGGTCGCGGGGCTGCCGCCGACCGCCATCGGTGCACCGAGCATGGCGTCGCTCGAAGCCGTCCTGAACGCGCCCGAAGGGCCGTGGCGGTGGTACGTGACGGTGAACCTCGACTCGCAGGAGACGAAGTTCACCGACAGCTACGACGAGTTCCTGGTCTTCAAGGACGAGTACCAGGCCTGGGCAGCGGAGAACGGCTACTGATCATGAGCACCACGACCACGCACAGGGCCGCAGTGCTCGGCCACCCCGTCGCCCACTCCCTGTCCCCGGTGCTGCACAGCGCGGCCTACCGTGCCCTGGGGCTGGACGGCTGGGAGTACGGCGTCCACGACGTCACCGAGGACACCCTGCCGGGGTTCCTGCGGGGCCTGGAGCCGCACTGGGCCGGCCTGAGCCTGACCATGCCGCTCAAGCACGCGATCATCCCCCTGCTGGACCACGTGGAGCCCCTCGCCGAGGCGGTGGGCGCGGTGAACACCGTGCTGTTCTCCACGGTCGGTGGTGCCGGCCGCGGCGCCCGCTCGACGACGGGCACCAACACCGACGTGCACGGCATCGTCGCGGCGCTGCGCGAGGGCCTCGGCGCCCGTCGTGCCGGCGACGCCGTCGTCCTGGGCGGGGGAGCCACGGCGGCGTCGGCCCTCGCGGCGGTCGCGGAGCTCGGCTGCACCTCGCGGCGGGTCTTCGTGCGGTCCCTCGACCGGATCGGGCCGCTGCGTGAGGCCGTGGCGCGAATGGGCGTGAGCCCGTCGTTCGAGGTGTTCGACGAGCGCGCGACGACGTCGGCCCTCGCGGCGGCGGACGTCGTGGTCTCCACGACGCCGAAGCACGCGGCCGACACCTGGGCGCCCCTGCTGACCGACCTGTCGACGGGCACGGGGGAGAAGCCCCGCGGCGTGCTGCTCGACGTCGTCTACGACCCTCGGCCCACCGCCCTGCAGACGGCGTGGGCCGCGCTCGGGGCCGACGCCGTGGGCGGGGAGCGCATGCTGCTGCACCAGGCCGCCGAGCAGGTGCGCCTGATGACGGGACGTCCCGCGCCGCTGGCGGCGATGGACGAGGCGCTGCGCGCGGCACTGGGCTGACGGCGCTGGGTTCTCGGGCGCTGGGCTGACGGCGCTCTGCTGACGGCCTGTGGACAGCGGGCGCCGAGTGGGTGTCACGCGTGAAAGAATCCGAGCATGCTGCGTTGGTTGACATCGGGTGAGTCGCACGGTCCTGCCCTGGTAGGGATGATGGAAGGTCTGCCCGCCGGGGTGGAGCTGACCACATCGGACATACAGGACGCGCTCGCGCGTCGGCGTCTCGGGTACGGCCGGGGCGCACGCATGAAGTTCGAGCAGGACCAGGTGCGCGTCGTCGGCGGGCTGCGCCACGGGATCACGCAGGGCGGCCCGCTCGCGATCGAGATCGCCAACACGGAGTGGCCCAAGTGGACCGACGTCATGTCGGCCGACCCGGTGCCGCCGGAGGCGCTGCTGGTCGACGCGGGCACCGGTGACGAGCGCGAGGTGGCCCGCAACCGCCCGCTCACCCGCCCGCGCCCCGGGCACGCCGACCTGGTCGGCATGCGCAAGTACGGCTTCGAGGACGCCCGGCCCGTGCTGGAGCGCGCCTCGGCCCGCGAGACCGCGGCCCGCGTCGCGCTCGGCGTGGCCGCCGCGAAGTTCCTCGAGCAGGCGCTCGGCATCCGCCTGGTGTCGCACGTGGTCGCCATCGGCGAGGCGGCGGCGCCCGACGACGCAGCGGCGCCGACCCCCGACGACGTCGCCGCGCTCGACGCCGACCCGGTGCGCTGCTTCGACGCCGCGTCCTCGAAGCTCATGGTCGAGGAGATCGACCTGGCCAAGCGGGACGGCGACACCCTCGGCGGTGTGGTCGAGGTGCTCGCCTACGGTGTGCCGTCCGGCCTCGGCACCTACGTGCAGGGCGACCGCAGGCTCGACGCGCGCCTCGCCGCGGCCCTCATGGGCATCCAGGCGATCAAGGGCGTCGAGGTGGGCGACGGCTTCCGCACCGCGCGCCGCCGTGGCACGGCGGCCCACGACGAGATCGTGCGGGGCGCCGACGGCATCGAGCGCACCACCAACCGCGCGGGCGGCATCGAGGGCGGCATGTCGAACGGCGAGATCGTGCGCGTCCGCGCCGCGATGAAGCCGATCTCGACGGTTCCCCGCGCCCTGCCGACCGTCGACACCGCGACCGGCGAACCCGTCACCGCGCACCACCAGCGGTCCGACGTGTGCGCCGTGCCGCCCGCCGCCGTGGTCGCCGAGGCGATGGTCGCCCTCACGCTGGCCGAGGCCGCGTGCGAGAAGTTCGGTGGCGACTCCGTGGCCGAGGTGCGCCGCAACCTGCGGTCCTACGTCGCCGCGATCCCGGACCTGCTGCGGTGAGCGGGCCCGTCGCGGTCATGATCGGGCCGCCAGGATCCGGCAAGTCGAAGGTGGGGCGCATCCTCGCGGCAGGCCTGGGCGTCACGGTCCGGGACACCGACGCCGACATCGAGACGGCGGCGGGCAAGCCGGTCAGCGAGATCTTCGTGGACGACGGCGAGCCCCGGTTCCGCGAGCTCGAGCGCGATGCGGTGCTGGCGGCCCTCGCCGAGCACGACGGCGTGCTGTCGCTCGGCGGCGGCGCGGTCATGAACGCCGCCACCCAGGACGCGCTCGAGAAGTACGCGGCGGACGGTGGCCACGTCGTGTTCCTGGACGTGCCGCTGGCGATCGCCGCCCAGCGTGTCGGCATGAACCAGGCGCGGCCGCTGCTGCTCGGCAACCCGCGTGCGCAGTGGCAGAAGCTGATGACGCAGCGACGGCCCACCTACGAGCGGCTCGCCACGCTGACCATCGTGTCGAGCGAGCGGCCCGGCGAGCAGGTGGCGACCGAGATCATCGAGGCCCTGGGCCTCGCGCAGGAGGTTCCCGAGCTGGTGGACCCGAAGAACCTGGTGGACGCCCAGGACCCGCAGGACCGGCGGGAGTCGAAGGACCCGAAGGACAAGGAGAGCACCACGTGAGCACCGACAGCGCTCCGACACGGATCACCGTGCGGGGCGACGCGCCGTACGACGTCGTCATCGGCCGCCACCTGCTGGGCGAGCTGCCGTCGCTGGTGGGCGCCGCCCGCAAGGTGATGGTGATCCACCCGGCCGCGCTGTCCGCGACGGCCGACACGATCGCGGAGGACCTCAAGGCGTCGGGCTACGAGGCGTTCGTGGCCGAGGTGCCCGACGCGGAGGAGGCCAAGACGCCCCAGGTCGCGGCGTTCCTGTGGGGCCTGCTCGGTCAGCTGGACTTCACGCGTTCGGACGCGATCGTCGGCGTCGGCGGGGGAGCGACGACCGACCTGGCTGGTTTCGTGGCCGCCACCTGGCTGCGCGGGATCCGCGTCGTACACGTGCCGACCACCCTGCTCGCCATGGTCGACGCCGCGGTGGGCGGCAAGACGGGCATCAACACGTCCGAGGGCAAGAACCTCGTGGGCGCCTTCCACCCGCCGGCCGGTGTGCTGTGCGACCTGGCGGCGCTCGGCTCGCTCGACAAGTGGGACCTCGTCGCAGGGCTGGCCGAGGTGGTCAAGACCGGCTTCATCGCCGACCCGGTGATCCTCGACCTGGTCGAGGCGCACGTCGACGAGCTGCGGGGCTGGGCCGGCGCGGACGCCACCGACGAGACCTGGGCCGTGGTGGCCGAGCTCGTCGAGCGTTCGGTCCGGGTCAAGGCCCAGGTCGTCGGCGAGGACCTCAAGGAGGCCGGCCTGCGCGAGATCCTGAACTACGGGCACACCCTGGGGCACGCCATCGAGCTCGCCGAGCGCTACCAGTGGCGGCACGGTGCCGCGGTGAGCGTGGGCATGGTCTTCGCCGCGGAGCTCGCGCGGATGGCGGGCAAGCTGCCCGACGACGTCGCCGACCGGCACCGCGCCATCCTGTCCTCGCTCGGGCTGCCGGTGCACTACCGGGGCGACCGCTGGGACCAGCTGCTGTCCGCGATGCGGCGCGACAAGAAGACGCGCGGTGACCTGCTGCGGTTCGTCGTGCTGGACGACATCGGCAAGCCGGTGCGCCTGGAGGGGCCCGATCCGACGATCCTGGCCGCCGCCTACGCGGAGGTGTCCAAGGAGCCCCCGGCGAAGGGGCCGTGCACGCCGGTCACGCTGACGCTGGGCTGAGAGTCCCGGGCTGGGTCCCCGGGCTGTCAGCCGACGCCGGCGATGGGCATGATCGGTCCGCTGACCTCGACGGAGACCGGTACGTCGGTGCGGCCGAGGGCGGCAGCGAGGTCACGGCCGACGTCGTCGAGGGACTGCCCGGCGGGCAGTTCCTCGATGGTGAACTGGAGACCTGAGCCGTCGTTCTCGGGGCTGCCGGTCGTGACCCGGATGCCGGGTATCAGCCCGGGTCGCATCGCCTCCAGGACGAGCTTCTGCAGCTCCGCGGGGCGGAACGCCGCGGCCTGGACGACGACCCGCAGCTTCTCGGGGGCGGCGTCGATCTGTTCGCGCAGGGTCGCGCTCGGGTCGCCGAACCAGGTGACCGTGACCGTGGTGCGGTCCTCGGAGATCGCCACGGAGCCGAAGTCCGGGTCGCTTTGCACCGCGGTCTGTAGCCTGTCGATCCACTCGACCGTCGCGTCACCGATCGGGGCGTGCCGCAGCTCGCCCGGGTCCAGACCTGCTTCCGGGTCCGGGACCGGGACGCGCCCGTACGGGGGCTGCCCAGGCGGGGCCAACGACAGCGAGGGCGTCGCGAAAGGCTGCAACGGCGCGGCCCCGCCCCGCGGGGTCGCGTCGTGCGCCGTGGCTGCGAGCACGACTCCCGTCGAGGCGACACCGGCAGCGACTGCTACGGCGGCGAGCAGCACGGTGCGCCGACCACGTCGTGGCGGGCGCGGCGCAGGGTCGTCGGGAACACCGTCCGAGCTGCTCATCACCTGATTCTCGACGGGCACCGACGCGTGCGCAAGGTCCCGACCGCTGCACACCGAGGGTGATCTTGTCCCATTTTGAGCGCTTGCGGGGTGGATGAGGCCTACCGTCCGAGGCACAGGGGGAAGCCGCGCACGGCCCGTTCGTGCGCCGACCGAGAGGTGCCCACGTGCGCAAGGTCTACAACCTCCCACCCGGCTGGCCCGCTCCGCCCGTCGACTGGAGCCCCGATCCGGCGTGGGAGCCGGACCCGGGAAGAGTGCCGCCGGGATGGCAGCTCTGGGTCGACGTACCGGACACGGCGATGATCGGCAGCGATGCCGTGGTCGTCGACGTCCCGGACGAGGCGGCGGGGAGAACGACCCGCCGCAGGCCGCTGCGGGTTCTCGGGGCGGTGGCGGCGGGCGTGGTCGTCTTCCTCGTCGGTGTCGGCGTCGGCGTCGGGGGCGGGGACCAGGGTGCCGCGGCGGCTCGGTCCGAGATCAAGACGCTCACGCGTGCTCAGAAGACGCTCGAGACCGACCAGGCCGAGCTCGCGGAGGACGCGAAGGACCTCGAGGCCAGGGAGGCCGCCGTCGCGCAGAAGGAGGAGAAGGTGACAGGCCGTGAGGAGGCGGTCAGGACCGCCGAGAACCAGGTCGCGACGAGGGAGTCAGAGGTCGACGAACGCGAGGCAGCGGTGGAGGCGGCCGAGGCCGCGGCCCTCGCCGGAGCCGCGGGCGGGGGATCCTCGGACGACGGCGCCGCGGACACGGGCGGCACGGAGATGGGCAGCGCGGAGTACTACGACAACTGCGACGCGGCGCGGGCCGCCGGAGCCGCGCCCGTGTACAGCGGGGACCCTGGTTACGGTTCGCACCTGGACCGGGACGGTGACGGCGTGGGCTGTGAGTGACGGCCGGGCCTGTCAGCGTGCGGTCACCCCAGAGCGTGCGGTCACTCCCGAGCGTGCGGTCACTCCCAGAGGCCGCGCCCGATCAGGAGGTCCTTGAGCAGGTCGGCGCGGTCGGTGACCAGCCCGTCCACGCCCTGGTCGATGAGCGTGTCCATCTCGTCCGGGTCGTCGATGGTCCAGACGTGCACCTTCTTGCCGAGGGTGTGCGCTGCCTCGATCGTCGCGCCGTCGACCACGGTGATCGACCCCTCGCCGACCGGGACCTGGAGCGCGTCGACGTCGCGCAGCGCGCGCCGGACCAAGGGCCGCACGCGCAGACGCACCCCGGCGAGGAACGTTCTGACCTCGGCACGCCCGGCCGACGTCGCGACGGGGCGGGACAGCCGCCCGACCGTCCCGCGGCGCAGGGCGGCGTCGAAGGAGGTGACGCACACGCGGTCCCAGGACCCCGTCCGCTCGATGGCCCGGGCCACGGCCCCCACGCCGGAGACGTGCTTGACGTCGATGTTGACCCGCAGCGCCGGCCAGCCGCCCAGCAGGTCCTCGAGGAGCGGGACGGGCTCCCGGCCGGCGATGCGCGCCTCGCGGACCTCGGACCAGGGCAGCTCGGCGACGAGGCCGGTGCCGTCGGTGGTGCGGTCGAGGGACTCGTCGTGCAGGGCGAC
Source organism: Promicromonospora xylanilytica (assembly GCF_054782895.1). Taxonomy (NCBI): domain Bacteria; kingdom Bacillati; phylum Actinomycetota; class Actinomycetes; order Micrococcales; family Promicromonosporaceae; genus Promicromonospora; species Promicromonospora xylanilytica. The sequence goes on from NZ_BAAGRP010000011.1 coordinate 274,740, forward strand.
GGCCACGCCGTCGGACGTGCCGTGCGCGTCCGTCTCGACGTAGCGGTAGCCGAGGTCGACGGCGGCACCGAACGCCGCCAGCGAGTTCTCCAGACCCTCGGTGCCGGCCGAGGCGTGCGCGAATCCGCGGTGGGCGAGGGCTTGGAACGGCCCCTCGAAGTAGGTCACTGGCTGTCCCTCGTATCTCGGTGCTGCGTCTCGGTGCTGCGTCTCGGTGCTGCGTCTCGGTGCTGCGTCTCGTGCTGCGCCGTGTCTCGGTCGTGCGCTGGTCGGTCCTATGTCGCGTCGCGGGCACCGACGGCGGCGCCCACCCGGGTCCTCGTCCATTCCAACATGCCGTCGAGGTAGGCCTCGCGTGGTCCGTCGGCCGACAGCGTCAGGTCGTGGACGCCGCCCGGTACGACCAGCTCGGTGACGTCGAGCCCGAGGCACGGCACGAGCGCCGCCATCTGCTGCACGTCGAGCACGGTGTCCTGCGCGTCGAGCAGCGGGTTGTCGAGCGTGTCGGGACCGGACGAGTCGGACCGGGCGAGCAGCACGGGGCACGCGATGTCGAGTCCGGCGGCGACCCGGGCCTGGCCGCGCCGCACGGCGACGAACCACGCGACCCTGCTGGGTACACCCTCCGGACGCTTGAGCGTGGTGTCGAACTCCCAGCGTCCGCCGTTGGCGGCGAGCAGATGCTCCGCGTACCGGGACGGGCCCTCGCTGACGACGGCGGTCGCGGCGAGGTGACCGACGGTGTCCAGCACCCGCGTGCCGAAGGTCCGTTTCCAGCGCGGGGCGTGCAGGTCGAGGAACGGTGAGTCGAGCACGAGTGCGTCGGGCCCGGCGTCGGCACCGGCCGCGTTCCGGTGCGCGTGCGCCCACAGGGCCGCGGTGAGCCCGCCCGTGGAGTGTGCGTGCACGACGAGCGGCAGCCCGGGCTCGAGGGCACGCACGGCCCGTGCGGCGGCCGCGATGTCGGTGGCCTGCTCGCGCAGGTCCATCACGAAGTGCGGGATCTGGTCGGGCTGCAGTGAGCGGCCCGCGGCCCGCAGGTCGACGGCGTAGAACGCGAAGCCGGCCGCGGCGAACACGCGGGCCAGGTGCGTCTGGAAGAAGTAGTCGTTGTAGCCGTGCACGTGGATGACGGCGGCGTGCGGCTCGGGAACGTCGGCCGGTCGCGGGTAGCGCACCAGGGTCGCGGGTCCGAGCGGGGTCTCCTCGAACGGTTCACCGAGCAGGCGGTCGGTGCGCCAGCCGTGCGTGACCTGCGGCGACTCGGGCAGGGGCGGTACGGGCACGAGTGGATCGTAGCCCGGTCCGGTGACGGTGCCCGGCACGACGGGCCGGTGCGGTCCCGGTCGGCTCATCCTCGGAGGGATGGGTCCGGCCGGCTGAGCGAAGCCCCATGGCAGGATGTCCGGCATGCGAAATATCGGCCGGAGCGTGCAGTCGTCGATCTACCGCAACGGGGTCTACGGCCGCCGGCCGGTCGTCCCCACCAGCCCCGACGCGCTCGCCACCGCGGCCAGACGGCGGATGAACCGTGCCGCCTGGTCCTACGTCGCCGGGGGTGCCGGGGCGCAACGCACCGTCACGGCCAACCGGGAGGCGTTCGGCCGCTACCCGATCGTGCCGCGGCAGATGGTCGACGTGGGGGAGCGGTCGCTGGCCACCACGCTGCTCGGCCGCGACCTGCCCGCACCCCTGCTGTTCGCGCCCGTCGGCGCGCTGGAGCTCGCAGTACAGCACCAGCGCACCGGCGCGGGCCGGCCGGCCGCACCACGCAACGCCGCACCACGCAACGCCGAGCCGGCGCTCGCCCACGCCGCCCGCGACCTCGGCCTGCCCGTCGTCATCTCCACCCAGGCATCGGTACCCATGGAGGACACCGCGGCGGCCCTCGGCGACAGCCCCCGCTGGTTCCAGCTCTACTGGTCCTCCGACGACGCGCTCGTCGAGTCGTTCGTCAACCGCGCCGAGGCCACCGGCTGCGAGGCCCTGGTCGTCACCCTCGACACCCACGTGCTCGGCTGGCGCACCATGGACCTCGACCTCGGCTACCTGCCCTTCGCCCGCGCGGAGGGCATCGCCCAGTACCTCACCGACCCCGCGTTCCAGAAGCTCGTCGAAGCACGCGTCCGCGAAGCGACACCACCCGCCGAGGCACCGGCCCGGCCCACGATCGCCGCCGTCCGCTCCCTGCTCTCCATGGCCGCGCACCACCCAGGACCCACCCTGCGCAACCTGACCCAGCCCTACGCCCGCGCCGCCGTCGAGACCTTCCTCGACGTCTTCTCCCGCTCCACCCTCACCTGGACAGACCTGGCCTGGCTGCGCCGACGCACCACCCTGCCCATCCTTGTCAAGGGCATCCAGCACCCCGACGACGCCCGTGCCGCCCTCGACCACGGAGCCGACGGCATCATCGTGTCCAACCACGGCGGACGCCAGATCGACAACGCCGTCGCCTCGCTCGACACCCTCGCCCCGATCGTCGACGCCGTCCGCACGCACTCGGGCGCCGATCCGGCCGGGCCTCCCGTCCCCGTCCTGTTCGACTCCGGTATCCGCACCGGAGCCGACGTCTTCACCGCACTCGCCCTCGGCGCCGACGCAGTCCTCCTCGGCCGCCCCTGGGTCTACGGCCTCGCCCTCGCCGGAGCCGACGGCGTCCGCGCCGTCACCCAGCACGTCCTGGCCGAGCTCGACCTCACGATGGCGCTCGCGGGCGTAGCGAGCACCGCGCAGATCGGGCGGCACAACCTGGCACTCTGACCGGTCGTCCGGCCTGGGCCGGGCGGCGGTCGGTATGAGATCGTGACCGGCCCGGCGCCCACGCTTCATGTGATCCGGGCAGACTGCGGCCATGACCGACGCCCCCCGCCGACCCGACGTACCGGCCTCCGGAACGACGAACGCTCCGCCCACCCCGACGATGGGGCTGGAGCTGCAGGAGGGCGCGCGGATCCCACGCCGCCAGGTCTTCTCCTGGGCACTGTGGGACTGGGGCACCCAGCCGTTCAACACGGTGATCCTCACCTTCGTGTTCACCGCGCTGTACCTGACCACGGAGTCGTTCCTCGAACCGGGTGTCGCGGCCCTCGGGGAGAACAGCCCCGCCTACCAGCGTGGGCTCGCCGAGCTGACCAGCGGTCTGGGCTTCTGGAACGCCCTCGCCGGCGTGCTCATCTTCCTGCTCGCCCCGGTGCTGGGACAGCGCGCCGACGCCACCGGCCGGCGCAAGGCCTGGCTCGCGGGCGCCACCGCGGGCATGGTCCTGTGCATGCTCTCGCTGTGGTTCGTCGAGGCAGACCCGGCCTACTTCGTCTTCGGCGCCGCCGTGATCGGCCTGGGCAGCGTGCTGAGCGAGATCGCCGGCGTCAACTACAACGCGATGATGGTGTCCGTCGCGACCCCAAGGACCGTCGGCAAGGTGTCCGGCCTCGGCTGGGGCCTCGGCTACGTCGGCGGCATCCTCATGCTCCTCCTCGTCGTGGTCGCGAACAGCTCCCAGTGGTGGGGCATGCCCACCGACAACGGCCTCGCGTTCCGCATCATCGCGGTGGCCTGCGCACTGTGGGCGCTCGCGTTCGTGTGGCCGATCTTCGCGTTCGTCCCGGAGCTCGCTCCCACGAAGGGCCGGCCCAAGGTCGGCTTCTTCGCCGGCTACGTCGTGCTCTTCCGTGACATCCAGGCCCTGTGGCGCACCTCCCGGCGCACCTTCTGGTTCCTGGCGGCCAGCGCCGTGTACCGGGACGGGCTGAGCGGGGTCTTCGCGTTCGGCGCGATCATCGGGAGCGTGAGCTTCGGCTTCTCCGCCGACCAGGTGATCGTCTTCGGCATCGCGGCCAACCTGGTCGCCGGCGTGAGCACCGTGCTCGTCGGCCGCCTCGACGACCGGTTCGGTCCTCGGTCGGTCATCCTCGGCGCGCTCGGCGTCATCGTCGTCGCGGGGCTCGCCGTGGTCTTCCTGCGCGACCTCGGCCCCGTCGTCTACTGGATCGGCGGGCTGACCCTGTCGGCGTGCGTCGGCCCCGCGCAGGCGGCGTCCCGGTCCTACCTCGCCCGGGTGACCCCCGCGGGCAAGGAGTCCGAGATCTTCGGTCTCTACGCCACCACCGGGCGCGCGACCTCGTGGCTGTCGAGCTCCCTGTGGACCGTCGCGATCGTCGCGACCGGCGCGACCATCTGGGGCACCCTCGGAATCGTCACCGTCGTGCTCGTCGGCCTCGTGCTGATGTGGTTCGTGCGCGACGCGCCGTCCGCCGAGGCGCCGTCCGCCGACGCGTGAGACGCACGGCGGCGGGCGCGGTCAACGCGCCGTCCGCCGCCCCGGGCCCTTCAGCCACGCCTGGATCCGGTCCAGGTCGGCCAACGGCGCCAGGTGCCACAGCTTCTCCGGGTTGATCACGCCGCGGATCGCCGCGAGCCGCCCGTCGGAGACCTCGAACGCCCACGTGCCGATCAGGCCGCCGCCCAGGGCCTCGTCCGCCATGATGAGCAGCCCCGGCTCGCCACCGACCAGCGCCCGCTCGAACCGGAACGGCCCGCCCCGGCGCATGAAGCTCGCCAGCATCCGCGCGACCGTGACCCGGCCCGCTACCGGCCGGGCGAGCGACATACCCCGCGGCACGTTCCCGCCGCTGTCGCCCGAGAGCACCACGTCCTCGGCCAGCAGCTCGAGGAACGAGTCCACCGCACCCTCCTCGCAGGCCGCCAGGAATCTGGTCACGAGCTCGTCGGCACGCGCCCGCTCGGCCCGGCCCCCACCTGAGCTGTCCCGCCGTCCCGCGATCCGTCGTCTGGCCCGCGACGCCAGCTGGCGTGCGGCGACCTCGCTCGTGCCGATGACGTCGGCCGCGTCGGCGTGCGGAAAGCCGAGCACGTCGTGCAGCAGGAACGCCGCGCGCTCGGCCGGGGTCAGCGTCTCCAGCAGCACCAGGAACGCCGTCGACAGGTCGTCGGCCAGCTCCGCGTGCGCCGCGGCGTCGGCGGGCGGGGCCGACATCGCGACGGGGAGGGTCGACTGCACCGGGCCTACCAGCGGCTCCGGCAGCCACTCACCCACGTAGGACTCCCGCCGCACCCGGGCCGACCGCAGCACGTCGATCGCTATGCGCGTCGTCACGGTGGTCACGAACGCGTCGGGGTTGCGCACACCCTCCGCCTGGGAGAGCCGTACCAGGGCCTCCTGCACCACGTCCTCCGCCTCGGTGACGCTGCCCAGCATCCGGTAGGCCACCGTGAACGCGAGGGGACGCAGCCGGTCCAGCGCGGCGCCGTCGAGCCGGGCGTCGCCCTTCGGTGAGCTGCCGGGTGTCTGTGCGCTGCCGGGCTGCGAGGAATCGGGTTCCGTCATGAGGACATGCTCTCGCGTCATGCTCCGATGACGATATGCGAGCGTCGGACGTGACGGCCGTGCCGCGACTGCAGCATCTGCTGCGGGATGGCCCGTCTGATGCGGGGTCTGTTGCGGGGGTCTGTTGCGGGCGCGGCCGTCTGTTGGGGGCGGCCGGTCAGCGCGCGCATCGCGTCGATGCCGTAGCTCATGCCCTCCTCGGCATCCGGAACGAGCTGAGGCGCTCGCGCTCGTACATGCTCGGCGACGTGCCGCGCCGAGCCCCCGGGCTCGCGATGTACTCGGCGAACTTCTCCATGGCACGGCGGGACGGCGACGAGCAGAGGAGCCGTTACTGCGGGCGCATGAAGAGTTATCCACAGATTTCAGTTTGGCCCTGCAGCCCGTACGAGTGTTCGAGATAATGGGATCAGCGAACAGGCGACGGGCGGGGGGTGAGTGCTGGTGGTGCAGTCGACGAACGGGACGGCCCCTGGTGGTCTGCCTCCTGGTGGTCTGCCTCCTGCCCGGTCGGTCGAGGACGCGCTGGCGCGGATCGAGGACGCGGTAGCTGACCTCACGGTCCTGACTGACCCGGAGGTGTTGGAAGGGTGGGACGCACCCAGTGTGAGCCGGTTGGTCGACGCGCATGCGCGGATCCGGCGGGTGACGGGCCGCTTGGACGGTGTCCGATACACCCTGCTGCCTCGGATCGAGGCGGAAGGGTCGTGGCGGTCGGGTGGTGTGGCGCGTACGTTCGCGTCCTGGCTGCGGGTGCGTGAGGGTGTCTCGGCGGGGACGGCGCGTAAGGACGTGCTGATGGCCCGCCGCCTGGTCACGTCGCTGCCGGTGACGCGGGAGCGGTTGGTCGCGGGAACCGTGGGTGTGGATCATGTGCGGGTGTTGACGCAGGTCGCGCCGACCAGCGAGACGCGTACGGATGCGTTGGCGTGGTTGATCGATACCCGTACGGGTGAGACGACGACACCGGAACAGTTCGTGCAGAGCGTCGCGGTGGATGTCCCGGACCCGGTGGATGTCCCGGACCCGGTGGATGACCCGGACGGGTCCCGCACCCGCGCGGTGGTCACCCGGGTGCTGCAGGACGCGGTCACCGACGGGACGCTGGTCACGGGTGAGGGCCTGGTCCTGTGTCAAGCCCCGGGTTTGGTGGAGAGCTGGTTAGTTGGTTTCCAGGCTTGCCGGGACCGGGTGGGCAGCGGCGTGTAGGG